>JANNMM010000279.1:0-37650 GCA_031397915.1 Rhodoferax sp. | reverse complement strand
TGTTAACACCCATGTTAATTATTGCGGTTTTTACTGTACCCGCAGCCCGTCACCCCGGGTCTCGGGCCGCGGAGCCCTGAGGGCGCGCTGTCGCTTAGCGCCTGAGCGCAAGCGGCTGCGGCAAATCCACCATCACCGGCTGCCCGGGCGTGGTGCAGCCGGTGTCGCAACATTTCCCCGGCTGGCGGTTTTGGGTGATCGCGCGGGCGGGGTCGTGTGGTGCAGCGGCAGGTGAGCCGTCCGCGCCAATGCCGCGCTCAAGAATGCGTTCAACCAACTCCACTTTGCTGCCGATGGGATAGTTGCGGTAAATCTCCTGTTTCATCGCCTCGGGCGAGCCGCCGCCGTGCAGGCTGATCACGCTGTACCACCCGCCCTGGTAACCGGCGGTGAGGTCTTCAATGAAACGCGCAGTCTGGATGCGCTGCTCGTAGGGTACGTCGGGGTTGGCGCGCAGCACTTCGCTCAAGCGGGCCGCCGTCTCGGGGTTGTGGTCTTCATCCGGGCCGGGCAGGGTGACGATCAGGCCACCGCTCACATAGTGCGAGATGCGGTGCATGTCGTAAATCTTGGTGGCCAGCAGCAGTTTGCCGATGTTGCTGAACACCGGGTCGGGCATGAAGGTTTTGCTGTATTCGTCCGCCTTGCCGTAGACGCTGGCAGCCACACCGCAGGCGAAAAAACTCTCGGTGATGGTGATGAGCTCGACCATCTGCTCGCGCAGGTGCGTCTCTTTGCCGGGGTCAAAACCGTTGGCTTCACACATCAGTGCGCCAGCGCCGATGAGCAAATCGCCAAAACCCGCGCGCGCGCCAATGCAGGTGTGGCGGTGGTGCGTGGCATAGCTGTAGGTGAGGTGGCCACTGTGTTCCCAGGTGCTGTTGGAGCCGTCATAGAACACGTGGTCATAAGGCACGAAGACATTGTCGAACAGGCAAACGCCCGTGCTCTGGCCGTATTTGCGGCTGAAGAGGGCGTCGCCATGCTCGAGTTTTTCGCCGGGGCGGCCAGCGGGGCGGGCGATGATGGTGAGGCCCGTCGCGTCAATCGGTACAGCACAGCAGACGGCGAAATCGGCGTCTTTTTCACCCATGTTGCGGCATGGCATGACGAGCAGCTCGTGCAAGTAGGGCGCGCCGGTCACGATGGCTTTGGTGCCGCTGATGACGATGCCGCGTTTGCCATTCACCAGTGCATTGCGCTCGACCACGTGCACATACGTGTCGCGGTTGCCTTGCAGATGCGGGCGCAGGCTGCGGTCACCTTTGGCGTCGGTCATGGCGATGCCGAGTGTCAAGTCCTGGTCTTGCACGCGGTGCAGGTAGTTGAGGAAGCGCGCGGTGTTTTCAGTTGACCCCAGTGCGTTGTCGATACGCGCGGAAACCTGGCCGATGGCGTTCATCGCGTCGTGGGTCAAATAGCGCTGGGCACAACCGGTTTCCTGGCAGACCAGCCGCACAGCCTCCAACTTGTTGAGCAAGTCGCCCGAGCTGGTGTTGATGTGGGTGAGCCGGTTGACCGTTTTGCCACTGGTGTGTTGCACCGCTGTCATGACCGGCGCGTATTGGCTCTTCAGTGCGTAGTCGTAGGTGAGGGCGATGGCGTTGATGCCCGGTTGCAGGGCAGGCTCGTCGGCCACGCTGTCGACTTTGCGGCCGTCCACAAACACATGGGGGCTGTAACGACGCAGTGATTCGCGAAAATCTGCGCCGCTCATCAGGGCGGGGGAGTTGGTCGGTGCATTCATAGTCTTTACACTTTAGCGAAATATCACCCAAACTTCATGAAACGAGCCCAATATGTTGCTGGACGCCGCTGAATCGCAACTGGTGCTGGTCGATTACCAGTCCAAACTGATGCCTTCCATATTTGACCACCCGCAGGTGGTGGCCAACGCCTTGCGGCTGGGCAAAATCGCCCAACTGCTGAAACTGCCGGTGTGGGGCACGGAAGAAAACCCATCGCGCCTGGGGGAAAACCTGCCCGAGATTCGCACCTTGTGCGGCAAGACGCTGAGCAAGATGCATTTCAGCGCCGTGGAAGAGGGGCTGGGCGAGTGGTTGCGGCCGGAGCCCAAAGCGCAGGCCGAGCCACGTGGCAACGCGCGCAGCATGCCCAAACACCTGCAAAAGCCCGCTGCGCCAGAGCGCAACACCATCGTGATGGCCGGTTGTGAAGCCCACGTATGCCTGATGCAAACTTCGCTCGATTTGCTCGAAGACGAGTTTGACGTGTGGGTCGTTACGGACGCCTGCAGTTCACGCTCCGAGCGCAACCGGGATGCTGCGTTTGACCGCCTGGCCGGTGCCGGGGCAGAACTCGTGACCACGGAAATGGTCGCGTTTGAATGGCTGCGTACGGCGGAACATCCGGACTTCAGGACGGTACTGGATCTGGTGCGCTGAAGGGTGATGAGGCCGTTGAAACGGGCGGCTGGCAAGCGCCGTGGCGCAGACGTCAGTCCCCTGAAAGCCTGATGCGAATAATTGGCAGCATTCGCCGTAATTATGAATTCAAAATTGAATTGTTGAAGGAAAACTGACATGCCCGCCTCGTTTGCTGACTTTCACCGCCGCTCGTTGGTCGAGCGCGACGCGTTTTGGGCCGAACAAGCCCAACTGGTGGACTGGAAGACCCCGCCGCAGCAGATCTGTGACTACAGCAACCCGCCGTTTGCCAAGTGGTTTGTCGGCGGCACCACCAACCTGTGCCACAACGCCGTGGACCGCCATCTGAAAGACCGCCCGGACCAGGCAGCGTTGATTTACGTCTCCACCGAGACCGATGAGGAACGGGTCTACACATTTCGCGAGTTGCACGTCGAGGTGCAACGCATGGCGGCGGTGATCCGCAGCCTGGGCGTGCAAAAGGGCGATCGCGTCCTGATCTACATGCCGATGATTGCCGAGGCGGCATTTGCGATGTTGGCTTGTGCCCGCCTCGGTGCCATTCACTGCGTGGTGTTCGGTGGTTTTGCCTCGGGGGCGCTGGCCTCGCGCATCGAAGACGCGTCGCCCAAACTCATCATCAGCGCCGACGCCGGGTCACGCTCGGGCAAGGTGGTCGAGTACAAGCCTTTGCTGGACGATGCGATTCGCCTGTCCACCCACAAACCCGACGCGGTTCTGCTGGTTGACCGGCAACTGGCCGCCATGACTTTGCTTGCTGGTCGCGACCATTTATGGCCTGATCTGGCGCAAAGGCATCTCAATGCCGAGGTTCCTTGTGAGTGGGTCGAAGCCACGCACCCCAGCTACACGCTGTATACCAGCGGCACCACCGGCAAACCCAAAGGCGTGCAGCGCGACACTGGCGGGTACGCGGTGGCGCTGGCTGCCAGCATGAAATACATCTATTGCGGCAACCCCGGAGAAACCTATTTCTCCACCAGCGACATTGGCTGGGTGGTGGGTCACAGCTACATCGTCTACGGGCCCTTGATCGCGGGCATGGCGAGCATCATGTACGAAGGGCTGCCAATACGCGGCTTTGGCGGCCAGCCCGATGGCGGCATCTGGTGGCAACTGGTCGAAAAATACAAAGTGACGGTGATGTTCAGTGCGCCCACCGCGATTCGGGTGTTGAAGAAGCAAGACCCTGCGCTCCTCGCGAAATACGATCTTTCGTCATTGCGGGCACTGTTTCTGGCGGGGGAGCCGCTGGATGAGCCGACCTCGGAGTGGATCAGCGGCGGTTTGAAAAAGCCCATCATCGACAACTACTGGCAAACAGAAACCGGCTGGCCGGCGCTGTGTGTCTGCCACGGGGTCGAGAAAATACCGACGCGCCTGGGCTCGCCGGGCATGCCGGTGTATGGCTACAACGTGAAGCTGCTGGACGACCAGACCGGGGAGGAACTGACAGCGCCAGACGCCAAAGGTGTTGTGGTTTTTGAGGGCCCGCTTCCCCCCGGCGCCATGCAAACCGTGTGGCGTGACGACGACCGGTTCGTCAACACCTATTGGAAAACCGTGCCCGGCAAGCTGGTTTACAGCACCTTTGACTGGGGTGTCCGCGACAAGGACGGTTATTACTTCATTCTCGGGCGCACCGACGACGTGATCAACGTGGCTGGGCATCGCCTGGGTACCCGCGAGATTGAGGAAAGTATTGCAGCCCATCCCAACGTGGCGGAAGTCGCGGTGGTGGGTGTGGCCGACCCGCTCAAGGGCCAGGTGGCGATGGCGTTCGCTGTTGTCAAGGACAGCCGTTTGATACACGATGCGGCGTCAACGCTCAAACTCGAGGGTGAAATCATGAAGCTGGTGGACGGCGACCTTGGGGCTGTGGCGCGGCCCGCGCGGGTGCGGTTTGTCACGCTGTTACCCAAAACACGCAGCGGCAAACTGCTTCGACGGGCAATTCAAGCCGTGTGTGAGGGGCGCGACCCGGGCGACCTGACCACCATGGACGACCCGGTAGCCCTGCAGCAAATACGCGATTTGGTACAGGTCTGACCACGCAAGAAAGCGAAAAATCCGGGCTTATCCCTTTCAATGGCACAATCTCGCGTGTAACGAAGGCCCTTCCTAGGCATCAGTCGCATCCGCCAACCGGTTCAGCCGTGTCGCGGAAGGTTTTAAACCAAACAACGTTTCCCAAAGGGAAATGGAGGCAAGCGTCAAATGAGTCAAGTCCCACCGGCCCAGACGGGGTCAGTCTATGGTGCCTACCACGGCACCACCTATCTCTTCGGCGGCAACGCGCCCTATGTCGAGGAGATGTATGAGAACTACCTCGCCAACCCTGGCAGCGTGCCCGATTCCTGGCGCGACTATTTTGACGCGCTCCAGTACGTTCCGGCCGTAGACGGCAGCAACACCAAAGACGTGCCACATTTGCCGGTGGTCAACGCCTTTGCCGAACGCGCCAAACAGGGCGGCACACAGGTTGTCATGGCAACCGGGGCCGATTCGGAGATGGGCCGCAAGCGCACGGCTGTGCAGCAACTCATTGCGGCGTATCGCAACGTGGGGGCGCGCTGGGCTGACCTGGACCCGCTCAAACGCGCTGAGCGCGAAAAGATCCCTGAGCTGGAGCCTTCCTTCTACGGCTTCAACGACGCTGATCAGGAGACCGTGTTCAACACCACGAACACGTTTTTTGGCCGCGAAACCATGCCATTGCGCGAGCTGCTCAACGCCTTGCGTGAGACCTATTGCGGCACCCTGGGCGCCGAATACATGTACATGACCGACCAGGGCCAGAAGCGCTGGTGGCAACAGAAGCTCGAGGGCATCCGCAGCAAACCCCAGTTTTCTGCCGAGAAAAAACGCCATATCCTGGACCGCCTGACGGCTGCTGAAGGCCTGGAGCGTTTTCTGCACACCAAATACGTGGGGCAAAAGCGCTTTTCCCTCGAAGGTGGCGAGAGTTTCATTGCGTCCATGGACGAGCTGATTCAGCGCGGCGGCAGCGTGGGGCTGCAGGAGATCGTGATTGGAATGGCGCACCGCGGGCGCCTCAACGTGCTGGTGAATTCGCTCGGCAAACTGCCTGCTGATCTGTTCGCAGAGTTTGACCATACGGCGCCGGAAGATTTGCCCAGTGGCGACGTGAAATACCACCAGGGCTTCAGCTCCGACGTGTCAACGCCCGGTGGGCCGGTGCATTTGACGCTGGCCTTCAACCCGTCTCACCTCGAAATTGTCAACCCGGTGGTCGAAGGCTCGGTGCGCGCACGCATGGACCGCCGCGGCGACCCCAAGGGCCTCCAGGTGTTGCCTGTGCTGGTGCATGGCGACGCGGCTTTCGCTGGCCAGGGTGTTGTCATGGAGACGCTGGCGCTGGCCGAAACGCGCGGGTATTTCACGGGCGGCACGGTGCACATTGTCATCAACAACCAGATCGGATTTACCACCAGCGACCCGCGTGACAGCCGCTCGACGCTGTATTGCACCGACGTTGTCAAGATGATTGAAGCACCGGTGCTGCACGTCAACGGCGACGACCCCGAAGCCGTGGTGCTGGCCACACAGCTTGCGCTGGAGTACCGCATGGCATTCCAGAAGGATGTGGTGGTCGACATCATTTGTTTCCGCAAACTTGGCCACAACGAACAAGACACACCGGCGCTGACCCAGCCCTTGATGTACAAAAAGATCGGTACACATCCGGGTACCCGAAAGTTGTACGCAGATAAACTGGCGGCGCAGGGCATGGGCGATACGCTGGGTGACGATATGGTCAAGGCCACCCGTGCCGCGCTGGATGCGGGTAAAAACACCTTTGACCCCGTCATCACCAATTTCAAAAGCAAGTATTCAGTGGACTGGATTCCCTTTCTGGGCAAAAAGTGGACCGATGCTGGTGACACTGCTTTGCCCATGGCCGAATGGAAGCGGTTGGCGGAAAAAATAAGCACCATCCCAGACAGCATCACACCCCATAACCTGGTCAAAAAAGTCTATGCAGACAGGGCGGCAATGGGCCGGGGCGAAATTCCGGTCGACTGGGGCATGGGCGAGCACATGGCGTTTGCGTCACTGGTGGCCAGCGGCTATCCGGTGCGCCTTTCAGGTGAAGATTGCGGGCGCGGCACGTTCACGCACCGGCACTCGGTCATTCATGACCAGAACCGTGAAAAGTTTGATGAGGGCACCTACACGCCCTTGCAAAACGTGGCGCCGAACCAGGCCCCGTTTGTGGTGATCGATTCGATCCTGTCGGAAGAAGCAGTGCTGGCATTTGAATACGGCTACGCTTCCAACGACCCCAACACGTTCGTGATCTGGGAAGCCCAGTTTGGCGATTTTGCCAATGGCGCGCAGGTGGTGATAGACCAGTTCATTGCCAGTGGCGAGGTGAAGTGGGGCCGTGTGAACGGCATCACCCTGATGTTGCCGCATGGCTACGAAGGGCAGGGGCCGGAGCACAGTTCCGCGCGTCTGGAGCGGTTCATGCAGTTGGCGGCCGACACCAACATGCAAATCGTCCAACCCACGACGGCCAGCCAGATTTTCCACGTGTTGCGCCGGCAGATGGTGCGCAACCTGCGCAAGCCATTGATCATCATGACGCCCAAGTCCCTGCTGCGGGCCAAGGACGCGGCTTCACCTTTGAATGAATTCACCAAGGGTGGTTTTCAGACCGTGATTCCGGAGAGCCATGAGGCGGTTATCAAGCGCGCCGACAAGGTGAAGCGGGTGGTTGCCTGCTCCGGCAAGGTGTATTACGACCTGGCGCGGCGCCGCGAAGAAAAAGGCGACGACGATGTGGCGCTGTTGCGGGTGGAGCAGCTGTACCCGTTCCCGCACAAGGCTTTCGCTGCCGAGCTGAAGAAATACCCGAACGCGACAGACGTCGTCTGGTGTCAGGATGAACCGCAAAACCAGGGAGCCTGGTTCTTTGTGCAGCATTACATCCACGAAAACATGGCTGATGGCCAACGCTTGGGGTATTCCGGACGTGCCGCTTCCGCTTCGCCCGCGGTGGGTTATTCACATTTGCACCAGGAACAGCAAAAAGCGCTGGTTGATGGCGCGTTCTCGAAGCTCAAGGGCTTCGTCTTGACGAAATAAAAACAGGGAATTCATATGGCTATCGTAGAAGTAAAAGTGCCACAACTGTCGGAGTCAGTGGCAGAAGCAACCTTGTTGCAATGGAAAAAAAAGGTCGGCGAGGCGGTTGCCATCGACGAGATCCTGATTGAAGTTGAAACCGACAAAGTCGTACTGGAAGTACCCGCGCCAGCTGCCGGTGTGCTGGCAGAACTGGTGATGGGCGACGGTGCGACCGTGGCTGCCGAGCAGTTGATCGCGCGGATTGATACCGAAGGCAAGGGTGCTGTGGTTGCACCCAAACCCGCAGCGGCTGCACCAGCTGCACCAGCTGCAACAACTCCCGGGATACAGTCTGCGGCAGGTGCCACGACCCCATCCGTGACCTCGGCCAGCATTGCCATGCCGTCCGCCGCCAAAATGATCGCTGACAACAACCTGGCGCAGGGCTCGGTTGCCGGGTCGGGCAAAGATGGGCGCATCATCAAGGCGGATGTGCTGGATGCCATTGTCGGCAAGGCCGCCGCCAAACCAGCAGCGGCAACTGCAATGCCCGCTGCTTCAGCTGTGCCGATGTTGCCGCAGGTTCTGGCCAAAACCACACCGTTGGGTCAGCGGCCCGAGCAACGTGTGCCCATGAGCCGCCTGCGCGCGCGCGTGGCCGAACGACTGCTGCAGTCGCAATCGACCAATGCCATCTTGACGACGTTCAATGAAGTCAACATGGCGCCGGTGATGGAGATGCGCAAGCGCTTTCAGGAAAAGTTTGAAAAAGAACATGGCGTGAAAATCGGCTTCATGAGTTTCTTCGTGAAGGCTGCCGTTCACGCGCTCAAGAAGTACCCCGTGATCAATGCCTCGGTCGATGGCACCGATATCGTTTACCACGGCTACTTTGATATTGGCATCGCGGTAGGTTCGCCCCGTGGGTTGGTGGTGCCAATCTTGCGAAATGCGGACCAGATGAGTTTTGCCGATATTGAAAAGAAGATCGCCGAATACGGCGTGAAAGCAAGGGATGGCAAACTGGGCATTGAAGAGATGACGGGTGGCACGTTTTCGATCAGCAATGGTGGTGTGTTCGGCTCGATGTTGTCGACGCCCATCATCAACCCGCCACAATCCGCGATTCTGGGCGTGCATGCGACCAAAGACCGGGCCGTGGTGGAGAACGGGCAGATCGTCATCCGCCCGATGAACTACCTGGCCATGAGTTACGACCACCGTATCATCGACGGGCGCGAAGCCGTGCTGGGGCTGGTCGCGATGAAGGAGGCGCTGGAGGACCCTGCGCGGTTGTTGTTTGACATTTGACGCCCCGAAGGAATCAACCATGTCAAAGCAATTTGATGTCATCGTTATCGGCGCAGGGCCTGGTGGCTACATAGCGGCCATCCGTGCGGCGCAATTGGGCTTCAGTACCGCCTGTGTCGACGAATGGAAAAACAGCAAGGGTGGTCCGGCTCTGGGCGGCACCTGCACCAATACCGGCTGCATACCCAGCAAAGCGCTGCTCCAGAGTTCCGAGCACTATGAGCATGCGGGCAAGCACTTTTCCGAACACGGCATAGGGGTTACCGGACTGTCGCTGGATTTGACCAAAATGGTGGGTCGCAAGGACAGCGTCGTCAAACAAAACAACGACGGTATCCAGTATCTTTTCAAGAAGAACAAGGTTAGTTTTTTCCACGGCCGTGGTTCTTTCGTGAAAGCCATGGATGTCGGCTATGAGGTCAACATTGCCGGCACTGCCATTGAAACGATTTCCGGGAAACACATCATTGTCGCCACCGGTTCCAATGCCCGCCCGTTGGCGGGCGCGGGTTTTGACGAAGAAAACATTCTGTCCAACGATGGTGCGCTGCGCATTGGCGCTGTTCCCAAAAGACTCGGGCTGATTGGCTCAGGCGTGATTGGCCTGGAGATGGGTTCTGTCTGGCGCCGATTGGGTTCCGACGTCACGATATTGGAGGCCTTGCCGACTTTCCTTGGCGTCGTGGATGAGCAAATCGCCAAAGAGGCCAGAAAAGCCTTTGACAAGCAGGGTTTGAAGATTGAACTGGGTGTGAAGGTTGGCGAGATCAAGTCCGGCAAAAAAGGTGTGTCAATTGCTTATACAGATGCGAAAGGCGGGGGGCAGACACTTGACGTTGACAAGCTGATCATCTCGATCGGACGCACACCCAATACCCTGGGATTGAAGGCTGAATCGGTCGGTCTGAAACTCGATGAGCGCGGTGCCATTGTGGTGGACGGCGATTGCAAGACAAATCTCCCGAACGTCTGGGCGGTGGGTGACGTGGTGCGAGGGCCAATGCTGGCGCACAAGGCTGAGGAAGAGGGCGCGGCCGTGGCAGAGCGAATCGCCGGGCAACATCCGCATGTCAATTTCAATACGGTTCCCTGGGTAATCTACACCTCGCCCGAAATCGCCTGGGTAGGCCGCAGTGAACAGCAGCTCAAGGCAGACGGCGTGAAGTACAGGGCCGGAACCTTCCCTTTTCTCGCCAACGGACGCGCCCGTGCTCTGGGCGACACGACAGGCATGGTCAAAATGCTGGCCGACGCCGCGACCGATGAAATTCTGGGTGTACACATCGTGGGCCCTATGGCCAGCGAGCTTATTGCCGAATGTGTCATGGCGATGGAGTTCAGGGCCAGCAGCGAAGACATCGCGCGCATTTGCCATGCTCATCCGTCCCTTAGTGAGTCGGTCAAAGAGGCCGCTTTGGCTGTCGACAAACGGACGCTCAATTTTTAGCTGACGCTTAGTTCTTCGCTTTTTCCAAGTAAAAATGGGCTTCAAGTCACGTGATGTAAGTGTACGATGCTATATAAAATATAGCGGCTTAAAGTGCTACTCTTGAGCGTGCAGGCGACTTACGAGCGGGAGTTAAAGGCGCGCGGATACGCCCCGGACCCTGCACAACTCAAGGCAGTTCTGGCCTTGGAGCGATGTGCCGCCGACTGGACGACTTATAAAGCGGCGCGATCCAGCCCCTTGAGGAAGTTGATCGGACGCCCCGCCATCCCTCGCGGTGTCTACCTCTATGGCGGCGTTGGTCGGGGCAAAAGTTTCCTGATGGATTGCTTTTTCAATGCTGTTCCGATCCACAAAAAGGCCCGTCTGCACTTTCACGAGTTCATGCGGGAAGTTCACCGCGAACTGGCCGGTTTGCAGGGCACGGCCAATCCGCTGGATGTGCTGGCCAGGAGAATGTCCAAGAAGCACCGGTTGATCTGTTTTGACGAGTTTCATGTCGCAGACATCACGGACGCCATGATCCTGCACCGGCTGTTGGCCGCTTTGTTTGACAATGGTGTCGGCTTGGTCACAACGTCAAACTTCCGGCCGGACGACCTGTATCCCGGCGGCATGCACCGGGACCGGATATTGCCCGCCATAGCATTGCTCAACGATCAACTGGACGTGGTCAATGTTGACAACGGCATCGACTACCGGCGGCGCACGCTTGAGCGGCTAAAGCTCTACCATACGCCGCTGGGGGCCAAGGCAAACGCCCAGCTGCGTGAGGCGTTTGAGCAGATTGCCGAGACGCACGATGAAGACCCGACCCTTCACATTGAGGCTCGTGAAATCCATGCCTTGCGCAAGGCGGGAGGTGTCGTGTGGTTTGATTTCAAGGCGCTGTGCGGCGGCCCCCGCTCGCAAAATGACTACCTGGAAATTGCGACACAATTCCACACCGTGATTCTCAGTGATGTGCCCCAAATGTCGGTTCGAATGGCTTCTGAAGCCAGGCGCTTTACTTGGCTGGTTGACGTGTTGTATGACCGCCGGATCAAATTGATCATGTCTGCTGAAACTTTGCCTGAGGCGCTCTATTTGGAAGGGCCGCTGGCGCATGAGTTTCCGCGTACGGCTTCTCGGCTGCATGAAATGCAATCCCGGGAATTCCTGGAACTTGACCGGCGTCAGGTGGACACGCAACTGACATGAAAAGCGCAAAGTTTGTCGTTGTCGCAGCGCTGCTTGGCGGGGCCTTGCCGGCTGTCTCACTGGGGCAGGTCGATTCGCGTGGCGCTGAGACGGCGGCTGAGGCAGAGCTGGCCCGTATCCGCTCACAACGGGTCCTGATTGAAGGCGCATTTGCCTCGGAAGAGCAGGCTTGTTATCAGAAGTTTGCGGTCTACGATTGCGTGGGCCGTGCGCGTGCAGTGCGCCGGGAAGCGATGGCGGACTTGCGGCGCCAGGAGCTCGCGGTCAATGCGTCTGAGGCGCGGCGACGAGGCGCTGAGCAATTTTCAAGAACCGAAGAAAAATTGTCACCACAAACCATGCGTGAGGCCGAGCAACGCCTGCTAGATGCACAGGCCGGCCAGCAAGAGCGTTTGAAATCCATTGACCAGCGTGCCGCTGAGCGCAACCAGGCTGCACTCGAAGCGTCAGATCGCGCGAAGGAGTTCAAGGCCCGCGCAGACGCGAACGCAGCGGAGAAGGCCGAACGAGCTGGGCAGGAAGACGCACGAAGATCCAGCAGAGTGGAGTTTGAGAAAAAGCAGCAGGCGGCCCAGAAACGTCAGGAAGACGGCGCCAAACGCCGACTCGAGCGCAAAGCCACTGCAGCCACACCACCGGCCAAGGCCGCGCCGGGTGTGCCGGCCAACCCGTCAGGCCGTTAACGGCTCCAGCTTGACGACCACCAGCGATAAATTGTCACCACCGCCCTGGCCGCGGCTTCTGGCTTTTTCGATCAGAAACTCAGTGGCCTCGCGGGCAGTCAGTGTGGACAGCACCGACCCGATCTCGCTGTTGTTGAAATAGTGCCAAACGCCGTCACTGCACGCCAGCAATACATCACCCGCGCGCAGTTTGGGAATGAAATGGATGTCCACTATCGGATCACTGTCGGTGCCCAGGCAGCCCATCAGGATGTTTGACTGCGGGTGAACGTTGGCCTGTTCTTCTGTAATTTCGCCCCGGCTGACCAGGGTTTGAACATAGGAGTGGTCGAGCGTGCGTTTGACAAGTTTGTTCCCGTGATAGTGGTAGACACGCGAATCTCCGGCGTGTGCCCAGTGGCAGTCACCGCCCGGATTGATCAGGAAGGCTGCAACCGTGCTGTGGGGCTCCTCCTCGGCCGAAATGGCCGTCAGCTTGATGACCACATGGGCCTCTTGCACCAGTTGCTTCAACATCGATGACGCGTCGTCAACTTCGGGCGAATACCGCTCAAAAAGCTGCTTGGCCGTCAGCATCACCTGGTCGGATGCCTTGCGTCCACCGCTTCGGCCGCCCATTCCGTCCGCGACGATGGCCAATATGCAGCCGTTGACGCGGCTGTGGTTCAACAGCGCCACCTGGTCCTGCTGGTAGTCGCGGTCCCCCTTGTGGATACCTGTGGAAGCGGTAAGCCGATAACCTTTGTACATACTTGTTGCCTTGACCGCGAAATTCCAGAAATTGAGTCGAAAGATTGCCGCTTAAAAGCCGTATTATCAGCGTATAGCTCACGACACTGCCAGAACATTTTGGCCAGCTGAGCCGGGCATTTTCCCCTAGACCATGGACGCAAACCTGCATTCGCTCAAACGGCGCCTGATCGAACTGCAGATGGAGCACGCCGATCTGGACGCCATGATTGACCGCCAAAGTGAGGAGGTTCCGTTGGACGAGCTGATGATGCGTCGGCTCAAGAAGCGGCGCCTGGGCCTGCGCGATGAAATGTCGCGCATTGAACGTGACCTGACCCCCGATGAGCCAGCCTGACGCATGAGCCTGGTGCAATTGGTTGAGGAGGTGTTCGGCAGCCAAAGCCGCCTCGCGCAATTCGTGCCTGAATTCCGGGGCAGGGACGGCCAAACCCACATGGCATTGCGCGTGGCAGAGGCGATCGACCATGGCTCCGTTCTGGTGGTCGAAGCAGGCACCGGCGTGGGCAAGACTTATTCTTACCTGGTTCCCGCAATGCTCAGTGGCAAACGGATCCTGGTCTCCACGGCAACCAAAAATCTGCAAGACCAGCTCTTCGGGCGCGATTTGCCGCTGCTCGTGAAGGCTCTGGGCTTGCCCGTCAAGGCGGCTTTGCTCAAAGGGCGCACCAGCTACCTGTGTTTGCACCGGCTCGAACTTGCCAAACAAGGCGTTACCGAGTCGGACCGCCAGTCCCAACGCGCGTTGGGGAAAATAGAAAAATGGGCACATGTCACCCGTTCTGGCGATCTGGCGGAACTGCCGGGGCTGGACGAGCGCTCGCCGATCATCCCGCTGGTGACATCGACGCGCGAAAACTGCCTCGGTTCGCAGTGCCCGAAATTTCGCGCCTGCCATGTCAACATTGCGCGGCGCGAAGCGATGGCCGCCGATGTTATCGTCATCAACCACCATCTGTTTTTTGCCGATTTGGCGGTGCGGGAGTCGGGCGTGGCGGAGCTGTTGCCGTCCGTCAACACGGTGATTTTTGACGAAGCCCATCAAATCAACGAAACCGGTGTGCAGTTTCTCGGCCAGTTCCTCTCGACCAGCCAGGTGCTGGACTTCGCCAGCGATCTGCAGTCGACGGGGCTCACGCTGGCGCGGGGGCTTTGCAATTGGCAGGAAATGGCTGCCAAAGTTGAACTGGCGGCCCGCGACCTGCGGCTGGCGGTTGGCCACCAATTGCCCGGTACAAAGATCCGCTGGACCGGGTCCTCGCCTGACGGCATTCATGATGACACCTGGACAGCGGTTTTGTCCGCACTGGCCGATGCGCTTGGTGAGGCGCATACGATGCTGGAACCGGTGGCCGAGCTTGCCCCTGATTTTGTGCGGCTGGCAGAACGCATCGGTTTGCTCATATCGCGGATCGATCTGTTCTCCAGGGCCTGCGAGACCGGCTCCGTGCGCTGGCTGGAAGCTGGCACGCAGTTGCGCCTGGTCGAGTCGCCGCTGGACATCGCCGCCGTGGTCAAAACCAAATTGTTGCCACCGGGAACGCCGGAAAGCGGGGCCAAATCCTGGATTTTCACCTCGGCCACTTTGGGAGACGATGCCAAGCTGACTTGGTTCACCGAGCCTTGTGGCCTGATGGACGCGGAAATCCTCAAGGTGGAGAGCCCTTTTGACTACCGGGCACAAGCAGCTGTTTACGTGCCAAGGGATTTTCCGAAACCCTCGGAGTCTGCCCATGCCGCGCGGGTAGCGAAGCTCGTAGCACAGGCCGCTGCGAGAATTGGTGGCCGCACTCTGGTGTTGACAACCACTTTGCGTGCGTTGCGGTCCATCACGGAGACACTGCAGACGCAGTTCAGGGACTCAGATGAGATTGAAGTCCTGGCGCAGGGGCAAAAACCCAAACGCGAGCTGATGGATCGGTTTCGCCAAGGCAATTCCCACGGACAACGCGGTTGTGTGCTGGTGGCCTCGGCCTCTTTTTGGGAAGGGTTTGACGTTCCAGGGGACGCCCTGCAGTTGGTGGTCATCGACAAATTGCCGTTTCCGCCGCCCAATGACCCGTTGGTCGAGGCGCGCGCCAGCCGGTTGGAGCAATTCGGGCGCAGTGCCTTCATGGACTATTTTCTGCCCGAGGCGGCCGTGGCGCTGAAGCAGGGTGCCGGCCGGTTGATTCGGCGCGAGTCTGACCGGGGTTTGCTGGTGATATGTGACAACCGCATGGCCACGATGTCGTATGGCCGCCGCCTCTTCGCGGCGCTGCCGCCCATGAAAGCGCTGGCAACGGAGGCGGAATTCCAGGAGGCTCTCGGTCAGCTTGCCGAGTCCGAACTCACCACAGCTTCCACCACGGCTCATTTGCCGTTTTAAAGCCTTTGGTGAGGTACTCGCTTTGCGGGTAGGATTTTTCCAGAACCCGTTTGGCATCGTCGCGCAGGTCGCTCATGCCGAGGGCGTCGTAGGATTTGTAGACCAGAAACAGCGCCTCTTCCAGGGCCGGTACAGCGCGGTACTCCGCCAATGCCACCTGTGCGCGATTGACAGCCGCCAGATATGCGCCACGGTTGTAGTAGTACCGGGCAACATGCACCTCGTACTGGGCGAGAGAATTCACGATGTACACCATGCGCAGACGCGCGTCCGGCGTGTACCGGGACTCCGGGAAGCGGGTTGTCAGTTCCTTGAACGCCTCGAAAGACTCCTTGGACGCCTTCTGGTCCCGTTCGGCCAGGTCCTGACGTGTCAGGAAAGACAGCAGCCCCAGGTCATCGTTGAAGTTGATGATGCCCTTCAAATAAAGTGCATAGTCGAGCGCCGGGCTGGCTGGATGCAGTTTCATGAAGCGCTCAAGCGCCGCCAGCGCCTCAGCGGGTTCGTTGGACTTGTAGCGCGCATAGGCCTTGTCGAGCTGCGCCTGTTGGGCCAAGGGCGTTCCCGCCGCGCGTCCTTCCAGTTTTTCCAGCAGCGTGACGGCCTTGTCGAACGAGCCTGCGTTCATTTCGTCTTTCGCCTCGGCGTACAGTCGGTTCGGGCTCATGCCCGCGGTTTTGTCGACGTCCACCGACGCGCAGCCGGCCAACAGGCCGAGAAAAACCGGCATCAGGCAACACGCCTTCAGCCAGGCAGGGAACCTGGCACAAAAAACCGATAATTTGGCATGGCGCATTGCAAACAACTTTCTAATAGAGACGCGGTTTGATTATATCGGGCGACCCATCGCCGCAGGGGCTGGACGACGGCGCTGAACTTGAAGCCGAAACCGAGCGGCGCGACTTTGAAATCCCGGCTTCCTTGCATGGGCAACGCCTCGATCTGGCCCTGGCCAGCCTCGTGCCCGAGTTCTCCCGCAGTTACTTGCAGCAATTGATTGAAGCCGGATTCGTCGAGGTGGACGGCAAGACCGCCACCAAGACCGCTGCACGTGTGAGAGCGGGGGCTCCCGGAACCATCGAGCTGCGCCCAACGCCTCAAAGCCAGGCGTTTCGGCCAGAACCCATGGACCTGCCGGTTGTCTTCAGGGACGAACACCTGTGCGTGATCAACAAGCCCGCAGGTCTGGTGGTCCACCCCGCCCCGGGAAACTGGAGCGGCACATTGCTCAACGGACTGTTGGCCAGCGACCCCGCCGCAAAGTCTCTCCCGCGGGCGGGGATTGTCCACCGACTGGACAAAAACACCAGTGGCCTGATGGTTGTTGCACGCAGCCGCAGCGTGATGGACGCACTTGTGAAGATGATTGCGGCCAGACACGTGCATCGCCAATACCTGGCCGTCATAGACCGGCCGTGGCCAGGCGCCCGAGCGCGCGAGATCGATGCACCTGTGGGCCGCGATCCGCGCAATCGCCTTCGCATGGCGGTGGTCGACACCCGCCTGCACCCCGGCAAGCCTGCCCGAACCAGCTGTGAGCTGCTTGAGGCATCGCCGGCCGGCGGACTGGTTCAATGCACCCTGCACACTGGGCGCACACACCAGATACGGGTGCATCTGGCGTCCATCGGGTGCCCGCTGATCGACGACGCGCTTTATGGCGGCACATCCAGGTTGCAACCCGGCCGTCAGGCTTTGCACGCCAGCCGGCTCGCTTTTGTCCACCCTGCAACCGGGCAGGATCTGGCGTTCCACGCACCTTTGCCGGCAGACCTGGCCCGCTTGGTGGCCGAAATGGGGCTGCGATACAATGAGGGTTGACGTCCACGGCCTGTGCCTGCGACGATTCGACGCAGGATGCCGCTGGCGCGCCGGGGTTTGCATTCTGGCCAGAGTCAGCAATTCTGGATTGTTGCTTCTGGATCTTGATGGCGAAGCACCCTCGGTGCCTGAGCGCCTTTGCTGCCCAAACGCCCCGTGAAGATCCTGTTTTGACCTGATTTCGCGCCGTGAATTTCCCCTCCCGGGCGCCTCCTTTGGAAAACCTGTCGCCATGAATTCGGTCGATGCCAAACGCATACTTGAAACCGCCCTGATTTGCGCCGTACAGCCTTTGCCGGTCAAGGAAATGCGGGTGCTTTTTGACGACCAGCTGGGCCCGGACACCATCAAATCCCTGTTGGTCGACCTGCAACTTGACTGGGCGCAGCGCGGCGTTGAACTGATCAACGTGGCCAACGGCTGGCGCTTTCAAAGCCGCCCGGAAATGCGCCACTACCTGGACCGGTTGCACCCGGAAAAACCGCCACGCTACACGCGAGCCACGCTTGAAACACTGGCCATCATTGCCTACCGCCAGCCGGCCACGCGGGCGGACATGGAAGACATCCGTGGCGTGACAATCAACTCGCTGCTGCTCAAGCAGCTCGAAGACCGCGGCTGGATTGAAGTCATTGGCCACCGTGAAACGGTGGGTCGGCCGGCCCTGTTCGCCACCACGCGCCAGTTTCTGGACGATCTGGGCCTGAACTCGCTGGACCAGTTGCCCGCGCTGGACAGCCCGGCAGGCGGCGCCGAAGCGCTGCTGGGACTGGGCGGCATCGACGCCACCGACCAACCTGGACTGGACATGCAACTCGACCTGCAAAGTGCCGCACCAAACGAAGTGGCAGCCCAAGCCCCGACCGAGGTGCCACCCGAAGCCAAACTTCTCATCACAGAATCATCGACATGATCACTGATCCCCATTCCGAGCCCGCGCCCGATTCCGATCCGGTTCGGGCCGATCCAGCGGCGCAACCCGCGGTGGTCAGCGCTGCGCCAGGTGGCCCCGGCGACGCCATCCGATTTGCCGACGTGGTTTCGGGCGAATTTGACTCAGAGCTGGAAACCGAAGACCCGGCTGCCTCCAAACGCGTTTTGTTGCCGCAAGCGGATTCACCCAAGCTGCATAAAGTGCTGGCCCAGGCCGGCATGGGCTCGCGCCTGGAGATGGAGCAACTGATCATGGAAGGGCGCATTACGGTCAACAACGAGCCTGCGCACATTGGCCAGCGCATCCAGTTCGGCGACCATGTGAAGGTCAATGGCAAACCGATCCGTTTTCGCATTGACCCGCCCGCAGCGCGGGTGATTGCGTACCACAAGCCGGTGGGCGAGGTCGTCACGCACGACGATCCCCAGAACCGCCCAACCGTGTTTCGCCGTCTGCCCAAGTTGCACCAGGGCAAATGGCAGTCGGTGGGGCGGCTTGACCTCAACACAGAGGGCTTGCTGCTGTTCACCAGTTCCGGCGGCCTGGCCAACAACCTCATGCACCCGCGTTTCGGGCTGGAGCGTGAATACGCCGTGCGCGTGCTGGGCAGCCTGAGCCGGGAAGAAAAACAGAAACTGCTCGATGGCGTCACCCTGGAAGACGGCATCGCCCGCTTCGGCTCGATCGAAGACGGCGGCGGCGAAGGCTCCAATTGCTGGTACCGCGTGACGATTTCCGAAGGCCGCAACCGTGAAGTGCGCCGCATGATCGAGGCGGTGGGGCATGCGGTCAGCCGGCTGATCCGTATTCGTTACGGCGCGATGGTGCTGCCGCGCGGGCTCAAACGCGGTGCCTGGATGGAGCTCGACGAAGGCGACATCCGCCTTCTGGGCCAGGCCGCAGGTGTTGGCGATGGCCGGCGTGCGCAGCCGCGCGCACCGCAGTCCGGCATGGCGCGCGCAGCCGTCCATGGCGACGACAGTGACGACGACGACGCCATCGATGACGATGACGACAACCGGGGCAACACGGTTGGCCATAGTGGGCACGGTGGCCAGGGCGGCCAGCGTCCGCCCGGCGGGAATGGCGCCAACGGCACCAACGGACGGCGCGGTAACCGCAGGCGCGGTGCGCGTCCGGCGGGCGGTCCGGGCAACCGCACCGGCAACCCGCAACAAGGCGATCAACCGGGCACCTTTGCCGGTCCGCGGCGACCACCCGGCCAGGGCGGCAACCGCAACCGTCCCGAGCGGCCACCGCAGGCAGGACGCAACAACGCAGGCGATCGGGGCGACCCGGGCGATCGCGCCGACCGGCAGGCGGCAGCCAGCCAACCCGATCCGATGAAAACCTCATTGGGCTACATTGGCGCAGACAGCTTCACGCGCCAGCGCCAGGGGCAGGGCCAGGGGCAACGGCGTGGCGGCGGCGGTGGCGCCCAACAACGCGGGCCAGGCGGTGCGCGCGGCGGCATGGGTGGCCAGGGCGGCCGTGGGGGCAATGGAGGCGGCGGCAGTGGTGGTGGTGGCCGAGGTGGACGGGGTCGCTAATCCGTCTCGCAGTCAATCATACCCATATTGGGGTTGATTGGGCGATTTTATTGATGCCATGCCGGTTTTCTGACTGAAAATAGCGCCCAAGTCACGTTTTTAATGTATAGTTAGCTATATATAATATAGCAACCTGCCGGTCTGTTGGTCAAGGGAAAAAGCAAAGGCTTGCGCGTGATCGGATGCAATGCACATACTGTGGGCTTGCCGCATCCCATCAAGCTCTCGGGTTAAAATGTACGGCTTTGCCCCTCGGGCATGTCACCCAAAAACCAATCGTCAGGAATTTTCAAATGGCCATCGAACGCACACTCTCCATCATCAAGCCAGACGCCGTCGCCAAAAACGTGATCGGCCAGATCTATGCGCGCTTTGAAGGCGCCGGCCTGAAGGTGGTGGCCGCCCGCATGGTGCACCTCTCGCGTGGTGATGCCGAAGCTTTTTACGCCGTTCACAAAGCGCGCCCGTTTTTCAAGGACCTGGTCGGCTTCATGATCTCCGGCCCGGTGATGATCCAGGCGCTCGAAGGCGAAGGCGCCATCCTGAAGAACCGCGACCTGATGGGCGCGACCGACCCGAAGAAAGCAGCCGCCGGAACCATCCGTGCCGATTTCGCCGACAGCATCGACGCCAATGCCGTGCACGGCTCTGACGCCGCTGAAACCGCTGCCGTTGAAATCGCGTTTTTCTTCCCCGGCATGAACGTGTATTCACGTTGATGCGCGCGGCTTGAAGCCAGTCAACGCAGCACCATGACGGCCAATCTGCTCGAATTTGATCAGGCTGGCCTGGCTGCGTTTTGCGAAGGCCTGGGAGAAAAAGCGTTCCGGGCCAAGCAGCTGTTTCGCTGGATCCACCAGAACGGTGAAACCGATTTTGACCAGATGAGTGACCTCGCGAAAAGCTTTCGCCAGAAACTCAAAGCTGCCGCTACGGTGCAGGCGCTTGCGGTCAACACGCAACAGAAATCGGCCGACGGCACCATCAAATGGCTGTTTGACGTGGGTGGCGGTGATGCGGTCGAGACCGTGTTCATTCCGGAAGACGACCGCGGCACGCTGTGCATCTCCTCACAGGCCGGTTGCGCGGTGGGTTGCCGGTTTTGCTCTACCGGCCACCAGGGCTTTAGCCGCAACCTCACGACCGGTGAAATCGTCGCGCAGCTGTGGTTTGCCGAGCACTACCTGCGCCAACATCTGCCAAAAAGGCCCGGGCTCAAACCGGGCGCGGGCGAACGCGTCATCTCCAACGTGGTGATGATGGGCATGGGGGAGCCGCTGCAGAACTATTCGGCGCTGGTGCCCGCGCTGCGTGTGATGCTGGACGACCACGGGTATGGCCTCTCGCGCCGGCGCGTGACGGTGTCAACCTCGGGTGTGGTGCCGATGATCGACCGCCTGGCCCAGGACTGCCCGGTCGCGCTGGCCGTGTCCTTGCATGCACCCAACGACACCTTGCGCAGCGACCTCGTGCCGCTCAACAAGAAATACCCGATCAATGAACTGCTGGACGCCTGCAACCGGTATCTGGCGCACGCTCCGCGCGATTTCATCACCTTTGAATACTGCATGCTCGACGGCGTCAATGACCAGCCGCAACAGGCGCGGGAACTGGTCGAGCTGGTCAAGCGCCACGCGACGGGTGGTGTCTGGGGCAAGTTCAACCTGATTCCGTTCAACCCGTTTCCTGCCTCGGGCCTGCTGCGCTCCAAACCGGCAGCCGTCTCGGCGTTTGCAAAAATCCTCAGTGACGCCGGTATCGTGACCACCATTCGCAAGACACGCGGCGACGACATCGACGCGGCCTGCGGCCAGCTGGCGGGCGACGTCAATGACCGCACCGGGGTGGACCAGAGAATGGCGCGCCTGCGCACGGCCACGGTTAAACCCATCAAGTTTGCAGCCAGGCTTGCACAGGAGCATTGAAGACATGACGACCAGGTTTACCCGTGGGTGGGCAGCGCGGATTTTTCCTTATTGCGCCAGTGTGGCCGCGTTGCTCGCCGGTGCCCAGCTTGCCGGTTGCGCGACCAGCCCGGACGGCAGCCCGGCCCGGGCGACAGCCGACATCGTCACCGATTCCGACGAGCCCGAAACCCGCAAGCGCGCACGCCTGCGCCTGGAGCTGGCCGTCGGCTATTTTGAGCAGGGGCAAACCACGGTGGCGCTTGACGAGCTGAAACAGGCGCTCGCGGCCGATCCCAATTTTGCTGATGCCCACAACCTGCGCGGCCTGGTCTACATGCGGCTCAACGAGATCCCGCTGGCTGAGGAGAGTTTCAAGCGCGCGCTGGCCCTGTCACCCCGCGACGCCAATGTGATGCACAACTACGGCTGGCTTTTGTGCCAGCAGGCGCGTTACCCTCAGTCACAGGCGGTGTTTGCCCAGGCCATCGCCACGCCCCTGTACGCTGGGCGCGCCAAGTCTTGGATGGCCCAGGGCCTGTGCCAGGTGCGCGCAGGCTTGTTGCCAGAGGGCGAACTGAGCCTGCAACGGGCTTACGAACTGGAGCCCGGCAACCCCATCACCGGCTACAACCTGGCCGACCTGCTGTACAAACGCGGCGAATTTGCCCGGTCGCAGTTTTATATCCGGCGCATCAACAACAGCGAGCTGGCCAATGCCGAATCGCTCTGGTTGGGTATCAAAATCGAGCGGCGCATGGACAACCGGGACGCCATGCAGCAATTGGGTGCCCAGTTGAAAAAACGCTTTGCCCAAGCCAAGGAAGCACTTTCTTATGAACGCAGCGCCTTCGATGAGTGAGTCAGACGTGACATTCGCCGGCCCTTCGGCGGGGGCGCTTCTGCGCCAGGCGCGCGAAGCCGCCGGTTTGCACATCGGTGCCCTGGCGGTTTCGCTCAAGGTACCGGTCAAAAAGATTGAAGCCCTGGAGTCCGATCGGGTGGATCTGCTGCCCGACACGGTTTTTGCCCGCGCTCTGGCCTCCAGCATTTGCCGCACCTTGAAAGTAGACGCCGGCCCCGTGCTGGCCCGACTGCCGCAGGGCCAGATGCCCCGGCTCAAAACCGACGAAAGCAGCCTCAACACAGCCTACCAGGGTGCCAATTTTGCGGCACAGGGCACGTTGGCGCAGCGCCTGTCAAAACCTTTTGTGGTGATCGGCATGTTGCTGGTCGCTGCCGCGGCGATCCTGCTGGTGGTACCCGGCTTGAACGAGACAGCCCCTGAAAAATCGGGCGAGGGTGTTCAGCGGGCAGACCTCAAGACCCCAGCCGCACCCGTTGCAGGTGGGGTCAGCGAAAGCACTGCGCCACCAGCGGCGGCTGTTGCCCCGGATGCCAAAGCGGTGGACGCCACCGCAGACAAGGCGGATAACCCACCGGCCTTTGTGTTGCCGGCGGACGGCAAACTTTCGGCTGCGGTGCCGGAAACCATCGGGTCAAGTGTCGACGGCGTGGTTGTTTTTTCTGCCAAAGCCACAGCCTGGGTTGAGGTGACCGACGCGGCCGGTGTCGTTCAGTTGCGCAAGACCCTCGCGGTTGGCGAAACAGCTGGCGCATCCGGGCCATCGCCACTCAAAGTGGTTGTCGGCCGGGCCGACTCCATTTCGCTGAAAGTGCGTGGAAGGGACTTCGACATGGGACCCGTTTCTCGCGACAACGTGGCCCGTTTCGAGGTGCGATAGTGACTGTGAGCCATCTGTCAGCCTTGCCCATTGCGTCTGCCGTGCCTCAGGCGCGCCGCTCGCGGCAGGCCCAGGTTGCCTGGGGCGCAAGGGTGGTTACCGTGGGCGGCGACGCACCGGTGCGGGTGCAGTCGATGACCAACACCGACACGGCAGACGCCATTGGCACCGCCATTCAGGTTAAAGAACTGGCGATAGCCGGTTCCGAGATGGTGCGCATCACCGTCAACACGCCAGAAGCGGCCGCCGCCGTGCCACACGTGCGTGAGCAACTTGACCGCATGGGCATTGACGTCCCGCTCATCGGCGATTTCCACTACAACGGCCATCGCCTCTTGACCGATTTTCCCGAGTGCGCCAAGGCGCTGTCGAAGTACCGCATCAACCCTGGCAATGTCGGCAAGGGCGACAAACACGATCGCCAGTTTGGCCAGATGGTTGAAGTGGCCATGCGCTGGAACAAGCCCGTGCGCATTGGCGTCAACTGGGGCAGTCTGGACCAGGAGTTGCTCGCGCGTTTGATGGACGAAAATGCGGCGCGTGCGCAGCCCTGGGACGCCAAACCGGTGATGTACGAGGCCTTGATCACCTCCGCCATCGAGTCTGCAAGGCTGGCAGAGTCCATGGGCATGCGCGGCGACCAGATCATCCTGTCGTGCAAGGTCAGCGGCGTGCAGGACCTGATTTCGGTCTACCGCGAGCTCGCCCGGCGTTGTGACTACGCTTTGCACCTGGGTTTGACCGAAGCCGGCATGGGGACCAAAGGCACCGTAACCTCGGCCACCGCGCTGTCGATTTTGCTGCAGGAAGGCATTGGCGACACCATTCGTGTCTCGCTCACGCCTGCGCCGGGTGAGGCACGCACGCAAGAGGTCGTGATCGCATCCGAAATTCTGCAGGCGCTTGGCCTGCGCACTTTCGTGCCCAGCGTCACGGCTTGCCCCGGATGCGGACGCACCACCAGCACCACCTTCCAGGATCTGACCAAACAGATCGACGACTTCCTGCGTGCGCAGATGCCGCTTTGGCGCAAAAAGTATCCGGGCGTTGAACACCTCAAGGTGGCGGTGATGGGCTGTATCGTCAATGGCCCGGGCGAAAGCAAACATGCCGACATCGGCATCAGCCTGCCAGGCACCGGCGAGGCACCCGCCGCTCCGGTCTTCATTGACGGCGAAAAACGCATGACCTTGCGCGGCGAAGGCATCGCTGTTGAATTCCAGAAGGTTGTTGAAGACTACATCGAAAAACGCTTCGGTCAGACCCACGCCGTCGCGGCCTGATGTTTACCGCACCCCCAAGCGTGCCGCAAAGGCAGAAAAAACAAGGCCCATGAACGCCGGATCCAAATTCGAGAAAATCACCGCCGTCAAGGGCATGAACGACATCCTGCCGCCCGATTCGGCGCGCTGGGAATGGCTGGAGCACAAGGTTCGCGACCTGATGGCGCGTTTCGCCTACCGGAATATCCGTACTCCCATCGTGGAGCCCACACCCCTGTTTGTGCGTGGTCTGGGTGAAGTGACTGATATTGTCGAGAAGGAGATGTACTCCTTCGACGACCGCCTCAACGGCGAGGCGCTGACCTTGAGGCCCGAAAATACGGCGGGTGTGGTTCGTGCGGCCATTGAGCACTCCTTGCTGTACGACGGCGGCAAGCGCCTGTATTACATGGGCCCCATGTTTCGCCACGAGCGTCCACAACGCGGCCGCTACCGCCAGTTTCACCAGATTGGCGCCGAAGCGCTGGGTTTTTCCGGCGCCGAGGTGGATGCCGAACTGGTGCTGCTGGCCGATTCACTTTGGAAAGAATTGGGGTTCCAGAATGTCCGGCTCGAGATCAACAGCCTGGGCCAACCTGACGAACGCCGGCAACACCGCGCCGCCCTGATTGCGCATTTCGAACAGTACCAGAACCAACTGGACGACGACGCGCGGCGGCGCTTGCACAGCAACCCCTTGCGCATTCTGGATTCAAAAAACCCGGCCATGCAGGCGGTGAATGAATCCGCGCCCAAACTGCTGGACTTTTTGGGCAGCGCCTCTCTGGCGCATTTCGCCACCTTCAAGGCGATTCTCGAGGCCAATGGCATTGCCTACAGCGTCAACCCGCGCCTGGTGCGGGGCATGGACTACTACAACCTGACCGTGTTCGAGTTCATCACCTCCAGCCTTGGCGCGCAGGGCACGATTTGTGCGGGTGGTCGTTATGACGACCTGATGGCGCAAATCGGCGGCAAACCGGCGCCAGCGGTGGGCTGGGCGCTGGGTGTGGAGCGGGTGCTGGAGCTTATCAAGGAGCAGGGCGTCACAGTGCCGAGCGCGCCTCTTGATGCCTATGCGGTGGTGCCCGACGTGGCGGCGCTGCCGATGGCCATGCAAACCTTGCAGCGCTTGCGTGCAGAGGGCGTGAGTATCCAAATGCACGCAAGCACACCCGAGGGCATGGGCAGCATGAAATCGCAATTCAAACGGGCAGACGCCAGTGGCGCGCGATTTGCCCTGGTTTTTGGCGCCGATGAACTGGCGCAAAACGAGGTGACCGTCAAGTCACTGCGGGAGGGCGGGCAGGAAGGAGCCGGTGGTGGCGCGCAGGTGAAACGGCCGCTCGCCGATCTTGCCGCCTGGGCTGGCACCCTACAATCCCACGCTTAACCAAAATCTCCCATGGCAAACCAATTAGACCTTGAAGAACAGGAACAGCTCGACCAGCTGAAAGCCTTCTGGAAACAATACGGCAACCCGATCACCTGGGCCTTGATTGCCGTGATGGGCGCATTCGCCGGATGGAACCTTTACCAGCGTTGGCAAACCAGCGAAGCCACGCAGGCATCGGCGCTGTATGACGAACTTGACCGCGTCGTCAAAGGTGGCGACGCAGCCAAGATTGACCGCGTTTTTGCCGATCTGAAAGACAAATTTCCTTCAACCACCTATGCTCATCAAGGGGCCTTGCTCGCGGCCAAAGCCTATTTTGAAGCTGGCAAAGCAGCCGAGTCCAAGACCGCCCTGGCCTGGGTGGCCGACAAGTCTTCCGACGACGGCATTCAGGCCATCGCGCGGCTGCGCCTGGCGTCCGTTTTGGTCAATGACAAGGCCTATGACGAAGCCCTGAAGCTGTTGGCGGCCAAATTTCCACCTGAATTTTCGGCTCTGGTTGCAGACCGCAAGGGTGACACCTACTCGCTGCAAGGCAAAAAGGCGGAGGCCCGTGCCGAGTATGAAAAAGCGTATCGGGAATTTGATGAACGCACGGAGTACCGGCGCCTGGTTGAAGTCAAGCTCAATGCCCTGGGCGTCAACCCCAAGCCTGAGGCCGTGTCCAAACCTGTGGAAGTGAAAAAGTGATGCAACCCTCGAGGATGGCGCAAAAACCGGGCAGCGCCAGGCTGGTTTGTGGCGTCGCCGGTTTGGCTTTGGCACTGGTTCTGTCGGCTTGTGGCAGCACCAGTGATTCACCCAAACCCGCCGATCTTGGTCCGAATGCAGCCCTGATCGGCGTTCGCCTGGCTTGGTCGGCCAAAGTAGGGGACGTGAAGTTTCCGCTGGCCGTCAAGGCCAATGGTGTCAACGTCACCCTGGCCAGCTCGGATGGTGGGGTCGTCACGCTCGATGCACGCACGGGTGCAGACGTGTGGCGTACAGCCCTGGGCGCGGCAGTGTCTGCGGGCGCCGGCAGTGATGGGCGGTACACCTCCATCATCACGCTGGCCAATGAGCTTGTCACCCTGGACGGCGGCCGAGAGATCTGGCGGCAAAGGCTGCCAGCGCAGAGCTTCACGGCACCTTTGGTCACGGGTGCCCGGGTGTTTGTGCTCGGTGCCGACCGCTCGGTTGCTGCGTTTGATGCGGCTTCTGGCCGCAAATTGTGGAATCAGGCGCGTCCGGGCGAAGCGCTGGTGCTGCGCCAGGCGGGCGTGTTGCTGGCGGTTGGCGATACCCTGGTGGCCGGTCTTTCCGGGCGCCTGGTGGGTATGAACCCGCTAAATGGCAGCAGCCGCTGGGAAGTGCCCATCGCGGTGCCGCGCGGCACCAATGACGTAGAGCGCTTGGTCGACATTGTCTCCCAGGTCAGCCGCGTCGGAGACAGCGTTTGCGTGCGGGCCTATCAGGCCATGATCGGCTGTGTCAATGCCGATCGCGGCACCCTGGTCTGGAACAAACCGGCCACTGGCGCGCAAGGGCTGCATGGTGATGACGAAATGGTTTACGGCAGCGAAAGCGACGGTAAGGTCATTGCCTGGCGCCGGCTCGACGGTGAACGCGCGTGGGTGTCCGAACGTTTGAAATTCCGCGCTTTGACGGCGCCGCTGGTGATTGGGCGATCCGTCGCGGTCGGCGACAACACCGGGTTGGTTCACCTGCTTTCGCGCACTGACGGCTCTCCCTTGAACCGCCTCACCACAGATGGCACCGAAATCGCCGCAGCACCCGTTCTGGTGGGCGACACCCTGGTGGTGGTCACACGCAGCGGCGGCGTGTTTGGCTTCAGGCCGGAATAAGCGCGGGTTTCAAACGCCTTCCATGAAACCCGTCCTGGCCTTGGTCGGCCGCCCGAATGTTGGCAAATCAACCCTGTTCAACCGCCTGACGAAGTCGCGCGACGCCATCGTCGCTGATTTCGCGGGCCTGACGCGCGACCGCCACTACGGCAACGGTAAACAGGGCAAACACGAGTTCATCGTCGTTGACACCGGCGGCTTTGAGCCCGACGCAGTGGGTGGCATCTACAAGGAAATGGCCAAACAGACGCGCCAGGCGGTGGCCGAGGCAGACGTTGTGATCTTTGTGGTCGACGGGCGCGAAGGCCTGTCGGCGCAGGACCACGACATCGCCAACTACCTGCGCAGGCTCGGCAAACCCTGTGTGCTGGTGGCCAACAAGGCCGAAGGCATGAAAGACGGCACGCGGCTGACCGAGTTTTATGAGCTGGGTCTGGGCGATGTGCATGGTATTTCGGCGGCCCATGGCCAGGGCATCCGGGATCTGGTCGATCTGGCCTTGGCGCCCCTGCATCTGGCTGACACGGAAGAGGCTTTTCCTGACCCGCAAGATGCCATCAAGCTGGCCGTTGCCGGGCGGCCCAACGTCGGCAAGTCGACCCTCATCAACACCTGGCTCGGTGAAGAGCGCCTGGTGGCCTTTGACCAGCCAGGTACCACACGCGACGCCATTTCAGTGCCGTTTGAACGCGACGGCCAGAAATTTGAGCTGATCGACACCGCCGGTTTGCGCCGCAAAGGCAAGGTTTTCGAGGCGATTGAAAAATTTTCGGTGGTCAAAACCCTGCAAGCGATTGAATCGGCCAGCGTGGTTTTGCTTTTGATCGACGCCACACAGGGCGTGACCGACCAGGACGCCCACATCGCCGGCTACATCCTGGAGAGTGGCCGTGCGGTGGTGGTGGCCGTCAACAAATGGGACGCGATCGACGAATACCAGCGCGAACTGTGCAAACGCTCCATTGAAACGCGCCTGCCATTTTTGAAATTCGCCGCGTTGCACCTGATTTCGGCCAAAAAGCGCCAGGGTTTGGGCCCTTTGTGGGCCTCCATTACCCAGGCCTACCGGGCTGCCAACTGCAAGATGTCAACACCTGTTTTGACACGCCTCCTGCTTGAAGCCGTGCAGTTCCAGAGCCCCAAACGCGCCGGCATGTACCGGCCCAAGCTGCGGTATGCGCACCAGGGTGGCATGAACCCGCCGATCATCGTCGTGCATGGCAACTCGCTGGAGCACGTCACAGACGCTTACAAACGATTCCTCGAAGGTCGGTTTCGCAAGGAGTTTGACCTCACCGGCACACCGCTGCGCATCCAGATGAAATCCGGCAAGAACCCGTTTGCCGACACAGACGATTGAGATCCGTCTGTCCAAGCCCGATTGAACTTGCCCCGCGCCCTGGAGTCCACCACCTGGGAGGCGATGGAATCACCCTCCCGAATCACTGGGTTCATGCCCATCTGCGAGCGGCTTTGTCGCATCGCTGTGGTATCGTCAGTTTCTTTTCAACCACTCTTTGAACACGGAGAATATCGTGAACAATAACAAAGGCCAGTTGCTGCAAGACCCGTTTTTGAACGCCTTGCGCCGCGAGCATATCCCGGTCTCCATTTACCTCGTCAACGGCATCAAATTGCAGGGGCAAATTGAATCGTTCGACCAGTATGTCGTGTTGCTTCGCAATACGGTAACGCAAATGGTCTACAAACACGCCATTTCCACCATCGTTCCGGGCCGCGCCGTGAATCTCACTCCCACCGAGGCCGGCGAGCCGCCCGCAGCTTGATAGCACCCACCATTCTGGTGGGTGTTGACCTCGGCCTGCCCAACTTTGACGGCGAGCTCGAAGAACTCGGTCTGCTCGCGCAAACCGCAGGTTTGAGCCCGGTTGCGCGGGTCACCTGCAAGCGCCGCGCGCCTGATGCGGCGCTTTTCATCGGCAGTGGCAAAGCCGATGAAATCAAGCTGCTGGCAGCCCAGCACGGCGCCACAGAAATTCTCTTCGACCAGTCCCTGAGCCCGGCCCAGCAGCGCAACCTCGAGCGCCACATGGAGCTACCAGTGAACGACCGCACCTTGCTGATTCTTGAAATCTTTGGCCAGCGTGCACGCAGCCACGAAGGCAAGCTGCAGGTGGAATTGGCGCGTTTGCAGTACCTCAGCACGCGCCTGGTGCGGCGATGGTCGCACCTGGAGCGCCAAAGTGGCGGCATCGGCATGCGTGGTGGCCCCGGCGAAACGCAGATCGAGCTGGACCGGCGCATGATCGGTGAGAGTATCAAGCGCACCAAGGAGCGCCTGGTCAAGGTCAAAAAACAGCGCCAGACGCAACGCCGCCAGCGCGAGCGGCGCGATGCCTTCAACATCTCCCTGGTGGGGTACACCAACGCCGGCAAATCCACGCTGTTCAATGCGCTGGTCAAAGCCAGGGCCTACGCGGCCGACCAGCTCTTTGCCACGCTGGACACCACCACGCGCCAGCTGTACCTGGGCGAAGCCGGGCGCTCGGTGTCGCTGTCAGACACGGTGGGCTTCATCCGCGATCTGCCGCACGGCCTGATCGCAGCCTTTGAAGCCACTTTGCAGGAAGCGGTGGACGCAGACCTGCTGCTGCATGTGGTCGACGCCGCCAACCCGCATTTTCAGGAGCAGATTGACCAGGTTCAGCACGTGCTGGCCGAGATCGGCGCCGCCGATATTCCACAAATCGTGGTGTTCAACAAACTCGACGCCCTTGAAAAAGCCAGCTACCCGCTGCACCTTGAAGACATGTTTGAAATCGATGGTGTGCAAACCCCGCGGGTGTTTGTGAGCGCGCGTACCGGAGAGGGCCTGGTGGCCCTGCGCGGCCTGATCGCCGCGAAAATTCACGATCTGGGCGCCGTGCCGCTGCCGTACGCATCCAGTCTGCCCCATTTTGGCGATGAAAATTTTGCCGCCAAGCCCGACGCCGCCCATTGATTGGGCACAATTGCACTATTTCGAAGTTACTCAAAAGACGCACGCGAGATGACACTCCAACAACGCTTCCGGGGCATGTTCAACCTCAACGACCAGAAATGGGGACGGGGAGACGACAAACCTTCGGGCGACGCACCCTCCGGCGACAATCCTGGCAACGGCGAGCAGCCGTCGCAACCGCAGAATCCTTCATCGCCGCCGTCTGACAACAACCGCCGGCCCGCCCGCGGTTCGAATCAAGGCCCGCCTGACCTGGACGAACTCTGGCGCGATTTCAACAAGAAGCTCGGCGGCCTGTTTGGCGGCCTGGGTGGCAACAAACCGGGCCAGCGCCCCAGCAACCCGATGGGTGGCGGTGGTGATGGTGGCAACGGTGGCGGTTTCCAGCCCGACATGAAAAGCGCCGGCATTGGCGCAGGGCTGATCGCAGCGGTGGCCGTGTTGATCTGGCTCGGCACCGGTTTCTTCATCGTGCAAGAGGGTCAGCAGGCCGTCATCACGCAGTTTGGCAAATACAAATCGTCAGTCGGCGCCGGTTTCAACTGGCGCCTGCCGTACCCGATCCAGAAACACGAACTCATCTTCGTCACGCAGATCCGCTCCGTGGATGTGGGCCGCGACACCGTCATCAAGGCCACCGGCCTGCGTGAGTCGGCGATGTTGACGGAAGACGAAAACATCGTCGAGATCAAGTTCGCCGTGCAATACCGCCTGAGCGATGCGCGCGCCTTCCTGTTCGAGAGCAAAAACCCTGGCGAAGCGGTGGTGCAAGCCGCTGAAACGGCGGTGCGTGAAGTGGTCGGCAAAATGAAGATGGACGCAGCGCTTTCCGAAGAGCGCGACCAGATCGCCCCGCGTGTGCGCGAGCTGATGCAGAAAATCCTCGACCGCTACAAGGTTGGCATTGAAGTCGTTGGCATCAATCTGCAACAAGGCGGCGTGCGCCCGCCCGAGCAGGTTCAGACCGCGTTTGACGATGTGCTCAAAGCCGGCCAGGAGCGTGAGCGCGCCAAAAATGAAGCGCAGGCTTATGCCAACGACGTGATTCCCCGCGCGGTCGGCTCGGCCTCGCGGCTCAAGGAAGAATCCGAAGCCTACAAGGCGCGTATCGTCGCGCAGGCTTCGGGCGATGCGCAGCGCTTCAAGTCCGTGCTGGCCGAGTACCAGAAGGCTCCCCAGGTGACACGCGACCGCATGTACCTCGAGACGATGCAGCAGATCTACAGCAGTGTCACCAAAGTCATGGTCGACTCCAAACAGGGCTCCAACATGATGTTTTTGCCCCTCGACAAAGTGTTGCAAATGTCGGGCGTGGAAGCGGGCTCGGTCGTCACCAATCCGCAGGTGCCCGCGTCACCGGCAGCGCCAACGCCAGCCATCCCGGACTCCCGCTCGCGTGAATCCTCGCGTTCACGCTGACCATCGAGAATCACACCATGCCCAAAATCGGATTTATTTTTTCGTCCTTCCTGGTGCTGCTGGCCCTGGCCAGTTCCATGTTGTTTGTGGTTGACCAGCGCCAGTTTGGCGTGGTCTACGCGCTGGGCCAGATCAAGGAAGTCATCACCGAGCCAGGCCTCAACTTCAAGTTGCCGCCACCGTTCCAGAACGTCTCGTACATCGACAAGCGCCTGTTGACGCTCGAGACCAGCGACACCGAGCCCATGCTCACGGCAGAGAAGCAGCGCATGGTGATCGACTGGTATGTGCGCTGGCGCATCTCGGAGCCCAGCGAATACATCCGCAATGTGGGTCTGGACGAAGCCGCCGGTGCCAACCAGCTCAACCGCGTGGTGCGCAACGCCTTCCAGGAAGAGGTGAACAAAAACACCGTGAAAGAAATGCTCTCCACCAAACGCCAGGCCGTGAGTGACGCGGTGATGAAAGAAGTGACCGAAAAAGTCAAAGGCAGCAAGCCCTGGGGCATCGAGATTGTGGACGTGCGCATCACCCGCGCCGACTATGTCGACGCCATCACTGAATCGGTCTACCGCCGCATGGAAGCCGAGCGTAAACGCGTTGCCAATGAGTTGCGCTCAACCGGCGCCGCCGAGGGCGAAAAAATCCGCGCTGACGCCGACCGGCAACGCGAAGTGACGGTGGCCAACGCCTACCGCGATGCGCAGAAAATAAAGGGTGAGGGCGACGCCCTGGCCGCCAACACCTACGCAGAAGCCTTTGGCCGCGATGCCAGCTTCGCGCAGTTCTACCGCAGCCTCGATGCTTACCGCGGCAGCTTCAACAAGAAGGGCGACGTGATGGTGGTCGACCCCTCGTCCTCCGAGTTCTTCAAGGCGTTTCGTGGCAATGCGGCGCCTGCCGCACCGGCCAAAAGATAATTCTGCGGCCAAAAACAAGCACCTTGACATTCACCTTGCACTGAGAAACGCCCGCCGTGAGTTTTTGGCAGGTTTTGGGCCTTGGCATTGGCTTCGCGCTGGTGATTGAAGGCCTGATGCCCTTTGCCTCGCCAACCCGGTGGCGCCAGTTGTTTCTGCAGATCCAGCAACTCAGTGACGGGCAGATCCGGTTTTTCGGACTGGTGAGCATCGGCGTGGGACTGCTGATTGTCTTGACACTGCTGGCTTGATGCCCTTCCCGGACGGGTGCCTCAGTGGGTTGATCTTTCCCAATAATTAACACCCATGTTAATTATTGTGTGATTTCAGGTGGTTTTCCATTTTTTATGGAAAAATCGACATTGAAGTCTCGTCAAATGGCCGTTTATTGCTATTAATAGTATAGCATTCAAGTGGAATGCTTTTTTGCGCACACATTCTTGTGGGACTAGGTGGGCTCCGCCGGATCAACCGGCGCCGCAGCAACCAGCGGTGGCAAGCCCAAATACTGCCGCGCTGCGCGAATCCACTGCGCGGCCAGGTTGTCGTCAACCTCACCCGCGGTCCATTGCGGGTTCTTTTCACGCAGCTTGGCATAGCGTTTGACCAGCACCGCTGTGTCGGCGTCAGCCAAAGCATCAAAACTGCCGAAGCCGGCCTCGATCAACACGAGCGCGCCGCCGCCGTTGACGCCGCGCAGCGACAGCAAAGCCGCCTGCTGCGCCCAGATGGCCAGGCGTTTGCGCTCGGTCTCCAACAACGCTTCAAGGTAAGCCTGCGCCCGCGCGCGGGTACCTACCTGCAAAAATTCGCCGATTGAAAACAAGCCCGCACCTTCCATGCGTTTTTGCTGTTCCGCCGTCACCTCAGGCAAGGCGGCCAGGCTCAGGTCGGGCTGGAACAGGTTGGGCGTCCACACGCCCGCCAGATTGTTTTTGGGCACCGGCACCAGGTGCAGCGAGAGTTTCGAGAGCGCCGTTGGGCTTGTGGTGTCGCCCGGTTGCAAAAAGCGGTACTCGATATTCCCCAGTGGCGAAACCTGCACAAACACATCGGCCTCGAGCTTGAACTCCTTCACCGCAAAATTCGACATGGCATTGCGCATCGTCGACATGCGTTGCTGCAGCTCGTCCAGCGACTGCTGCACGGCGGTGGCGAAATCGTCGGGCGCAGAAGGGCGGTCGCGCAGGGCCGAGAGGTCTTTGCCCAGTTGCAGGTTGCTGCTTTGCAGCCGGCCGACTTCCTTGCGCAGTTCATCGATCACCGTCTGCAGGTTTTTGCGTTCGTCATTGCCAAGCGGGGTGCCATCAGCCGCGCCCACGGGCGTGAAGACGCCGCGAATGCCGTCGATGGTGACGATGCTGTCGCTGCCCAGTCGCGTGAATTTGTCCAGGCGCGCGGCGTCGAGGTTCAGGTTGGTGATGAGGGTAGCCATGAAGGCAAGGCGGTGAGGTCGGGGTTCAGGGCGGGGTTCAATTCTGGCTGTCAATCGGCCGCAACTGCCCGGCGTCTTGCGGCGCCAGCGTCAGTTCCAGTTTGATGCCGCTGGACGCTGCGTAGCCATAGAGGCTCACCGCCGCCGGGTTGAGCAGCCGGCAATCGAGGCGCACGTCATTGCTGCCAGCACTTCGGGCGCGCACGCGTGAGACCGTGGCCGCCATTTCCAGCGTGAGTTTGGCCTCGCGAAAGGTGAACCACAGCGGCGGCAACACCAGGTCGCCCTGCGGCGTCTGCACAAATTCAGTGACCCGCGCCAGCGCGTCTTCGTCCAGCACGCGCTGCGCGGCCACCACACCTTCGACCGCATGCACCAGCAAAGAGGCAAGCGCTGCCTGCTGGCCGGCGGCCAGTTCAATGTCAGTCGGTGCAGCCATTGAGACGTGACGCGCGGGCTAGAACGTCAAGGTGGCGCTGTTGGAGACCAGGCCCAGGCGCGCCGAGAGCACCACGTCCTTGGGCGCAGTGTCGGGCGTTGCACCAATGAAGTCGCGCCGCATCGTGATGGCGACCTGGCCGTTGGCGTCGGTGGTTTCCGCGCCGGGCGTAGAGAAAGCCCAGGGCGCGCCTTCGGTCTCGATCGAGATCGCTTTGCCGTTGATCGGCGTGCCGTCCTGCCGGCGCAACTCCAGCAGTGCCGACATGGTGCGCGCCGTCAACGCGCCCGCCGTCAGCACGTCGACGATGGCGCCCGAGATCACGTTCAGGCTGGGGCCGCGCACCACCTGGCGCGGCGCGGGCACGCCGATGTCGCGTTTGGGCTCGAGCAGGGCGCTGGCGCGCACCTGGCCGAAGGAGCGGTCGAAACTCTGGTCAATGTCGCTGGCGCTGGTGGTACTGCTGCGTGAGTTTGCGATGCCGCCCACACCAATCACGCCAAATGAAATGCCGATACCGCCGAACCCGAACGAACTGGCGCCGCTGCTCGTATTGTTTTCCTGGCTTGAAACGAGTTCGCTCGCTGAAAACTGGCCTTGCAGGCGCACCGAGCTCCATTCGTAAAACACCGGGTCGATGAAATTGATCAGCGGCAACTTGCGTGTGAAGGTCTGCGCCGAGTCGATGTTGCCGTCGTCGTCGTAGATGGTTTCCTGCACGGCGATCACATCCACCAGGGTGGTCGCCAGCGTGGAAGCCATCGCCGCGCCGGTTTCGTTGAGTTTGAGTTGGGTGTCGGCGACGGCCTGGCCAGTGGTTTGCACCATCTTGCCAAAACTCATGCCGGAGCGCAGCAATTCGTCGGACACATCGGCTGTGCCGGGGAGCGCCAGCGCGGTGCTGCCGGCGCCAATGGGAAGCAGGGGAGCGGTTGCCATGGTGTTTCTCCTTGAATCGGTGTGAAAGAGCGCGGTCTGAATGCGGGTTCAGATGACGAGGTCAAAACGCTTGGACAACAAACCCAGGCGCAGCGTCAGGCTGCGTTTGGCCGGGTTGCTGAAGCCAAAAAAGATGGGGCGGCGCAGGGTGACTTTGCATTGGCCGTCGGAATTGGTGGTGGTGCCGCTGAAGGGCGCGGTGCTGGAAAACGACGGCAACAAGCCGGCTGCGTCGAGCTCGATGTTTTTCGCCGGGTTCACGGCGCCACTGGCCTTGCGCACGCTGATGAGCAGGTCTACCGCGCGTTCCGTGACCACATTGGCCACCTTGGTTTCAGTGATCGCGCCCTGGCTCACAAAGAGTTGCGGCCCGATGGTTACTGTGGCCGGCACCGGGAACTTGGTGGTGCGGCGCGGCCCGAGTGTTGCGTCCATCTGCACACTGCCGTTGGACCACTGTGCCTCGCGGTGGCTATTGGAGTTGACGTAGCGGAAGTCGCTGCTGTTGGACATGTAGCCAACACCAATGATGCCAAAGAACAGACCGACATTGGCCATGCTGGAGCGGTCGCGCGAGACGCTGAAACTCATGCCGGTTTCGTCGTCCATGGCGCCCACATTCATGTCCATCTGCAGTGAGACGCGCTTCCACTCGTGCACCGTGGGTGTGACGAAGTTCAGCACCGAGAGTTCGTTGGTCACCAGCTGGGTCTGCGCCACGTCGGGCAGGCCGTTGTCGTCCAGCTGCTCAACCACTTCAGTCACGACGGTGATTTTGGTGTTTGAGAGCCGGTTCACGGTGTTGATCACGCCACGGTCCAGCGCGGCCTGCGAGTTGGCCACGCCCAGACCGATGGACGACAAAATGTTGCCGAAATTCGGCGCCAGCGCGTCAAATTGCCCGGAGGCGTCGGCCGCGAGCGCCAGCAGGCCGCTACCTGCACCCACTGGCAGGGCTGGCGCGCGGGACGATCGCCTTGGGGCGATGCCCCCGGATCGCCGTCGCGCAACCGGCGTGGGGATGTCGATTTCTCGGGTGCTGGTGCGGCTTCGGTTGGATTTGGCCATGGTGTCCTCCAGGGGGTGGGTGAAAGAATCAACAAATAAAGTCGGTGTGGCGGTCTCAGGCGGCTGTTTCTACCGCCCAGGCCAGGGCGTAACGCTGCGGGCCGGTCATCACGTTGAACCCGGCCACGCGCAGGGTGCAGGCGCCTGCGGGCAGGGCTGGTACGTCCACACATTCGACGGGGTTCAGACGGTCCGGTACGGGGCCGCCGTTTGACGTGCCGGTGGCCGAGCCCTGGGCCAGAACCGCGTGTGTGGCGTCCAGCAGGCTCAGGTCCAGGTCATTGACGAGGCGTTCGCCGGGCGGGTCGTACCAGCAAAGCACCGCGCGCACACGGGCGGGTTTTTTCAGTTTCAGCACCACATCGCGGGTTTGCGAGGTGTCGACGCGCTGGTTCGCCGCATCCCGCAGGCCCACCTGCCAGCCCGGTCGCGCTTTCATGGAGGCGGGCAGGGCTCGCGCCAGGTCCAGCTTGCCAAAGCCGGCTTCAAAAGGCGTGGCAACGCCGCCACTGCGCGAGCGCACCGGTGTGCAGGCCAGCAGGGCCAGCGCTTTCAGGGCCGCTCCGCTGGGCTGGCGTCGTGTGCGCCGCCAGGCCTGGCGGATCAGCGCCATGGCGCCGGTGATCACCGGCGCCGCCATGGAGGTACCGCCGTCGTACATGTAGAGCGGCAGGGGGTCTGCAAAGCCCCAGCCCTTGTAGCTTGTGGCGCGCGAGCGGGTGGAGGGCAGATTGATGCCGGGGGCGCACAG
>JANNMM010000252.1:0-47732 GCA_031397915.1 Rhodoferax sp. | reverse complement strand
TTGGTCGTGCTGCAGGAAAAAGGTCCGGATCAATTGCCCGCAGTGCACCGCAGCAAGACGGAGGTCATTTTTCAATCCACCACGTCACGGCAGAAACACGCCAAAACCACGCGCCACCTGCGGGTGGTGATGGTGGGCCATTTGCGCGATGAAAAGCTGCCGCAAACCCTGTATGCGGCCGCCCGGCTGCTGAACCCGGACATCGGTATCCGGATTGACCACATCGGCGATCCGCTGGATGCCCGCCTGGCCGCACAGGCCCGCGGCACGGCCGCCGCCTGCCCGCACTACCGCTGGCTGGGCGGCTTAAGCCACGAAGCCACGCGGCGACACATTCAGCGCGCCCACCTGCTGGTTCACGCCAGCCAAATGGAAGGCGGCGCGCATGTCGTTATGGAGGCGGTCTGCAGCGCTACGCCGGTGCTCGCCTCGCGGGTTGATGGCAACGTCGGCATGCTGGGTGATAAATACCTTGGTTATTTTGAGGTCGGCAACGCGGCTGCCTTGGCAGGCCTTCTCACAAGAATCCGCAAGGAACAAACTGCTGAAGGTGGATTCGCATCCACAAGCCTGTATGCCAGGCTGGAAAAGCAATGCGCCCAGCGCGCACCCTTGTTTGCGCCGCAAAAAGAAAAATCAGCCCTGAACAAACTGGTCAGGGCTTTGTTGAAAGACGCACATGCAGTCCAGTGAGCAGCCGGTTCTCAGAGACATCGTCCTGGTCGGGGGGGGTCACAGCCATGTGATCGTTCTCAAAAAATTCGGCATGAACCCGATTCCGGGCGTGCGCCTGACGCTCATCTGCACCGACATGCACACGCCCTACTCGGGCATGTTGCCTGGCTACATTGCCGGTCATTACGACTACGATGACGTTCACATCGATCTGAGCCGCCTGTGTGTGTTCGCCGGCGCCCGCCTTTACCGCGACGAAGTGATCGGGCTGGACCGCGTGAACCAAAAGGTCATCTGCCGAAACCGCCCGCCGGTGCCCTACGACGAACTCTCGATCAACATTGGCTCCACGCCGCAGTTGGCCAGTGTCGCTGGTGCGGCTGAAAACGCGGTGCCGGTCAAGCCGATCCAGCGTTTCAACGATCGCTGGCTGGCGCTGTTGGAGCGGGTGCAAAAACACCCCGGAAAAACCACCATAGCGGTCGTCGGCGGCGGCGCCGGCGGTGTCGAGCTGCTGTTGGCCATGCAATGGCGGCTGCGCCATGAATTGCGCCTGATCAATCGCAACCCGGATGAACTGGCCTTTCACCTGCTCACCAGCAGCGCCACCATCTTGCCGACCCACAACCCGGGGGTTCAGAAACGCTTTGAAACCGTTTTGCGGCAACGCGACGTGACATTGCACCTCGGCGCCGAAGTAAACCTGGTCGAAGCCGGTCAATTGACCACCACGTCCGGCCTGAAGGTTGCGGCCGATGAAGTCGTGTGGGTAACCCGCGCGGGCGGCGCGCCCTGGCTGCGGCAGACAGGGTTGAAACTCGATGCGGATGGCTTCATCGAGGTGAACGACAGCCTGCAAACAGTCACTGACCCGCGCATTTTTGCCGCCGGCGACATCGCCAGCATGGTGAACTTCAAGCTGGAGAAGGCCGGCGTGTTTGCCGTGCGCCAAGGCCCGCCATTGACTGAAAACCTGCGCCGCGCGGTCGCTGGCAAGCCCCTGCAAGACTACCACCCGCAGCAAACCTGGCTCGCACTCATCAGCACGGGCGACAAGTACGCCGTTGCGTCAAGGGGATGGCTCGGGTTCGCCGGCGACTGGGTCTGGCAATGGAAAGACTGGATTGACCGGCGCTTCATGGCCAAATTCAGTGAGTTGCCGGCCATGGACCACTCTGACAAATCAAGCAGCTCCAGCCGGCCTTCCGCACAGAGTGCCGTCAAACTGACACAGGAAGAGTCCCTTCAAGCCATCTCGGCCATCGCCATGCGCTGCGGCGGTTGCGGCGCCAAGGTTGGGGCGACGGTGCTCGCGCGCGCCTTGGGCAACCTGCATCCGGTAGACCGCGAGGAGGTCCTGATCGGTCTCAAAGACCCGGACGACGCGGCCGTCGTGCGTGTACCGCCCGGCAAGGCGATGGTGCATTCCATCGACTTTTTCCGCTCGTTCATTGACGACCCCTATATCTTCGGCAAGGTGGCGGCCAACCATTCCCTGGGCGACATCTGGGCCATGGGCGGCGAGGCGCAAACGGCCACCGCCGTGGTTACCGTGCCGCCCGGGCTGGAATCCAAGACCGAAGACATCCTGTTCCAGATGATGACTGGCGCGATGGACGTGTTGCGCGAAGCCAATTGCGCACTTGTGGGCGGCCACACCGGCGAAGGCAAGGAGTTGGCCTTGGGTTTTGCGGTGAACGGCCTGATAGACGACAACGACCATGCGGCTTTGCGCAAAGGGGGCATGCGCCCGGGTGATGTGTTGATCCTCACCAAACCCGTCGGCACCGGCACCCTGTTTGCCGCACACGCGCGGATAGCCGCCAAAGGGCGCTGGATTGACGCTGCGTTGCAGTCCATGGTGGTTTCAAACCGCTTGGGCGCGCAATGCCTGCGTGAGCATGGCGCCACAGCCTGCACGGATTTGACCGGTTTTGGCCTTCTGGGCCACCTGGTGGAAATGACGCGCCCGTCGGGTGTGGACGCTGAACTGTTCATGTCGAAAATTCCGATGCTCGACGGCGCCGAGGAATGCGTGGCCAATGGCATCGTGAGTTCACTGCAAAGCGCCAATGTGCGCCTGCGCCGGGCATTGCGCAACCAGGAAGAATGGGTGAATCACCCGCGTTATCCGCTGATCTTCGATCCGCAGACGGCCGGTGGCCTGCTCGCCAGCGTACCGGCTGACCGCGTAGAGGCCTGCGTCAAGGCCTTGCGTGAACTCGGCTACGTGCATACCGCCATCATTGGGCGCATCCTGCCGCAGGGTGATGCGCTGGAGCCGATTATTCTGACTTCCTGACCGCGCTGCCTTTGCCAGGCAGTGACACGTCACCCAAATAAGCCAGGCTCTTGCCTTGTGTATTGTCGGAATCAGCGCCCACCACCAGCGCAATCAAGGGTGGCGGCGTGTCAAATTCGTGCCCAAACGCGCGTTGAAGGTCCGCCGCGAGATCGCGTTCATGGCTGACCCACTGGCCGAGCTTTTGTTCGCCGGAATCCAGCACGATATAACGCAGGCGCTTCGAGTAGGCATTGGGCAGCTCGGAGCCTGTGGGCAACTTGTGGTCCCATACGTAACACAGGGTTGCGCCGGGAATTCTTTCACCGCTCGCATTACGCGCCAGGCGCACCAGGTTGCGCTCCCAAAAACCCAGCTTGTCCAGTGGCATGTCAAACATGGCGCAAACCTTGAGCGCAGCGTCATCTGCCGCCTTGAGCTTCAGGTCTGCCATCAACAAGGGCTGCTCCAGTCGCCACCGCCATTTGAGCGTGCGGCCAGGCGACAGCACGGTCGGGGTCAATTCATGCAGCCCCGTGCCGTACGACTTGTCGGTTGCCAAGCGCAACACGCGCTCGGTGCCAAGCGTCGTGATGTCCAGCTGGGCCAGTGGGGCTTTGCCCTTGGGCAAACCCACCAGACGCCAAGGCGACGGCAAAGTGTCTACGGTGGCGCTCGAAAAGGCTTGAATCTCCTGTGCCTGCAAGGGCGCAACAAACGGCACCAGAACCAGGGCGCTGGACAGCGCATGGCAAAAACGGTGTTTACCGCCCCAGATCATTGAGCGACCAGTCGTAGTCCAGATTGGCGACCTGGACGGTCTTGGCCCGGAGTTTTTCGCGGTCGGCGGGGTTTGAGGTGAGCTGGTCGGCGTATTTTGCAAACACGTCTTCGAGCTTGTTGAAGCCCTTGTTGCCTTTTTCAAAGTCTTCCCGGAACCACTTGAAGATCATGTTGACTTCAAGTTTGCCATCGGCGTAGCGGTTGCGCGTTCGGTCGCCCAGAAACCGCACCATGCCGTCTTCGAGCTGGGCGTCCAGCTTGGCCGCCGTGAAGGCTTCGGGGAACAAAGCCGGGCAACCAATGCTGGCGCAGTTCACCGCCACATGCACACGTGGCTCGTTGTAACGCGGGCGCAACTGCTCATGTTCGATCCAGTCCAGGTGTCGCTCTTCGCCCAGCAAGGTGAAAAACTTCTTCTTCCACGGGGCCGAGACGAAAGAGCCCAGGTCTTTGATCGATTTCAGATCGGGGTATTTGGTGAGAATCAGCTCCACCGTGAAGGCGTTGTAGGCGTTGATCAAAAACGCCATTTGCTGTTCGCGGCTGAATTTGTCGAACTCGGCTTTGGGCACGGCGCTGAGCGATTCCAGCACCTTTTTCAACTCGGCTCGGTCGCCGGCAAAACCCTTGTAATTGACGCGCGACTGCTTGTTGTCAGGCAGCCACCTGACGTGTTTTTTCAACAAAGATTCCCAATTTGGGTATGAATGATCGAAGTTTCCACCGGCTTGCCCGGAATTTTGAGAAAATCCGACCTCAAGTCTCGTAAACAGCGCGGCAATTGCTATTGTTTGTATAGCAATTCGTCGGCTCAAGATTGAATGCTTCATCGATTAACTCCTTCTCCATGTGTGATATTTGGCCACCCATTGAAGCAACTTCTCTGGCTGGTGCGCCCGCTTCCATTCGCCAGCGGCGTATTTGTTAGCCTCTGACAGAGTCGGGTAAGTGTGGATGGTTCCTAATATCTTGTTCATCCCCAGGCCATGCCGCATGGCCAAAACGTATTCAGCCAGCAGGTCGCCCGCGTGCGTGCCGACAATCGTGCACCCCAGAATCTTGTCCTTGCCCGGCACCGTGAGCACTTTCACGAAGCCGTGGGTTTCGCTGTCGGCAATGGCCCGGTCCAGGTCATCCAGCGGGTACTTCACCACCTCGTAGGCAATGCCTTTTTCCTTCGCCTCCTGCTCGTTCAGGCCAACCCGGGCGACTTCGGGGTCGATGAACGTGGCCCAGGGGATCACCGAATAGTCCACCTTGAATTTCTTGAAGGTACCAAACAAAGCGTTGACCGCCGCATACCAGGCCTGGTGCGCGGCCGTATGGGTGAACTGGAAAGGCCCGGCCACATCGCCTGCCGCCAAAATGTTGGGGTAAATGGTTTCCAGGTACTCGTTGGTCGTGACGGTTCGGTTGGTCGGTATGCCAAGCTCCTCCAGACCATAGCCCGAAAGCCGGGCCACGCGGCCCACCGCACACAGCAGTGCGTCAAACTCGATGCGGATCTCCTGGCCCTGGTTCTCGACAATGATGGCTTTGGCACCACCGGTCACTTCAAAGCGCAGGGCCTTGTGGCCGGTGAGCACCTGCACACCATCCGCGATGAGGGACTGTTTGGCCAACTCTGAGACTTCTTCGTCTTCCCGGATCATGATGCGCGGCGCCATCTCCACCTGCGTCACCTGCGCGCCCAGGCGCTGGAAACTCTGTGCCAACTCGCAGCCGATTGGCCCGCCGCCCAGTACCACCATGCGTTTGGGGATGTCATCGAGTTTGACAAACTCATCCCACAACGTGTCGCTGGTGACGTAACCCACGTCATTGATGCCCGGTAGAGGTGGCACAAAAGGCTGTGCGCCGGCTGCGATCACGATGGACCGCGTCGTCAGCGTTTGGGTGCCGCCGCCATTCAGGGCGATTTCAACCGTCCATGGGTTGACGATCTTCGCGTAACCCTGCAACACCTCCACACCCAGGCCGGTGTATCGCTCGACGCTGTCATGTGGCTCAATGGCTGCGATCACGGCGTGGATGCGTTGCATCACCACCTTGAAACTGAACCTGGCCTCGGTGTCGCTCAAACCATAGTTTGAGCCGTGTTTCATTTGACTGGCCAATTTGGCGCTTTTGATCAGTGCCTTGCTGGGCACGCAGCCGTAGTTGAGGCAGTCACCACCCATCTTGTGGGCCTCCACCAGCGTCACTTTGGCTTTCACGACTGCCGCGATGTAGGCAGACACCAAACCGCCGGCACCACCGCCAATCACCACCAGGTTCCGGTCAAACGACTTGGGCTTTAAATGGTTCCATTTGGCGTAGACCTTGCGCGCCTTCACCGTGTCGACAATTTTCTTCGCGATCAACGGAAAAATGCCCAGCAGCACGAACGAACCAATCAAACCCGGCGACAAGATGCCCTTGAGCGAATCAATTTTTGCCAGTTGCGTGCCGGCGTTCACGTAGACCATGGTGCCGAGCAACATGCCCACCTGGCTAACCCAATAGAAGGTCCAGGTTTTCATCTTGGTCAGACCCATCACCAGGTTGATGACAAAAAACGGCACCAGAGGCACCAGGCGCAAGGTGAACAGGTAAAAAGCGCCCTCCTTCTCAACCCCCTTGTTGATCTCGGCCATACGCGAGGCAAATTTGTTCTGCACGGACTCGCCCAATACAAATCGGGCCGCCAGGAAGGCCAAAGTCGCGCCAATGCTTGCGGCAAACGAAACGATCAGCGTGCCGACGCCCAGCCCGAAGATGGCGCCGCCCACCAGTGTCATGATCGCAGCGCCAGGCAGTGAGAGGGCCGTCACCGCAACGTAGATCACAAAGAAGGCAGAGATCACCATGGCCGGCCGCTGCGCGTACAGTTCGGCGAAATTGCCCTGTTGCGCCTTGATGTAGTTCAGGCTGAAAAAGCGCCCTAAATCAAACACGAAAAAGAGCGCAATCAGCACAACCAGGGCAATCAGTACAAGCGTTTTTTTGTTTTTCATGGTCGTTTGATGAAATTGGGGCGTTGCGGCCTATTTTGCACGTGCTCGGCACACAGGCTCCACCTGTGTGTCGCAGAAGTTTAGAATTTCTTTCATTCGGGACTGCGCTTGGGACAAAAGCCTGGCCCACCACAACACACCGAGGAGTTGACTGACATGACTGCCGTTCTTGAATCTCCCGTCCGCTGGGCCAACGGCAGCAGCAGCCGGATTCCCTATGCGGCTTACACCGATGAGTCGGTCTACCGCCAGGAGCTCGCGCGTTTTTTCTACAAAGACCACTGGTGTTACGTTGGGCTGGAGGCCGAAATCCCCAACACCGGTGACTTCAAGCGAAGCAAAATTGGGGAACGCTCCGTCATCATGATTCGCGACAAGGATGGCGGCATCAACGTGGTGGAAAACCGCTGCGCGCACCGCGGCGTGGCCTTTTGCCGTGAACGCTCTGGCAACAAGACCGAGCTGGTATGCCCCTATCACCAGTGGAATTACAACCTCAAAGGCGATTTGCAGGGCGTACCGTTTCGCCGTGGCATCCGCCAGGATTCGGGCGACGGCATGCGGGTGGTGGGCGGCATGCCGGCCGACTTTGACCTCAAAGACCACGGGCTGACCAAACTCAAAGTCGCCGCGCGTGGTGGCGCGGTGTTTGCCAGTTTTGACCATGCCGTGCCGAGTCTTGAAGACTACTTGGGCCCTGACATCTGCCGCTACTTCGACCGCGTCTTCGACGGCCGAAAACTCGTACTGCTGGGTTACAACCGCCAACGCATCCCCGGCAACTGGAAACTGATGCAGGAGAACATCAAAGACCCCTACCACCCCGGCCTCTTGCACGCCTGGTTCGTCACCTTCGGGCTATGGCGTTCGGACAACAAGGCGCAATTGCTCATGGACAGCAAGTTCCGCCATGCAGCGATGATTTCGCAGCGCGGCAACGCTGGCCAGGCCGGTGCGGCGACCAGCGGGGTGACCAGTTTCAAACAGGCCATGAAGCTCAATGACGACCGCTTCCTGGACGTGGTGCACGAGCCCTGGTGGGGTGAACCTACAGCGGTGATGACCACGGTTTTCCCCTCACTCATCATCCAGCAGCAGGTGAACTCGCTCTCCACGCGCCAGATCATCCCGCATGGCGTCGACAGTTTTGACTTCGTCTGGACGCATTTCGGCCTCGAAGACGATACGCCCGAGATGCAGCGCCGACGCCTGCGCCAGGCCAACCTGTTTGGCCCGGCCGGGTTTGTATCTGCCGACGACGGCGAGGTGATTGAATTCAGCCAGGACAGTTTTACGTCCAATACCGGCATCGACGCCAGCACCGTTGTCGAGCTGGGCGGCCGCACCGCCCAAAACACCGACCACATGGTGACTGAAACCCTGATCCGCGGCATGTACGGGTACTGGCGCGAGGTGATGGAAGCATGAAGGCCACCTTGTCAGCTGACGATTACATCAGCCTGTTGCTCTTCTACCAGCGTTATGCCGAAACCCTCGATTCGGGCGACCTGGATGCCTGGCCCGATTTTTTCACCGAGGAATGCCTCTACCAGGTGCAGCCGCGAGAAAACTTCGACAAAAAGCTGCCGCTGGCCACCTTGTCGTTTGAAAGCAAAGGCATGCTCAAGGACCGTGTTTACTGCATCCGCGAAACCCTGTATTTCGAGCCGTATTACCAGCGCCACGTTGTGGGCGCGCCCGTGGTCACCCGAGCGGATCAAGACCTTGTTCAGGCCCACGCCAGTTACGCCGTTTTCCGCACCAAACCGGACGAAACCACCCACGTCTACAACGTCGGGCGTTACGTCGACGCGTTGATCCGGGCCCCCGACACGCCCCACGGCTGGTTGCTCAAAAGCCGCCGCTGCGTGTTTGACAGCGATTTGATCCTCAACTCTATGATTTACCCCCTCTAGCCAAACTGGCTAAATCACTAAAATTCTAAGAAATGCCAAGTGCGTTTTGAATACATGCACCAGTTTGCATGTTGTTTGAGATTTTCGCCAAAATTGCGCGTTACCTGCAATATAATTCATCTTACTGAACAATCGAAGGAGACATCATGAACACTCGCCGCCTGGTTTTAACCCGTACTGCCGCCGTCATTGGCGCCGCATCCACCGGGCTTTTGTTGCCCGAAATCGTTCGCGCGCAAAGCAACAAAGTGCGGGTAGGTTTCATGCTTCCCTACACCGGCACGTTTGCGCAGTTGGGCATCAACATCGAAAACGGTTTTCGCATGGCGATTGACGAAAAAGGTGGCAAATTGGGCGGTCGCGAGATCGAATGGTTCAAAGTAGATGACGAAGCCGAGCCGTCCAAAGGCATTGAAAACGCCACCAAGCTGGTGCAGCGTGACAAGGTGGACGTGGTCATTGGCACTGTGCATTCGGGCGTGCAAATGGGCTTGCACAAAGTCGCCCGCGATACCGGCGTGCTCAACATCAACCCCAATGCCGGCGTGCATGCCGCCACCCGCGCCTTGTGCGCGCCCAACGTGTTTCGCACCAGCTTCAGCAATTCACAACCGACGCGCGCGCTGGGCGCTGCGATGGTTGCCAAAGGCCACAAAAAGGCGGTCTGGATCACCTGGAAATACGCCGCTGGCGACGAAGCGTTTGAGGGCTTCAAGGAAGGTTTTCTGGCGGCAGGCGGCACCATCGTCAAGGAATTGGGCCTGCCATTCCCGAACGTCGAATTCCAGGCGTTGCTGACCGAGATTGCGTCGCTCAACCCGGACGCAGTGGCCTGTTTCTTTGCAGGCGGCGGCGCAGCAAAATTCATGCGCGACTACGCAGCGGCCGGCCTCAAAGGAAAAATCCCCCTGTATGGTTCAGGTTTCCTGACCGAGGGTGTGATTGATGCAGCGGGCGGTGCGGCCGAAGGTGTGTTCAGCACCTTGCACTACAGCGACTCGCTGGACACCCCCAAAAACAACGCCTTTCGCAACGCTTTTGCGTCCAAGTTCAAAGCCATGCCCGATGTCTACGCCGTGCAGGGTTACGACGCCGGCCAATTGCTGATGTTGGGTGCCAACGCCGTCAAGGGCAACCTCTCCAACAAGAAGGCCTTGTATGCCGCCATGGAAGGCGTCACCATCGACAGCCCGCGCGGAAAATGGAAGATGAGCCCCTCTCACAACCCGATCCAGGACATCTACCTGCGCCAGGTCGTCGGCAAAGAAAACAAAGTCGTCAGCGTGGCGGCCAAGCAATTGGCAGACTCGGGCGCGGGCTGCAAGATGGCCTGATTGGGTTGCTCGCTGGTTTTGGGCTGGTAAAAACGGGAGGCTGACCACCTCCCTTTTTTTCACGCTGAAATCCCTCGCACGCAATGGACTTTCCCACCTTCCTCATCCAGCTGCTCAACAGCGTGCAGTATGGCCTGCTGCTGTTCATGCTGGCGGCGGGGTTGACGCTGATTTTCGGAATCATGGGAGTGGTCAATCTCGCGCATGGCAGTTTTTACATGCTGGGCGCTTACCTGGCCTGGTCGATCGGCGCGGCCACCGGCAGCCTGACGGCGGCCATTTTTCTGGGTGTGGCGCTGTCCGTGGTGTTTGGTCTGGCGCTGGAATGGCTGCTGTTCCGCCATTTCTACCACCGCGACCACCTCGACCAAGTGTTGCTGACGTTTGGCCTGATCTACATTTTTGAGGAAATGCGCTCGATTCTGTGGGGCGACGACGTGCATGGCGTGCCCGTGCCGGAGCTTTTGGGCGCGTCGATCCAGCTGACGCACAACCTGTCGTACCCCGTGTACCGCCTGTTCATGTCGGGCGTTTGCATCCTGTTGGCGATTGGGCTGTATTTGCTGATTTCCAAAACCCGCCTAGGCATGAAAATCCGCGCCGGCGCTTTCAACCGCGACATGACCGAAGCGCTGGGCATTAACATCAAACTCATCCACGCCATCGTGTTCGCGCTCGGTGTGGCGCTGGCCAGCGTGGCCGGCATGATCGCAGCGCCCGTCTCCAGCGTCTACCCGAATATGGGCTCACAGGTGCTGATCATGTGTTTTGTTGTGGTGGTGATCGGCGGCATTGGCTCGGTGCGCGGTGCCCTGATTTCGGCGCTCCTGGTCGGCTTTGTGGACACTTTTGGCAAGGTTCTGCTGCCGTCGGTGTCGGGCATGTTGATCTACATCCTGATGGCTGCAGTTCTTTTGTGGAAGCCTGAAGGGCTGTTTAAAGCATGAGCGCCGCTAAAGCCAATCTCGAAGTCCTGCCGCGCGGTGTGCAGGTGGCGCTCGGTCTGTGCCTGGCAGCGCTGGTTGTATTTCCGTTTGTCGGCACCGAGTTCTACACGCAGATGGTCACCCGCATGATGATTCTGGCGATTTTCGCCATGAGCCTGGACTTGCTGCAGGGCGTGACGGGCCTGGTCTCTCTGGGCCACGCCGCCTATTTTGGCCTGGCCGGTTACGCGCTGGCGTTCCTCACCCCGCAAGACACCGCCATCAGCCTTTGGTGGACGTTGCCGCTGGCCGTGTTGGCGTCTGGGCTGGCGGCACTCATCATCGGTTTCTTTGTGGTGCGTACCCACGGCATTTATTTCATCATGGTCACCATGGCGTTTGCGCAAATGGTGTTTTACCTGTTCTTTGACAACAAGGCGCTGGGCGGCTCAGACGGTCTTTACATCAACTTCAAACCCAACGCGCACTTTTTTGACCTCGACAACAAACAGGTGTTTTACTTCTTCACACTGGCCTGCCTGGTCGGCGTGTACGCCTTTTTGCGCAAGTTGCTGTGGAGCCCGTTTGGCCGGGCCCTCTCGGGCATCCGCATCAACGAACACCGCATGCGCGCCATGGGTTTTGGCGTTTTCAACTACAAGCTGGCGGCCTTCACTCTGGCGGGCGCACTGGCCGGGCTGGCCGGTTATTTGTGGGGCGCCATTGGCGGATTTGTGAACCCCGAGCTGATGGGTTTCCATATGAGCGCGCACGCCATCATGATGGTGATTCTGGGTGGCATGGGCAACTTTGCCGGCGCCATCGTTGGTGCGTTCGCTTTTGAATATTTGCTGCACGTGTTCAAAGACCTGCCCAAAATCGGCAGTTATGACATCGGCAAACACTGGCAATTGACGATGGGCCTCTTCATCGTGTTGGTGGTGGTGTTCGCGCCGCGCGGGCTGCTGGGGTTGGCCGAAAAACTGTTGAAGAAGAGCGGCAGCAAACCCGGCGCGCAAGGGGCTGGCGATGAATGAGCTGCTGCTCTCGGCAAAAAACATCACCAAACGTTTTGGTGGGCTGGCCGCAGTGAACGACGTGTCGGTCGATCTGTGGCGCGGCAAAATTCACGCGGTGATCGGCACCAACGGCGCCGGCAAATCGACCCTGGCAAATTTGCTCAGCGGCGACTTGCAGCCTACGTCCGGCAGCGTCACTCTGAACGGCACCGACGTAACCGGCTGGAAGCCCGAAAAAATATCCAAGGCGGGCCTGGGCCGCAGTTACCAGAAGACCAACATCTTTTTGCCGTTGACGGTGCGGGACAACGTGCGGCTGGCGGCGCAGTCGCGCACGCCCAATGCGCACCGCTGGCTCAAGCAGGCCGCTTCGGTCGCGGTTGTCAACGAACGCGCCGCGCGCGCAATTGAACAAAGTGGCCTGCAGGATCGCCAGCATGCCCTTGCCGGGGCCACCAGCCACGGTGAACAGCGCCAGCTTGAAATTGCCATGGCTTTGGCGACCGACCCGCAGGTGATGCTGCTCGATGAACCGCTGGCTGGCATGGGTGTGGCCGAAGCTGAACGCATGATCCAGCTGCTGTTGTCGCTCAAGAAAGACCATGCCATGATGTTGGTGGAACACGACATGGACGCCGTCTTCACGCTCGCCGACCATTTGACGGTGATGGTCAACGGGCAGACCATTGCCAGCGGCCTGCCGGTCGATGTGCGGGCTGATCCGCAAGTGCAATTGGCCTACCTCGGTGAGGACCATTGACATGACAGACTTATTGATCAACGCCCAGGGCCTGCACACCTATTACGGGTCCAGCCACATCCTGCGCGGCATTGATTTTTCGGTGGGCAAAGGCCAAACCATCGGACTGATGGGCCGCAATGGCATGGGCAAGAGCACACTGTTGAAAAGCCTGATGGGCCTGGTCAAACCACGCAGTGGCCGGGTGACCGTGATGGGCAAAGAGATGGCAGGCCGTGCGCCTTATGAAGTGGCCAAACTGGGCATCGCTTACGTGCCTGAAGGGCGTGGCATCTTCGCCAACTTGAGCGTGGTCGAGAATTTGAAAATGGCGGCCCGCGCGGGTTCACGCGGGCAACGCGACTGGACCTACGAGCGTGTCCTCGAGACCTTCCCGCGCCTCAAGGAGCGCCTGGGCCACGGTGGCCAGCAGTTGAGTGGCGGCGAGCAGCAGATGCTCACCATCGGCCGGGCCCTGATGACCAACCCCGACGTCTTGATTCTGGATGAAGCCACCGAAGGCCTGGCGCCGCTGATCGCGCGCGAGATCTGGCGGATCTGCAACGAGGTGCGGCTTTCAGGCATCAGCAGCGTGATCGTCGACAAAAACTGGAAACAGGTAACGCAGGTGACGGACCACAATGTCGTTCTCGTCAAAGGCGAGGTGGTGTTTGCGGGCAGCTCGGCGCAACTGCTGGCGCAACCCGAGCTGATGGCGCGGTATCTCGGTGTTTGACGATTGCTATTTTATTTATAGCATTATCTCTATATTTCCCGTGACTTCATGCTCGATAATCTTCAAAATATTGCTGTTTTTCGGGTTTTGCCGAGAATAATTAACATGGGTGTTAACTTTTTATCCATTTCTGCAACCCCTTACCCTTCAAGGAAGCTGTAACCATGCGCACCCAGGTTGCCATCATCGGCGCGGGCCCCTCCGGCCTGCTGCTCGGCGCATTGCTGCACAAGGCCGGTATTGCCAACACCATCATCGAACGCCAGAGCGGCGACTACGTGCTCGGCCGCATCCGCGCCGGCATCCTGGAGCAGACCACGGTCGAGATGCTGGTTGACGCCGGCGTGGGCGCGGGCGTGAAAAAAGAGGGTGTGGTGCACCACAGCATCGAGCTGGTCTTCGCCGGCAAACGCCATCCGATTGACGTGGCCGGTCTCACCGGCGGCAAAGTGGTTACAGCCTACGGGCAGACGGAAGTTACCCGCGACCTGATGAACGCCCGCGCAGCCGCCGGTTTGCAAACCGTGTACGAAGCCGCTGATGTTGCGGTTCATGATTTTGACGGCAATGCGCCCCGCGTCACCTGGAAGCAGGACGGCCCCAATGGCAAAATATCGCACGAACTGCAGGCCGATTTCATCGCCGGGTGCGATGGTTTTCATGGCGTTTGCCGCGCCAGCGTGCCTCCGGGCGCCATCACTGAATTTGAACGCACCTACCCGTTTGGCTGGCTTGGCGTGTTGGCCGACGTGCCACCCGTCTCGCCTCACGCCATCGTTTACGGCAACAGCCCGCTGGGTTTTTCGCTGTGTTCGATGCGCAGCCTCACGCGCAGCCGCTATTACGTGCAGTGCCCGATTGACGACAAAGTGGCGGCCTGGAGCGACCAGCGCTTCTGGGACGAACTGCGCCGGCGCATAGACCCGGCGCTCGCTGCCAGCATCATCACCGGGCCGAGCATCGAAAAAAGCATCGCCCCGCTGCGCAGTTTTGTCGCCGAGCCGATGCGTTTTGGCAGCCTGTTTTTGGCGGGCGATGCCTCACACATCGTGCCACCCACTGGCGCAAAGGGTTTAAACCTAGCGGCGAGTGACGTGAAAATGCTCTCTGCCGGCTTGATCCAGCACTACCAGCACCACGACGCGAACGGCCTTGCGACCTACTCCGAGCGGGCGCTCAAGCGCATCTGGAAAGCCGAGCGCTTCAGCTGGTGGCTCACATCACTGATGCACCGCTTTCCCGACTCGGAAGGTTTTGGCCAGAAGATGCAGGAGGCCGAGCTGGATTACCTGGTGCAGTCCAAAGCGGCCTCGACCGCGCTGGCAGAAAACTACGTGGGCTTGCCGCTTGAACTGGCGTGAACCGGGCTGTACTGGTTGGGGCGAAAAATTGCAATTGCGCTGAGTAAATGTCCTATTGACAGAACAATAGGACTGTTCGTAGGATGGCGATATGCCAACGTCCGTGCCGCAAATGCGAATCACCAAATACCACCAGATCTACCTGGTGTTGCGCGAGCAGTTGGTGGAGGGCCGCTTCAAACAGGGATTGCCGGGCGAATTGGCCTTCATGCAGCAATTTGGCGTGGCCCGGGTCACTGTGCGACGGGCGTTGGAGCAGCTGGCGGCAGAGGGGCTGATTTCCCGCGAGCCGGGGCGCGGAACACGTTCGCTGCTTCCGTCTGACAGGTTGGGCTTAAACGCGTCCAACGCGCCCGCCTTCACCGAAAAGGGCAGGCGGGCAGGTTTGACGGGCTTGCTCGAAAACCTGGTCAGCATGAGCCAGCAGACGACCGTCAAGGTGCTGGAAGTTGAGGCGATGGCGGCCTCTGCCGCGATTGCCAATGCCCTTCAAATCCCGATGGGCGCCGCGGTGCAGAAAGCAGTGCGGGTGCGCAGCACTGCGGAAGGGCCGCTCTCCCACATCACCACCTACGTGCCCGGCGACATTGCCCGGCGATTTGGCCGACGTGAACTGGCCAGAAAGCCGATTCTGCTGCTGCTCGAAGAATCCGGCGTCACACTTGGCCGCGCCCAGCAAACCATTTCCGCGCGGCTGGCCGATGTGCAAGTGGCGCGCCACCTCGACATTGCCGTGGGCTCGGCGCTGTTGGCTGTGCGGCGGCTGATTTTCGACAACAAGGAGCGGCCCATTCAATGGCTGCACGGGCTCTATCGCCCGGATCGATACGAATATGAAATGCAGCTCTCGCGCGTTGGCAGCATCGATGCCAAGGTGTGGGTCAGCGACGATTTATCCGCCAAATTCAACTGAAACCCTCAACGCAAACGTCTTTCAAAAACCCACAGGAGAACACCATGAACACACCCCGCAACCCCGCCTTGTCGGCCAATCCAATGTCATCCACACCCACTCGGCGCAAGTTTGTCGCCCAATCTACCGCCGCTGCTTCGGTGCTCGCTTTCCCGCTGGTGGGCGGCGCGCAAGCCAGGGCCATCAAGATCGGCATCTTGCATCCGGTAACGGGTGCCCTCGCATATTCCGGTCAGCAGTGCCGCGAAGGGGCAATGATGGCGATTGAAGATATCAACAAAACCGGCATCAGGTCGATGAGTGGCGCCAAACTTGAGGCGCTGCTGGGTGACGCGCAATCGACCCCACAAGCTGGCACCGCTGAGATTGAGAAGATGAACGAAGCCGGCGTGTCCGCCGTAGTCGGCGCGTTCGCATCCGCCATTTGCCTGGCCACCACCCAGGCTGCCGCCAAATACAACCTGGCGCACGTGGTCGACGTGGGTGTGGCCGACCAAATCGTCGAGCGCGGCTTGAAGAACACCTTCCGCTTCGGCCCCGGTTACCGCAAATGCGCCGAAGTGGCCGTGGCCAACCTGCACGTGCTCAACACGGCGGCGGGCAAACCAGCCAAAACGGTGATGATCATCCACGAGGAGTCGCTGTTTGGCACGGGTACCGCCAACTTGCTGGCGCGCGAACTGCCGGGCTATGGTTACGACGTGAAAGAGGTCGTCAAACACGCCAACCCCACACGCGATTTCAACAACATCGTGCTGCGCATGAAGTCGGTGAACCCCGACATCGTGATCCCAGCCAACTACTACAACGAATACGCCCTGCTGGTGCGCACCATGCAGCAGCAAAAAGTAGCCCCCAAGGCGATTTATTCGGTGCTGGGGGGCGCAGCTTCCAGCTACAAGTTCGTCAAGGAATTCCCCGATGCAGCAAACGGCATCATCGACTGCAACCATTGGTTCAACCCGAAAGACAAACGCAGCGCCGAATTGAAGAAACGCGTCGAAGCCAAAGGCCTGTTTTTCAGCTACGAAATCTTCATGGCGTATACCGCCACGCGTCTGCTGGGCGACGCCATCGATCGGGCCAAGTCCGCCGACCGCGCCGCCATCATTGACGCGCTCGCGTCAAGCACCTTTGCCGACCACATCATGCCGTACGGGGCGACCAAGTTTGTCAATGGCCAGAACATGGGCGCGCAGCCGCTGATGACACAGGTGAGCAAGGGCGACATCAAGGTGATCGTGCCGCGCGACTACCGCGAAATCGATCCGGTCTTTCCGCTGAAGGCGTGAGCTTTTGCGCCTGTATCTTTACACGTGACGGCAGCTCTGGCGCCGCTTATTTGGGTGGCACTGTTTGATGTTTGACTTTGGCATTCTCTTTCCCGCCCTGCTCAACGGTTTGACTACGGGCGCAGTGTATGCCTTGATCGCGCTCGGCCTGACCTTGATCTACGGTGTGCTGCACATCATCAACTTCGCCCACGGCGCGGCCTTGATGCTGGCGCTGTATGCGGTCTACTTCCTGAAGGAACGGGCGGGCATTGACCCCTACCTCGCGCTGCCACTCGTCGTGCCCGCCATGTTTGTATTGGGTTACGGCCTGCAGCGCGTTGTCATCAACCGGACCAGCCACGGCAAGGACGAAAACATTTTGCTGGTCACCCTGGGCCTCTCCATCGTAATGGAAAACCTGGCGCTTCTGTTCTTCAAATCAGACACCCGCACCATCGAGACGGCCTACACCCTCACCACTGTACCCATCAACATCGGCTTCGCGCAGGCCATGATCTCCTTGCCGAAATTGATCGCCTTTGGGGGCGCGTTGGTAGCTTCAGGAATTTTGATGTGGATCGTGGGCCGCACCGATCTTGGCCGCGCCATCCGCGCCGTAGCCAAAGAAAAACTCGGCGCCAAACTCATGGGCATTGATGTGGACCATGTGTACGCCATGAGTTTCGGCATTGGCCTGGCCTGCCTGGGCGCAGCGGCGTGTTTCCTCTTGCCTGGGTATTACGTCAACCCGCTGGTGGGCAATGGTTTTGTGCTGGTGGCGTTCACGATTGTGGTGCTGGGCGGCATGGGCAGTTTTGCGGGTGCGCTCCTGGGCGGCTTGTTAATTGGCGTAGTCGAGTCGTTGGGCGGCCTGTTGCTGGGTGAATCGTTGGGTCAAATTGGCATCTTCTTGATCTTCATCGCCGTGTTGTTGTTCCGGCCTCAGGGGCTCTTTGGGGCCAAGGCATGACCGCGCTGCAAAAGGAAGTACTGCGAATCGCCACCTTTGCAGTGGGTGCGGCGCTCGCGCTTCAGGTCTCGACTTCGGGCGTTGCGTTGAACTTCATCACGATGGCGCTTTATGCCGCACTTTTGGCGCAGGCCTGGAACATTTTGGGCGGATTTGGCGGGCAGTTTTCCTTTGGCCACGCACTGTTTTTTGGCACGGGCGCCTACGTGCAGGCGATTGCGCAATTGCAAGCGGGCATCAACCCTTGGCTCGCCCTGCCATTGGCCATTGTGGTGAGTGGTGCCGTCGGCTTGTTTGTGGGTGCTTTAAGTTTTCGTTACGGCCTCAAGGGCTCCTATTTCGCATTGGTCACTTTGGCTTTTGCCGAGGTGTTTCGTATTCTTGCCACCTCGGTGCCGTTCACCGGCGCGGGTGTTGGTTTGATGGTGCCGCTGCGTGAGGGTCTTGCCAACATGCAGTTCGGCTCACGCCGGGGATACGGAATGTTGATCTTGTTGTTTGTGGTGCTGGCTTTGCTGGTCACCTGCTGGCTCAAACACTCGCGCTTCGGGGCCTATTTGCAGGCGGTACGCGATAACGAAGACGCCGCCCAGGCGGCCGGCGTCAACCCCTTTGCCGTCAAACTCGGCGCCATCGTGCTCTCGGGCGGGTTCATGGGCGCGGCGGGTGCGTTTTACGTGCAAGTGTTCCAGTACATCGACCCTGGCATCGCTTATGGCGCGCACACTTCGGTGGAGGCGCTCGTCGGCGCGATAGTGGGGGGCCTGGGCACCTTGTGGGGGCCCGTGATTGGTGCGCTGGCGCTGCACCTGCTAGCCGATGTCACCCGCAATCTGTTTGGGCAGTTGCCGGGCATCAACATGGTGATCTACGGCAGCGTGTTGGTGGTAATGGTGATGTTTGCACCGCGCGGTCTGGGCGGTGTCGGCCAAAGTGTACGGGCCTTGTGGTCCGGCAAACAAAAGGACAAGGTCAAATGACCACTGCCCTGCCCCTGATGCGCCTGACGGGCATCTCCCGAAGTTTCGGCGGCCTCAAAGCGGTTCAAAACGTCAGCCTGGCTGTGCCCCAAGGCAGCCTCACGGCCTTGATCGGCCCCAACGGCGCGGGCAAAACCACCCTGTTCGCCTTGATGTCCGGCTTCTTGAAGCCCGACACGGGCAAGGTCGAGTTTGCCGGGCGCGACATCACCGGCCACGCGCCACACGCCAACGCGAGATTGGGCCTGGCGCGCACCTTCCAGATCGTGCAGCCGTTTGCCCAGCAAACCGTCCGGGAAAACATCGCCGTGGGTGCGCACCTGCACGAGCCAAGCCGTGTGGCCGCACTGGCCCGCGCGGAAGGTGTTGCTGCGCGCGTGGGCTTGTCTGCGTTGCTCGACAGACCCGCCGAAGACTTGACGGTTGCCGGGCGAAAACGGCTTGAATTGGCGCGCGCGTTGGCTACCGAGCCGCAACTGCTGCTGCTAGACGAAGTGCTGGCCGGCCTGAACCCACAGGAGATCAGTGAGATGATTCCGGTGGTGCGCGGCATCGCGAAGTCGGGTGTGACGGTACTGCTCATCGAACACGTGATGCAAGCCGTGATGAACCTGGCCGAACACGTCTGGGTGCTGGCACAGGGGCAATTGATCGCAGAAGGCGCACCCGCCCAGATCGCCGCCAATGAGGCGGTGATCGAAGCCTACCTGGGGCACGGCACCGCTGCCAGATTGCGCGGGCAGCCCAAGCCTTCGCCTGGTTCTCCGGCATGAATGCGCTGCTGGAAATCAAGGGCCTGCGCGGCGGGTACGGCGCAGTGGAGGTCTTGCGCGGTGTTGACTTGAAGGTCATGCCGGGCGAAATCGTGGCCCTGCTGGGCAGCAATGGTGCGGGCAAAACCACGCTCAATCACCACGTTTGCGGCATCCACCCGGTCTGGGCCGGTCAGGTGCGATTTGACGGCCAGGAGATTGGCCGCACGCACTACCGCGACGTCGTCAAGGCCGGGTTGATCCAGGTGCCCGAAGGTCGCAAGGTGTTCCCGAATCTCTCGGTGCTGGAGAACCTGGTGCTGGGCTCATTCACCCGGGCGCGGCAAGGACGGGCGTCAAATCTGGAAAAAGTTTTTGCAACCTTCCCTCGGCTCAAAGAGCGCACGGCGCAGCTCGCGGGCACCTTGAGCGGCGGCGAGCAACAAATGCTGGCCATCGGGCGTGGCTTGATGGCCGAGCCCAAACTGCTGATTCTGGACGAACCCTCGCTGGGTTTGTCGCCCCTATTGGTGGAGGAAATGTTTGGCTTGATCAAACGGCTGAACACCGAGGGTTTGGCGATTCTCCTGGTCGAACAAAACGTGGCGCAGTCGCTGGACATCGCCAGCCGGGCCTACGTACTTGAAAACGGCAGCGTGCGTTTTTCCGGCAGCTCGCAGGCACTGTTGCAAAGCGATGAATTGCGCCGCGCGTATTTGGGTGTTTGAGTGAGTATTTCAGCAGGCCATTGGCACGATTTTTTGAAACATTTATGAAAAACAGCCTTACAGGTCTCGTATTAATTGCGCAAGCGGCTATGTTTTTCATAGTAACCGCAGCATCTGCGCAGACGGCAACACCGATCCGGATGCTGGTGGGCGTCCCCGCAGGGGGCAGCACCGACACCATCGCCCGTGCAGTCGCCAGCGACATGGCCCGCAGCCTGGGGCGAATGGTGATTGTGGAGAACCGCCCTGGCGCTGGTGGCAACATCGCTGCAGAGGCTGTGGCCAAAGCAGCGCCCGATGGCAACACCCTGCTGATGAGCTTCACCAGCCATGCGATCAACGCCACGTTGTACCCCAGCCTGCCGTTTGACCCGGTCAAAGACTTCACACCCATCACTTTGGTCGCCACCGCGCCGGCCATGCTGGTGGCGCACCCCGAATTCGCCGCAAAAGATTTGCGCGGCCTGATGGACTTGGTCAGAGCACAGCCGGGTAAACACAACTTCGCGGTGGGTGCCATCGGCTCTTCACTGCACATGGCGGGTGACGCCTTCAAAATGCGCGCGGGGCTGTTCATCGTGAATATTCCCTACCGCGGTACGGCGCCTGCCATGGCCGATGTGCTGGCAGGCCAGGTCGGGCTGATGTTCGCGCCGATGATTGCCGCGCAAACCCAGGTGCGCGCCGGAAAATTGCGTGCCCTGGCGGTTACCAGCCCGGCCCGTCTGCCTTCGTTCCCAGACGTGCCCGCCATTGCCGAGGTATTGCCGGGGTTTGAATCCAGCGCCTGGTTCGGCCTGTTTGGCCCGCCGCGCATGGTGCCAGAGTTGCTCAAACGCATCAACGACGCTGCACGCGAGGCGGTGAACCGGCCCGAGGTGCGCAGGCGCCTGGAGGGTGAAGGCCTGCAGTTGGTGGGCAACCCGCCGGAAGAGTTTGCGCGTTTTGTCCAAAGTGAAGTGCAGCGCTGGGCGGTTGTAGTGAAGTATTCCGGGGCCAAACCGGAATAAGTGCCAATACAGAGAACTCATGGCAACCGCACCACACCAGTCTCTGGCTCAAAAGCTCATCGCCAAAGCGGCGGGCCGCGCGAGCGTGGCGGTGGGCGACATCGTCACCTGCCGAGTTGACCTGGCGATGTTCCATGATTCCTCCGGCCCGCGCCGCCTCAAACCGATGCTCGAAGAACTTGGCGCCAAGGTCTGGGACACGTCCAAAGTGGTGTTGGTGATGGACCATTACGTGCCCGAACGCGACGAGGCCTCACGCAAGATCGTGCGCATCGCCCGCGACTGGGCGCGCGAGCAAAATCTGCCGCACGTCTATGACAGCCAGGGCATTTGCCATGTGGTGGTGCCGCAGCATGGACACATTCGACCCGGCATGTTTTGTGTGGGTGGCGACTCGCACTCACCCACGGGTGGTGCCTTCGGAGCCTACATGTTTGGCATTGGCAGCACCGAGATGCTGGGTGTGGTCGTCACCGGAGACATCTGGCTGCGGGTGCCGCAGACCTTCGCCGTGAACTGGCGCGGAAGACTAGCCAAAGGCGTGTGCGCCAAAGACATGATGTTGTCCACCATCGCACAGCTCGGCATGAACGGCGCGGCCTACCAGGCAGTGGAATTTTGCGGCGAGGCGGTGGTGGCACTGTCGATGCAGGAACGCATGACCCTTTGCAACATGAGTGCAGAACTGGGCGCCCAAGTCGGCCTCATCGCCCCGGATCACGTCACGCGCGACTGGCTCGTGCAGGTAGCTGGCGTTGTTCCCGATGCGCTGACCGACTTTGCTGCGTTGCGGTCTGACCCCGGCACGGCTGATGTCACCCACACGCTGGACGCTTCCACATTAAGCCCGCAGCTTGCCGCGCCCCACAGCCCTGCCCACGGTGTCCCCTTGGCTGAGCATGCCCAAACGAAGATTGATGTCGCCTACATCGGTGCCTGCACGGGGGCCAAGCTCGACGACTTACGTTTTGCCGCTCAAGTGCTCAAAGGCAACAAGGTGGCGAAAGGCGTGCACCTCATGGTCGCACCGGCGAGTCTGCGCGACCGGGCACAAGCCGAGTTGGAGGGCACGATGCAAGTGCTGCTCGATGCTGGTGCCACCGTGTTGCCCAGCACCTGCGGCGCCTGCGCTGGTTACGGCGATGGTTTTGGCGAAGGCCAGACCGTCATCTCCTCCACTGCACGCAACTTCAGGGGACGCATGGGCCCGGCCAGCACACAGGTGTTTCTCGGCTCTGCCTACACCGTGGCCGCTTCCGCGATGCGGGGCCGCATCACCGATCCACGCGAGGTATTGGCGTGAAGCTCGATCTCGATGCACTTACGCCGTGTCGCATTTGGCACCTCGGCGCCGACGTGGACACTGACGCGCTGGCGCCCGGCGCCTACATGCAACATGGCATTGACGTGCTCGCCCAGCACTGCTTGGAGACCTTGTTGCCCAACTTTGCGCGCGATGTAAAACACGGCGACGTGATCGTGGCCGGGCCAAACTTCGGCATTGGCTCCTCGCGCGAGCAGGCAGCGCAAGCGCTGGTGCACCTGGGCGTGGCGGCGGTGATCGCGCCGAGTTACAGCGGCCTGTTTTTTCGCAACGCGTTCAATGTCGGCCTGCTTTTGCTAACCTGCCAGCACGTTGATTTGCTACAAAATGAGAAGCTGGTTACGCTAGATTTAGGTGACCTACAGCTCGTTTTTACTGATAAAACCAGGTTGAACTGCGACCCTATCCCACAGTTCCTCCTTGACATGGCGCAGGCCGGCGGCCTCGTCGCGATGCTGAAGAAACGCATTCAAGCTGCCGCCTGAACGCAACCCCCATCTCTCATTCAAGAATCCAAAAGGAGCCACCATGAGCCAAGCTGAATTCGACCTCCTCATCAAAAACGTGCGCGTCGTTCGCCCCCACGGGAACGTGGTGCATGAAAGCGACATCGCCATCAAAGACGGCAAGTTCGCGCTGGTGGCGCCAGGCATTGACGTGGCACGCGCCCGCAAATCCCATGATGGCCAAGGCCAACTCGCCTTCCCCGGTGTGGTCGATGCCCACATGCACAGCGGCATTTATTCGCCGCTGGCCGAAGATGCCGTGAGCGAAAGCCGGGCCGCAGCGATGGGCGGTGTCACCTCCAGCCTGAACTACTTTCGCACCGGCCAGTACTACTTGAACAAAGGCGGGCCCTACAAAACTTTTTACCCGGAAGTGTTGAAACTCTCCAAGAACCGTTTCCATGTGGACTATGGTTTCCACTTGGCACCGATGGACGGTACCCACATCAAAGAGATTCCGATGCTGATCGAGAAATTTGGTGTCTCCAGCTTCAAGATTTTCATGTTTTACGGCTCGCACGGGCTGCATGGCGCATCCAACACGCAAAAAGACTTCCTGATGATCAAGGAAGACGAGCGTTACGACTACGCCCATTTTGAGTTCGTCATGCGCGGCATTCAGGCGGCGCGCGAGCAGTTCCCCGAGCAGGCGAGGCAGATTTCGCTCTCGCTGCACTGTGAAACCGCCGAGATCATGACGGCCTACACCAAAATCGTAGAGAAAGACAAGTCGCTCAAAGGCTTGGCTGCCTACAGCGCCTCGCGACCGCAACATTCGGAAGGGCTGGCAGTGTTCATCGCCAGTTACCTCGCCAACGAAACCGCGCTGACCAACATCAACCTGCTGCATTTGAGCTCGCGCAAAGCGGTGCAGGCGGCGATGATGATGGCCGACGTGTTCCCGCACATCGACTTCAAACGTGAAGTCACCATTGGCCACCTGATGCTCGACATCACCAGCAAAGCGGCGCACCTGGCCAAAGTCAACCCGCCGATCCGCCCGCGCGAAGACGTTGAGTTTTTGTGGGACGCGCTTCTGGCCGGCGAGCTGGACTGGGTGGCCAGCGACCACGCTTGCTGCCGCCATGAAATCAAGGTGCCCAAACACTACTTTGGCAACATCTGGCTGCCCAAGAGCGGGTTTGGCGGCACCGAGTATCTGCTGCCCGCGCTGGTGAGCGAAGGCACGCGACGTGGCATGGGGTACAACCACATGGCTCGCGTAACCAGCTGGAACCCGGCGCAGCGTTTTGGCCTGAACCAGAAAGGCGACATTGCCGCTGGTTTTGATGCTGACATCGCTTTGGTGGACCCGGCCAAAACCTGGAACATCCAGGCAAAAAATTCACCTTCCACCCAAGGCTACACACCGTTTGAAGACTTGGAACTGTCAGCCAGCGTTACCGCGACTTTTCTGCGCGGCCATTTGATTTATGAAAACGGACAGGTGATTGGCAAGCCACGCGGCGAGTATCTCTTCAGGCCGACGGCTTGAGCACCTGAACGCCTGACCCCAAGCCCGCAGGTCGCATCGCGAAAGCCCAGATTGAAGTCGCCCAGCATCGTACGAAAACCCCTGCCCGCTGACACGCCGCATGTCGCAGTTGCCATCGTCGGCGCGGGTGCTTGCGGACTCACCAGCGCACTCAAGTTGCATGACGCGGGTGTTGAATGCGCAGTTCTGGAGCGCGATGCCTCGCCCTGCGGCTCCACTGCGCTTTCATCAGGATTCATTCCGGCAGCAGGCACCCGCGCGCAGGCGGCACAGGGTATTGAAGACGATGCCCAACGTTTCGCCAGTGACATTCAAGATAAAACGCACGGCACAGCCGCGGCCCATCTGGTCACCGCCTACGCCCAAGCCAGCGGCCCGGCAATTGACGCTTTGCAAACGCGGCACGGCATTGAATTCACTGTGCTCGACAACTTTCTGTACCCCGGCCACCACACGTTTCGCATGCACTGCGTGCCAGAGCGCACAGGTGACGGGTTGATGGCGCGGCTGAGCCGGGCGGCGGCAAAGGCAGAAATTCCCATCATCACCCAGGCGCAGGTTGATACGTTGTGGCTTGGTGATCGTGACGGTGATGCCGATCAAATCATCGGCGTAAGTTACACACGGCCCGACGGCCAGGTGGAACACCTTGGCTGCGACGTGTTGATACTGGCCTGCAACGGCTTCGGCGGCAACAAGGCCATGGTCGCCGAGCTGCTGCCCGAGATGCGCGATGCAATTTACGCCGGCCATGCGGGAAACGACGGCAGCGCCATCGCGTGGGGCAAATCGCTCGGCGCGCGCTTGGCCGACCTTGGCGGCTACCAGGGCCACGGCTCCTGGGCGGTGCCGCAAGGTGCGTTGATTTCATGGGCGATCATGATGGAGGGCGGCATCCAGATCAATACCAATGGTGAGCGGTTTCATGACGAAACGCAAGGTTATTCAGAAGCCGCCGTAGCGGTTCTGGCGCAACCTGGCGGCGTTGCCTGGAACGTATTTGACAACACTTTGCTCACGTTGGCGCGCAGCTTTCCCGACTTCTGCGAAGCCGAGGCTGCCGGGGCCTTGAAAACCTGCGCGAACCTGAAGGAACTGGCGAACCTGATCGGTTGTTTTGCTATAAATAGTGAAGCTACTTACGAGTGCTTTTCGAGACCTACAGGCCCATTCTCTTTGAATTTTTCAGAAAACACCGCCACAACCGATGGTCGTGTTTTCAAACGCGCCTTCGTCGCGCCCTTTTACGCGGTGAAGGTTACAGGCGCGCTTTTTCACACCCAAGGCGGACTTGATATTGATTCTCACTGCCGCGTGTTGCGCGAAGACGGCACGCCCTTCCCCAACCTGCTGGCAGCAGGCGGCGCGGCGCGTGGCGTGTCGGGCAACGCGGTCTGGGGCTACCTTTCGGGAAATGGCTTGTTGAGCGCTGTGGCGGGCGGCTACATTGCGGCACAAACGGCTGCGCAGGCCATCCAGTATTCCGCTCAACTCCCTGGCCGCACCCCTTGAGCACCCCATGAACCCAACCACTTTGAAACAACGCCTGAAGCAGCCCGCCATCGTGCTTGCGCCCGGTGTATATGACGCTTTGAGCGCACTAATCGCCGAACAGGCTGGCTTTGAAGTGCTATACCTCTCGGGCGCGTCCATCGCCTACACGCGCCTTGCGCGCTCTGATGTCGGCTTGACGACCTTCACCGAAGTGGCCGACACGCTGGCCCGCATCACCGAGCGCGTGGGTTTGCCGGTGATCGTGGACGCCGACACCGGTTTTGGCAACGCGCTCAACGTGATGCGCACTGTGAAAGGTTTCGAGCGCGCAGGCGCGGCAATGATCCAGATCGAGGACCAAACCTTCCCCAAACGTTGCGGCCACCTAGACGGCAAAGCCCTTGTCACGGTCGGCGAGATGGTCGGCAAACTCAAGGCCGCTCTGGACGCGCGCGCGTCACCAGACACGCTCATCCTCGCTCGTACTGACGCTGTGGCAGTAGAAGGCCTGGACGCCGCGCTGGACCGCGCCGAAGCGTATCTCGCGTGCGGTGTTGACGCCCTCTTCATTGAAGCCCTGCGCACGCCCGAACAAATGGACGCCGCTTGCCAGCGCTTCGGCAACCGCGTTCCGCTCTTGGTCAACATAGTTGAAGGCGGAAAGACCCCGATTCAAGACGCCACCGAGCTGCAGGCACGCGGCTTTCAGATCGCCATCTTTCCCGGTGGTGCAGCCCGCGCTGTGGCCCAGGCGCTGCAGGGGTTTTACGGCAGCCTGGAACGACACCAAACCACGCTGCCCTGGAAAGACAAAATGCTCGACTTCGACGGACTCAATGGCCTAATTAAAACGGCAGAATTGCTGGCACTGGGCAAGCGTTATGAATAAAAATCGGCCAGGATTGGCTCGACGACTGATCTGGTAACGTTTGGGTTTCAAGGCCAACAATCCATAAAACCATCACATGTCAACAACCTCCACACCGTCAAAACCCCAACCGCTCAAGGGCGTGCGTATCCTCAGCCTTGCCTTGAACCTGCCCGGCCCGGCCGCCTTCTGGCGCGCGCGGCAAATGGGCGCCAACTGTGTGAAGCTGGAGCCGCCCGCGCCCGCCGGGCTTCCTGCTGGCACCCCTGGTGACCCAATGGGCATGAGCAGCCGCGCAACATATGACCTGATGCACGATGGCATGCGCGTCGTCACCGCCGACCTGAAAACCGAAGCCGGCCAAAAAGCCATCCACCGCGAGCTGGCCAAAGCCGATGTGTTGCTTACCTCGTTTCGACCGTCGGCCTTGACCAAACTCCGGCTGGAATGGAAGGACCTGCACAAGCAATACCCGGCGCTGTCCCAAGTCGCCATTGTTGGCGCACCAGGCGCGCGCGCCGAGGAGCCTGGCCATGACCTCACCTACCTGGCCGACAACGGGCTGGTGCAGGGTCTGAATTTGCCGCCCACCCTGTATGCTGACATGAGCGGCTCCCTGATGGCCAGCGAGGCGATCCTCAAGGCCACGATGGTGCAGCGCGCGACCGGCAAAGGCGTGTTCCTGGAGGTCGCGTTGTCCGACGCAGCCGCCTACCTCGCGCTTCCCCTGAGTTGGGGCCTCACACGGGCGCCCGGTGCGCGCGGCAAAACCGACCCGGGCGGCTCGGTCGGTGGTGGGCACGCCGGTTACCGCGTTTACCCCTGCAAGGATGGTCGCGTGGCTGTCGCGGCGCTGGAGCCGCATTTCGCGCGCGGTTTGTGTGAACAAGCCGGTGTCGCGTTCGCGGGCAACGCCACCATGTTCAGCCCGGGCACCCATTCGGCCGTCGCCGCGTTCTTCAATTCCCTGAGCCGCAAACAACTCGACAAACTGGCGGTCGACCACGACCTGCCCATGCACACGCTTTCAAGTTAATGCCGCCTGGCGGACACGACGTGCGCGCCACAGGAGGTACAACACAATGGCGAGATTGAGCGCATTGAAGACGATGCCATTCACAAACGCAGCCTTGTAGGAGCCGGTGAGGTCGAAGATCACGCCCGACATCCAGCCACCCAGGGCCATGCCGAACAACGTCGCCATCAGCACCGCACCGACGCGGGCGCCGGCTTCTTTCGGCGTGAAATACTCGCGCACAATCAGCGCGTAACTCGGAACAATGCCGCCCTGAAACAAGCCAAAGAGGCCCGAGACCACATACAGTGGCACGAGCCCGTCAAACGGCAAAAACATCAAGAGCGCCACGCCTTGCAGAACCGAGCCCAGCAACAGCGTGCGCAGGCCTCCGATATGGTCCGAAATCCAGCCTGAGAGCAGGCGGCTGGCCACGCCCATGCCCAGCATCAGCGACAACATCTCCGCGCCGCGTGCCGCACCAAACCCGAGGTCGCCGCAGTAGGCCACGATGTGCACCTGCGGCATCGACATGGCCACGCAACACGACACACCGGCGATACACAGCAAAATTTGCAGTGTGGCCGGCGACAGGCCCAGCGGGCGGTCTGATACGGTAAGGGGCAACACGGGTGCCACACCGGCCGCAACCTCTGGGGCCGCCACTGCCTGCCCGGGTGGTCGGCGCCGCAACACCAATGCCAGTGGCGCCATGGTGATCAGGCAAAACACCCCAATACCGATGTAGGTCTGGCGCCAACCGGCAACCTCGACAAAGTGCTGGATGATCGGCGGCCAGACCGCACCGGCCACGTAGTTGCCGCTCATGCAAATCGCCAGCGCAATGCCGCGCTTGCGGGTGAACCACAGCGAGGTGTCGGCCACGAGTGGCGAAAACGTGGCCGAGGTGCCCAAGAGCCCGATGATGACGCCCTGGATCAGGCTAAACATCCAGAGGTTGCTGGCGTACCCGGCTGCAACAAAACCTGCGCCCAGGCCCACTGTGCCAATCAGCACCGGCACCATCACACCGAAGCGATCGGAGAGTTTGCCCATTACGATGCCGCCCAGGCCAAAACCGATCATGGTCATCGTGTAGGGCAAGGACGCATCACCCCGGGCCACGGAGAATTCACTCTGGATGCGCGGTAAAACCACGGTAACGGAATACATGCCAACGCCGCCGATCGTCATGAGCAGCAGCGAGACCATCAGGCGCATCCAGGCGTAGGCCGACTCGCCTTCGTCCTGCGGGGCGTGCGCCAATGGCGAAACCCGGGCGCCGGATTTGCTCACGGCTGCAGCACCAGGCGGCCGACCACGCGCCCTTGGGCCAAGTCTGCCAAAGCCTGGTTGACGCTGGCCAGCGGTCGCAGCTCGGTGGGGATGGCGGGCAAGGCGGAGTGTTGCGCCAAATCGACCAGTTCCCGCAGCAAAGGCAGGCCGCCCACGTAGGAGCCGGTCACGGTCAACTGCTTGGTCACAAACATTGGCAGCGGCAGCCGGAACTCGCCACCAAACAGGCCCACCACCACCACCTTGCCGCCGCGGCGCACGGTGTTCACCGCAAACGAGGAACTGGCCTCCGAGCCTACAAAATCCACGACGCCAATGACTGCACCGCCGCAAGCCTGGGTTAGGCGTGCCAGCGCGCCATCAGCCCCCGGGTCGACCGCCAGGGCCGCGCCATGTTGCAGTGCGACCGCGCGTTTGGCTGGGTCCGGGTCCACGGCCAAAATGCGGGCCTTGCTGGTGACGGACAACAGCGCCACCCCCGTCAAGCCCACGCCACCGCAGCCCACCACCGCCACCCATTCATCGGCTGTGCCTTGCGGCAGTTTGCGGATCGCACTGAACGCGGTGACGCCAGCACAGGCAAACGTGGCGGCGCGCGCCGGGTCAAGATTGCCGTAGGGCACCAGGTATTTTTCGTGGCGAATGCGCACGAGGTCGGCATAACCGCCTGGTGCGCGCACGCCCAGGCTGCGCGAACCGCTGGGGCACAACTGCTCTTCGCCGGTCTGGCAGACGGCACATTCCCCACAACCCAGCCAGGGGTACACAATAACCGGCGTGCCCATCGGCATGCCCCGCACGTCCGGGCCAGTAGCCACCACTTCACCCACAATTTCATGGCCCATCGTGACCGGCAATTTACAGCCCGAGGCCTCGATGTAGGCGAACTTGCCGCCTCCCAGGTCAAAGCCGCCTGCCTGCACATGCAAATCAGAGTGGCACATGCCGCAGTGGGTGACCCGCACCGTGACTTCATGGCCGCTGATCGGCCCCAGATCGTCATCTACCGGCTCAAGCGTTGCGCCCCAGGACTTGAAAACCCAGCGGTGGGCGCATTGGTAAGGCATGGCTGTCTCCTTGTATTTGGCTCCATCTTAGCGTCCGGACCGCGCGTCCGTACTCACGCCTGCCAGACGCCATAGCCGTCCTGGCGCAAGGCGATGCCCAACTCGATTTCCATGGCCTGCGCGGCTTTGTAGGCCATTGGATTGAGGCGCTCGTACAGGTGGGGTAACAGGCGCAAGCCGTAGTTCAGCACGTAGGTGTTGTGCTGGATACCGGCTTTGTGTTTGTCAAACCGCACGTCCGGGTCAAGCCCGGTCATGCCCACGTAGACAAACGGTTTTCCGAGTTGGTAGCCAGGGTTGCCCTTGCGGAAACGCGGCTCGTTCCAGACCTGGTCTGCCAGCTCGACCACGTACACGTGGTAGTGCTGGCCGCGCAGGTACCCGGCGCGAGCGGCCAAGGCTTGGGCTCAGGCTTTGGCGGTGGCCGCCTTGCGGTCGGCCGACACCTTTTGTGCGGAGGGGCGCTCGCCCACAACCTTCAGGTAGTCCTTGTAGTTGATACCACCGGCCAGCAGCAGGTCTTCGCCGTAAATCACCTTGGTCGCCATGCCCACCAAAGGCAGGTTGACATAGGCAGCACAGTCGGCCTGGGTGAAGCTGTCGCCGGCAACATAGGGAGAAAACTTGGCAAGGCGCTTGAAGGCAGCTATGTTTTTCTCAAGCTGTTTGCGGATCGTTGCCTTGGCCTCGTCACTCAGCGGTGCGCCGCCAAAGAAGGCAGCCCCGTAAAGCTGGCGCGCGGTGATCTCCAGGTGCCAGTCGATGAAGGTGTTGAGCTCGCTCACTTTTGCGCGCGCAAACGCGTCAGCGGGCAACAGGGGCGGGTTGGGATAAGCCGCTTCGAGGTAGTCGAGAATCGCCTGGCTTTCACAGACGCCACCTTGCGGCGTTTTGATGAACGGAATTTTGGCCAAGGGCGAGACACTCAAAACCGCCTCATCGGTGCTTTTGGTCATCACTGTTTCTTCGGTGAAAGGCACGCCCTTCTCCAAAAGAGCCATTTTGGCCTTGTTGTAGTAGTTGGAGATGGGAAAGCCGCAAAGTGTGATCATGGTGATTGCTCCGGTTGATGTGGCCTAAAGTCTATCCGCGCTACGCCCCCCTGAGCTGCCGCCCCTGCGACACGAATGCGAATCCAGGAGGCGGGTTAGTACAAACCCCATAGGGTAGTCCTACGACTATCACCGGCCGCCTCGTGTTCCTAGAATTCCATCAACGTGCGGTCGGTTGACCCACCGGCGGCGACCTTCAACACAGGAGACGCAGAACCCATGAAAAACACATGGATGGCAAGATGGATCCCAATCTTGCCAGGTTTGCTTCCAGGCGATGGCAGGGCTGCCTTTGCTAGGAACGCGCCACGCAAGGCACCGCGTAGCTGACATGAACGTGGCTCAGTTGCTTACGCGTTCGGCCCGGGTGTTCCCCCGCCAGGCTGCTGTGCTTCGGGGTGAGCAGGTGCTGCATGATTACCAGGAGTTGGCCCGCCGCGCGGGTGCGTTGAGGCATGCACTGCAGTCGCGCCTCGGGCTCAAGCCTGGCGATCGGGTGGCACTTCTTTTGCGCAACTGCCCGCAATACCTGGAAATCCTGTACGGGGCGTGGTCAGCCGGCTTGGTTGTGGTGCCCATCAACTGCAAGCTGCATGCGCGCGAAGTCGAATACATCCTGGCCGATAGCGGCACCCGAGTCATTTTCACCTCGGCTGAGCTCGGTCAGGGCCTGAATTCAGGTCGGCAGACCCTGCCAGATCTGGCGGCGATTCTGGATGTGGACAGCCGCGACTATGCTGCGATGCTGACCGTCGAAGCCTTGTTGCCTGTACACCGGAACCCGACTGACATTGCCTGGTTGTTCTACACCTCGGGTACAACTGGCCAGCCCAAGGGCGTGATGCAGACGCATCGCAACCTGATGTCCATGGCCCTGTGTTATTTCTCCGATGTGGACGCTATTCAGCCAAGCGACGCCAGCCTGTATGCGGCACCCATGTCACATGGCGCGGGGCTGTACAACATCCCGCATGTGCTTGCTGGCGCGCGCCACGTCATCCCTGAGTCAGCCGGCTTCGATCCGGATGAAATCCTGTCGCTGGCTGGCAAGTTGCGCAATGTGTCGATGTTCGCCGCGCCAACCATGGTCAAGCGTCTGGTCGAGCATGCCGCCGCCTCCGGCCAGGACGGCGATGGCATCAAGACCATCGTGTATGGCGGAGGCCCGATGTATGTCGCCGACATCCAGCAGGCAATCAAGGTCATGGGGCTGCGGTTTGTGCAGATCTATGGCCAGGGCGAATGCCCAATGGCCATTACTGCGCTATCACGCACCCATCTGGCGGACCTGACCCACCCACGCCATGCCCAGCGTGTCGCATCTGTCGGCGTGGCGCAGAGCAACGTGGAGGTTCGCATAGCGCATGAAGATGGTAAGGCCTTGCCGGTGGGCGAAACCGGGGAGATCCTGGTGCGGGGCGACTCCGTCATGCCCGGCTACTGGTGCAATCCGCAGGCCAGCAACCATGTGTTGAAGGATGGGTGGCTCTACACCGGCGACATCGGCGAACTGGACCTGGATGGTTTCCTGTTCCTCAAGGACCGCTCCAAGGACTTGATCATCAGCGGTGGCTCCAACATTTATCCGCGGGAGGTGGAAGAAGTACTGTTGCAACACCCGGGAGTGCGCGAAGTGGCGGTGATTGGCCGGCCCAACGTCGAGTGGGGCGAAGAGGTGCTGGCGTTTGTGGTGCCACAGCCAGGCGTGTCGCTGGATACGGGCGAGCTCGACGGCTTGTGCCTGCAAAACATGGCTCGGTTCAAACGCCCGCGCCACTATGAGCAGTTGACCGAACTACCTAAAAACAGCTACGGCAAAGTGCTCAAGACCGCCCTGCGGGATAGAGGCCGATCGCTTCGCTCATCCGCTTTCATCCACAACGAGAAGGAATCCCCATGAAACTGGTCACGTTTGACCTGCCCGACGGCGCGCGCCACATTGGCGCCATGCTGGACGACCAGCGCCTGGTGGACTTCACGGCGTCGTCCAAGTCACCAGCCCTGCAAAACATGCTGGCGCTAATCGACGGCGGTGAGGCCGCACTGGAGGAAGCGCGGCAGTCTATCCACCAGGCCAGTGTGGTGCATAAACTGTCGGCTGTGGTACTGGCAGCACCATTACCAGAACCGCGCCAGATGCGCGACTTCCTGTGTTTTGAGAAACACTTCCGCCAGGCGCGTGCGAACCGCCATTTGTTCGGTGCGACAGATTCTGAACGCGACCCCGCCAAGGTCGAAATTCCGCAGATCTGGTACGAGGAGCCGATCTATTACAAGTGCAACCGCTTTTCAGTAGTGGGCACCGGAACCGACATCATCAATCCGGCGTATTGCAAGATGCTCGACTATGAGCTGGAGTTTGCGGCCATTCTGGGAAAACGCGGAAAGAACATTGCCAAAGACCAGGCGCGCAGCCACATTTTTGGCTACTGCATTTTCAATGACGTGAGCGCGCGTGACCAGCAGATGCGTGAGATGGCGGGGTCACTGGGGCCTACCAAAGGTAAAGACTTTGACACCGGCAATGTGCTTGGCCCCTGGCTGGTGACGGCTGACGAAATTGGCGATCCGTATGCTCTCACCATGGTGGCACGTATCAATGGCGAAGAGTGGTCACGCGGCAACAGCAGTGAAATGCACCACCGGTTTGAAGACGTGCTGGCACACGCATCACGCGACGAAACCCTTCACGCGGGCGAACTTTTCGGCTCAGGCACAGTTGGCAACGGCTGTGGCCTGGAATTGGGCCGGTTTTTGAAACACGGCGATGTGGTCGAGCTTGAGGTGCAGGGGCTCGGCGTGCTGAAGAACCGTGTCCTGTTCCGTCAATGAGATGACTTGCACCCAACCTTTCACGGTAAATTGCCATAACCAACCTTAGGAGTCAAACCATGCTTCACCTCCCCGTCTCCCTGCGCACATTGCTGCGTACTCTGGCAGCCACGGCGCTGCTCGTCCTGCCGGCCTCCTCCGTCTGGGCCCAGAAAATCGTGTTCGGCTTTTCCGCGTCTACGGCCTTCGCCAATGCCTTTGTGGCAGCGAACGAGGGCATCTTCAAGAAGCATGGACTGGATGTTGAAATGAAGCTGGTGCCAAACTCGGCGACCACGCCGGCCGCGTTGATGGCTGGCAGCCTCCAGGTGGCAACGCCGACCGCCCCAAACACCATGCAAGCGGTTGACCAGGGCCTGGACCTCGTCGTCATATCCGGCGGCGGGTACTACACCAAAGGCATGGAAGATGTAGCCATCATGGTGCGTCCGGATAGCCCCATCAAAACGGCCAAGGATTTTGAAGGCAAACGTGTCTCTACACCCGGGCTCAACGCATTTCTGCACGTCCTGTTCCGCAAATGGATGGCTGAAAACGGCGGTGACTACAAGAAAGTGACCTTCACTGAAAATGCCTTTGCACAATCTATCGACGTGCTGCGTTCAGGCCAGGTAGATGGCATTCTGGCGGTGCAGCCTTTCCTCTCACGTGCGCAAGAAACCAATGTCGGCCGGGTTGTCGCCTTCTACATTGCAGCACTCGAAGGCGAAGTGCAAGCCGGCTGGCACGTCGCCAGCCGCAAGTGGGCCGACGCCAATCCTCAGCAGGTTGCCGCTTTTCGCGCAGCCATCGTGGAAGCTTCGGCGCTGGCCCTGAAGGACCCGGCCATCGTGCGCAAGGCCAATCTGGTGTACATCCCGTTCCCGGCTGAAGTCCAGGCGAAGTTTCCCGATCCGAAGTTCCGCCCGGTGATCACCCCTGACATGGTGCAGACGTGGAACAAGATCATGCAAGAGCAGGACATGCTCAAGAAACCGGTTGATCCGACGAAACTGATCTACAAGTGACATTGACCGCACCGCAACCGGCAGAGCCCGGAAAGAGCCTGTCTACCGCAACACCGGTTCTTTCTGTCACCGGATTGGACTACACCGTGGGCGCCTTGAACATCCTGAAGGGGATCTCGCTGGTCGTGCACGAGAAGGAGTTCGTTTGTATTGTGGGCGCGTCCGGCTGTGGCAAGACCACCTTGCTGCGTTTGCTGGCCGGGTTGATCACGCCCACCACGGGCAGTGTCGAGTACCGGGGCCGCCCGGTCACCGGGCCCGAACCCGAGCTGGCGATGGTGTTTCAGGACTACGGCAAAGCCTTGCTGCCATGGCGAACGGTGGCGGGCAATGTGGCACTAGCGCTGGAGGCACGGCGGGTTCCGAAGGACGAACGCGCGCCCATCATCCGGGAATTGCTGGAGCGCGTGGGCCTGGACGGACGGGCCGACGCCTATCCCGTGCAGTTGTCGGGTGGCATGCAGCAGCGCCTCCAGATAGCCCGCTGTATGGCGCAGTCGCCCCAGGTGCTGCTCATGGACGAGCCCTTCGGCGCGCTGGACGCCATGACGCGCCAGACTCTCCAGGACGAGGTCGCACGGCTTTGTTCAGACGTGGGAGTGACGGTCGTCTTCATCACGCACGACCTGGAAGAGGCCATTTATCTGGGCGACCGCGTGATTTCGATGGACAAACACCCGGGTCGCCTGAGCGAAACGCTGCAGATCACGCTGGAGCGTCCACGCAACCAGCTCACCACGCGGGAGGATGCCCGCTTCCTGGCTTACCGCCACCATCTGTTCAACCTTCTGCCGCCAGGGCACTGAACATGCAGCGCGTCCTCAAAGGTCTGTTGCTGCCGGTAATGGTGCTCTTGTTCTGGGAGCTGTCGGCGCGTTCTGGCTTCCTCAAGGCCGAGAGCCTCTCCTATCCCAGTGCGGTTTTTCGCGCGGCCTTTGGCATCGTTGCAGATGGCAGCCTGTTCAAGTCAGCGCTGGAAACGTTCAGCGCTGCCGTCGGCGGATTGGCGGTGGGTGCGACCGCGGGCATTCTGGTGGGCACAGCGTTCGGGCTTATGCGCACACTGGCCGGTCTGATGCGCGTCTCGGTCGAATCCCTGCGGCCGATTCCTTCTGTTGCCCTTATTCCACTGGCGTTGCTGATTCACGGGTATGGCTTCAACATGGAAAGCAGCATCGTCGCATTCTCCTGTTTCTGGCCGCTCCTCATCATCACCGAAAGCGCGGTGCGCAGCATAGAACCCAGGTTGATCGAGGTGTCCCGCGTTCTCAAGTTTGGTCCGATGGATCGCGTTTCGAAAATTGTGCTGCCCGCGGCGCTGCCGCGCATTTTTGTGGGCATGCGGTTGGCGGCAGCCGTGTCGCTGGTGGTGGCCGTCACCGTGGAGATCACCGCCAATCCAATGGGACTGGGTTATGCACTCATCGTCGCACAAGAAAGCATGCGGCCGGACCGCATGTTCGCGTTTATTGCCTGGATCGGCCTGATCGGGTGGGCGCTCAATGCCTCGCTGCTGCGCGCGCAGCAGCGGTGGTTCGGGAAAATGGGCAACTGGGCGGAGCAGCCGTCGTGAAAAGGTCCGGCCTCTGGATGTGGCTGGGCAGCCTGGGTGTGGCGGTCCTGCTGGTCGGTGTATGGCAACTTGCCGCGCAGGCAGAAATAGTCTCTCCGGTATTTTTTCCGGCGCCCCTGCGCAGCTTCGAGTCGCTGTGGGACCAGATGGCCAGCGCCGATTTCTGGAACGCATTCCGCCAGACGCTCTCGCGCATGGCCATAGGGTTTGTCACAGCGTCCATCGCGGGTGTGGCATTGGGCGCGGCCATCGGCCTGTCGCCGCAACTACGCACCTTCGTCGAACCCACGTTGGAGCTCATCCGGCCACTGCCCGCATCAGCCATGGTGCCAGTGTTTGTGTTGCTGATCGGGTTGAACGACCGCATGATCGTGGCCGTCATCGTGTTCTCATCACTCTGGCCGGTACTGCTCAATACCGTGCATGGTTTCAAGACCATTGAGCCCAGGCTGCTTGAACTGGCGCGGATCCTGCGCCTGTCGCGTCTGGAAATGGTCTGGAAAATCGCCCTGCCCAACGCTTTGCCTGACATTTTTGCAGGCCTGCGCCTGTCGCTCACCGTGTCCTTGATCCTTGCCGTCGTGGCAGAAATGCTCGCAGGCACCGTGGGACTGGGCCAGAACATCACGCTGGCTGCGCGTTCTTTCCGCAGCGCTGACCTCTACGCCGGCATCATCGTGCTTGGCGCGGTCGGTTACCTGAGCAACGTCATCCTTGAGCGCGTAGAGCAGCACATGCTGCGCTGGCGCGCCCCCTGAATTTTCAACAGGAGAACACATGAACTGGCAATACACCAAAGGACTACATGACATCGGCAACGGAAATTTCGCATGGCTGCTGCCGGACGGCACCTGGGGCTGGAGCAACGCAGGCCTGGTCACCGACAGTGGCGAGTCGTTGCTGGTGGACACGCTATTTGACCTGAAACTCACACGCGAGATGCTGCACGCCATGCGAAACGCGGTGCCGGCCGCGCTGGAAATCGGCCAGGTAGTAAACACCCATGCGAATGGCGACCATTATTTCGGTAACCAGCTGGTGGCCGACTCTGAAATCATCGTTTCCAAAAAGTGTGCCGATGAAATGCTCGAGCACCCGCCCCAGATGCTCATTGACCGCTTCCGCAACTACAAGGATCTCGGAGATGGCGGCGAGTTCCTGATGAAGGCCATGGGCAGGGTATTTGATTTTCGCGGCATCGTCTACACACCGCCGACCCGGACGTTTGAAGGCGAGATCGACCTCAAGGTGGGTAACAAAACGGTGAAGCTGGTCGAAGTGGGCCCGGCCCATACCAAGGGCGACACGCTGGCCTATATCCCGGAAGACCGCATTGTGTACACCGGCGACATCCTGTTCAACGGCGGCCACCCGATCGTCTGGGCGGGCCCGGTTGACAACTGGATCCGTGCCTGTGACCTGATGCTATCGTGGGATGTGGAAGTGGTGGTTCCTGGCCACGGCCCAATCACGGACAAGTCAGGAGTGCGCGCGCTCAAGCATTACCTCGAGTATGTCAAGGCGCAAGCCCGCAGGTGTTATGACGCCGGCATGACGCTGGTGGAAGCGGTGGACGACATTTCCCTCAAGGAATTCAACTCGTGGACCGACGCCGAGCGCATCTACGTAACCGTGAACAACCTTTATCAGGAATTCAGCGGCGACACAACGCCACCAGACACCATCAAGCTGTTCGGCCTGATGGGCCACTACGAAGAACGAATGCGCAAACTGCATGGCGACCCCACCGCATGCGGGCCCAACTGTGGCCACACCCACCACTGAATTACAGGAGACACTTCTATGACTTGGAGAATCCGCCGCGTCGTCACTGGGCATGATGCCCAGGGCCGTTCAAGCTTCATCATGGACGGCCTTGCGCCCAACATCAAGGAAATGGAGTCGATGCCCGGTGTGGCGTTGACTGACCTGTGGGAAACCACCGTCGCGCCGGCGGACAACGCTGGCATCGCCGATTCCGCCGCCCGTCCGGTAAAGTTGGAGCCGCCGTCAGTAGGAAGCATCCTTCGCATTGTGGAATTTCCACCGGACACGATGTGGAAAGGCGCTGACGCGGCCAAGGCGTTTGAGTCCATTGGTGCCGGTCACGCGCCGGATGCGCATTCAGACGACCCGATGCGCCACAAGACCAACACCATCGACTACATCATTGTGCTCAAGGGTGAAATCTTCGCCATTTTGGACACCGGTGAAAAGCTGCTTAAGGCCGGGGATATTCTGGTGCAGCGCGGCACCATGCATTCGTGGAGCGTACGCGGCAACGACCCCTGCATTGTCGCGGCCATCCTGATCGGCGCCACGCCGCACCCCTGAGCACCTGACAGTCCGCGCGTTCAGGGCGACGCGGGCATGCCCAGGATGCGGGCGATGAGCTCACCGGTGGTGTTGACATCTAGCTTGCGCATCAGGCGCATCCGGTGCGCTTCCACCGTGCGATGGCTCACATTCAAATCCTTCGCAATCTGCTTGCTGGTCAGGCCAGTGATGACCCGCGCGGCAATTTCCCTCTCGCGCGCAGTAAGTGTTTCGCTTACGGGTCGGCCGTCACTGATGTCTTCAAAGACCCAGATAACGGACGCGTAGGGCGACTCTGGCGTAAACGACCGGCCCGATACGGCGCACCAGAACATCCGGCCGTTGGCATGCCGCATGATTCGCTGGTCCCGGTAGCTGCCGGTTTGCTTCATGCTCACAACCCCACGCTCACCGATGTCCTCAAACTCCTGGTGTGAGGGGTATAACATTTCGGTGGACTTGCCAATCATTTGACTCACCGGGTAACCAAACATCTCCGACATGGCGCGGTTGCAGCGCCCAATGATGCGCTGGCGCGTCAGCATCAACCCAACCGGCGCAAGCTCAAAAATCGTTTCAGGCTCAGCAATCGACTCGGACAGGGTCTTGGTGTGCATTGCCAATTTTCAGGGTTGTCCCGCAGATTTCGAGTTGTTGACAAAATTCAATCACCGGCCATTCAGCGGATAGGCCGGGTCCGTGAAACCCGGCGTTGACGGGTGGCCCGGTCGCACCAGGCTATCAACCATGTCCTCGTCTTCCCGGGTGACCGCGTAGTCCAGCGCCGGCAAATAGTCCTGCCATTGCTTCAACGTGCGAGGCCCGGCAATCACCGAGCTCACGCGCGGGTTCGCCAGCACCCAGGCAGTGGCGAACTGCGCAAGCGTCGGCTTGCTCCCACCGGCGACAGTCACCGATTTATCCGCCACATACGCCTGCAACTTCTGTGCGATGACCAGAGACTCCTCCCGAAACTCGGTCTCTGCGATGCGTTTGTTGCCGCGGCCCGCGCGGGAATCTGCGGCAGGCGCTTGTCCAGGCGCATATTTGCCCGTCAGCACACCTCGGGCGATGGGTGAATACGGCGTCACGCCAAGCCCGTAGTGGGCGCAGGCGGGCAACACTTCGACCTCGGGCATGCGGTTGAGCAGGTTGTAATACGGTTGGCACACCACCGGCCCGGGCATGTTCATCCGTTTGGCCAGGTTCACCGCTTCGGCAATGCGCCAACCGCGGAAGTTCGAAACGCCCCAGTAGCGGATCTTGCCGGACTGCAGCATGGCATCCAACGCGCGCAAGGGCTCCTCGAGGCCCATGCCATTGATGTCCAGGTGCATGTAGAGGATGTCGACGTAGTCGGTCTGCAGGCGCTGCAGGCTGTCGTCAATCGCGCGCATCATCCAGCTACGGGAGAAGGCGCTTTCATTGACGCGGCCACTCATTTTGTTGCCGAGTTTGGTCGCCAATACCCAATCTTGCCGCTGGCCTTTGAGTATCTCGCCCACCATGGTCTCGGCCACGCCCCGACTGTATACATCGGCGGTGTCGATGTAGTTCACACCGTGGCTGTGGGCGTCTGCGACGATGGTGGCGGCTTCCTCTTTGGTCGTAGGTTCGCCAAACATCATGGTTCCCAGGCACAGAGTGGAGACTTGCAGGTTGCTGTGGCCCAGGTGTCGGTAGTGCATGGTGGTGAATTTTGGGGTGCGGCAGGAACGGGAATGGCTGGCTCGACCCTCATTTAACCCTAGAATTCCCGCCCAAGGAGAACCGTCAAATGAATGCTTTGATCCTGTTTGTGGTGATTTACCTGGCCATCACCATCGCCATCGGCTTGACGGCCGCACGGCGCGTCAAAAATTCCAAAGACTACCTGGTGGCCGGGCGCGGCCTGCCGCTTTATATGAACACCGCCACCGTGTTCGCCACCTGGTTTGGCGCCGAAACGGTGTTGTCCGTCTCAGCCACCTTTGCCAAAGACGGCTTGGGTGGCATCGCCGGTGACCCATTTGGCGCCTCAGCCTGCCTGGTGATTGCGGCCTTGTTTTTTGCACGCGTGTTTTACCGCATGGACCTGATGACGATTGGCGATTTCTACAAGAAGCGCTACGGCAAGGGTGTGGAGGTATTGACGTCGGTGGCCATTGCCGCGTCTTACCTGGGCTGGACATCCGCGCAGATGACGGCGCTGGGCCTCGTGATCCACGTGCTCTCTGGTGGCGTGCTTGACCTGAATACCGCCATCGTTCTTGGCGCTGCTGTCGTGCTGGTATACACCATTTTTGGCGGGATGTGGTCAGTCGCCTTTACCGATCTTTTCCAGACGGTTGTGATCCTGGTCGGGCTCACGCTGGTGGCGTTTCTCGTGGGCGGACAAGCCGGCGGCATCGACAAGGTTGTGGCGCAGGCCGCGGCTGACGGCAAGTTCAACTTTTTCCCGGCCAGCAGCGACGCCAAAGCGTGGTGGGCCATGGCCGGCGCATTCTTTACTTTTGCTTTTGGATCGGTGCCCCAGCAAGACATTTTCCAGCGCATGACCAGCGCACGCGACGAGAACACGGCCGTTCGTGGCACGCTCCTGGGTGCCTTGATTTATTTTGTTTTCGCGTTTGTGCCGATCTTCATCGCCTATTCAGCCATCGTCACCAACCCTGATGTGGCCAAACTGTTCGGCGGCGAAGATGCCCGCGAGATCCAGAAAATACTGCCAGACCTGGTACTTGGCAAAATGCCCTTGTGGGCCCAGGTGATGTTCTTTGGCGCCCTGCTCTCCGCCATTTTGTCAACCGCCAGCGGCGCCTTGCTGGCCCCCACCGCGACCTTCACGACCAATGTACTCAAGCCGTTTGTGCCGCACATGAGCGACCGCACGTACCTTCTGGTGTTGCGGCTCACACTGGTCACTTTCACGCTCGCCGCCTTGTTGTTCGCCCTGAATTCACGCAGCACCATGTATGAGATGGTGCAAAACGCCTACAAGGTTACCTTGGTAATGGCTTTCGTTCCCTTGGTGGCCGGCGTCTACTGGAAAGCCGCCAACACGCAAGGCGCCTTGGCGGCTTCGGTGATGGGCCTTCTGGTATGGCTTGGTGCGGAAAACCTGGCCGCAGACGGCATGGTTCCGCCACAGCTCATCGGGTTTGCCGCTTCGGTCATCTTCATGGCGTTGGGCTCCTTGGCACCCCAGATCATCAAGAACCACGGACACCCGATCTCGCGCAGCATTGCAGGCGCCTGAAAGCGCCCTGGCCGAAGGGCAAGAGCCTTAGCGGCGCGCCGGACCCAGGTGTACGCCCGCATCGACCTTCAGCAGCTCACCGGTTACGGTGCGCGCGCCGGTCACGAGCCAAACGATCGCCTCGGCCACATCTTCCGGTGAACTGGTGGTTTGCAAGGGCGCCATTTGCTCACTCGTCGCCTTGATTTTTTCAAACGCTGCTTGCCCCACGCCCTCGACAAACCAGCGCGAGGTGATGAGGCCGGGGCACACCGCATTGACGCGGATTTCCGGCGCGAGCTGTTTGGCCAGGTGCAAGGTGAGGGTGTTCAGCGCGCCCTTGGACATGATGTACGGCACCGACGAGCCCACGCCCGAAATGCCCGCCATTGACGACACATTCACCACGCTGCCGTGCGTGGCCCTCAGGTGCGAGGCGCAAGCCCGCACCATCTGGAAGGCACCGACGGTGTTGACGGTGTAGATGCGCTGGAAAACCTCCATGTCGAGGGCTTCCCAGTTGGACACCCCGGCAAAATTGCTGATGCCAGCGTTGTTCACCAGCACGTCGATGCGGCCCCAGCGTTTGAAGGCGGCGGCCGCGAGTTTGACGCAGTCGGCGTCTTGTGCCACATCGGCTTGCACCAGCAGCGTGTCTGCCCCGGCGGCCTTGGCAGCCGCTTCAGCGGCGCGCGCCTCGGTCTCGCTGCGCGAATAATTCACGAGCACGTCATACCCGCGCCCGGCCAGCATCAGCGCGGTGGCAGCGCCCACGCCAGTTCCTGCGCCGGTGATCAATGCAACTTTTCGTTCAGCCATGGCTCGGTCTCCTGTATTTTGCTAGCCAAATAATAGCAGCCTGAAAATACTGCTTGCGTAGAATCATTGTGATGGATTTGCTGCGCACCACCGCCCTTCGGGCCTTGATTGAAACACGGCTGCGGGAATTTTCTGCACATACCGCGGTGCCACCCGAGGGCACCACCTTGCGCAACGCTGCGGTCTGCGTTGCCATCATTGACGAAGGCCACGGCGCGGCGCTGGCCAGCCTGCCGACCCATACCACCTGGCGTACCGAAGCGGCCCTGCTCCTGACCCGCCGCGCCGGCAAGCTGCGCGCCCACTCGGGCCAGTGGGCGCTGCCGGGTGGCCGCATCGACACCGGCGAAACGCCCGAAGAGGCGGCCCTGCGTGAAATGCACGAAGAAGTCGGCCTCGCGCTCGACGCCAGCGCCGTGCTGGGCCGGCTGGACGATTTCGTGACACGTTCGGGCTACCAGATCACGCCGATCGTGGTGTGGGCCGGCGCCGCGCAATCACTGGTGCCCAATGCGGATGAGGTGGCCAGTGTTCACCGCATCGCCTGTGCCGAGTTTCTGCGGGCAGACGCGCCCTTGCTCGCGCTGGAGGCACACAGCCAGCACCAGGTGCTGCGCATGCCCGTTGGCGACAGCTGGATTGCCGCACCCACGGCTGCCATCCTGTACCAGTTCCGCGAGGTATGCCTGCTGGGCAACGACACCCGCGTGGCCCATTTTGAGCAGCCGAAGTTCGCCTGGAAGTAGCTGCCATGCCATCTGCAGCGCGATTCTTCAAGGGGCCGTACCATGCGGACGTCATGAAGACCTTCCTGATGGCCAAAAGCACGGCAGTTTTCGTTAAGATTAGAATTTATCTGTAAGAAAAACTTTTTTCGATCTAAATTGATCTTACTATGATAGCAAGAATCATAATAAATTCGTGACTTGAAAAGATATATTTTACACATTTAATTTATTGCAGAAAATATTTACAGAGTTTACGCTTAACGACCCACCTGAGACAAAACCATGAAACCTATTTGCTTGCCGATTCTCCCGCTGGTCGCCCTGTGCGGCGCCCTGTGCGGCGCCCTGTGCTCAACCGCCACACCCGCACCGCGGTGGTCTTGAGCGACGACGGCGTGAACCCGCACACCATTGAAAACGCCTATCGCAAGGCCTATACCGCGTTCACCACGCGCACCGGCACGGTCGAAATGGCCAAACGCGCGCAGCCGGGGGTCTCCGGTTTCATGCTGCTGGCCAACATTTCGCCACTCGATGGTGGCGTGCCGATCTTCGCGGCCAACAAGGAGCTGGTCGGAGCGATTGGCATCTAGGGCGCGCCAGGCGGCGACAAAGACACCGCGTGCGCCATGGCCGGTCTGGAGAAGATTGCCGGCAAACTCTGAAAATTACTTTTCCCGATTTCTTTTCCCCCATACGGGACGCTCCCACCCCGTATGGGGCAGACCTTCGACACAATGTCGGGCATGCCATCCCGTCCTGACGCATCCGTGTCTGCTCCCGCCCTGCCACCCGTCCGCACCTACAACGCGCAAACATTGGCGCCTGCCATCAAGCTGCCAGCGGGTGCATGCGACAGCCACGTCCATGTGTTTGGTCCCGGGCGCCTTTTTCCTTACGCGGCCACGCGCAGTTTCACCCCTGTGGACGCGCCCAAGGAGGCGCTGTTTGCCCTGCACCAAACGCTGGGCATCAGCCGCTGCGTCGTCGTGCAAACGCTGGTGCACGGTTACGACAACCGCGCCATGCTCGATACGATTGAGGCCGGCCGTGGGCGCTATTTGGGCGTCGCGCTGGTGCCCGTGAACGTGGCCGACACCGAGCTTGCCCGTCTCGCCGCCGCAGGCATTCGGGGCGTGCGCTTCAACTTTGTCAAGCACCTCGACCAGGGCGTCAAAATCGACGACGTGGTGGCGCTCACACACCGCCTCAAACCGCTTGGGCTACACCTGCAGGTGCATTTCGAAAGCAGCCTGGTGCACACGCTGGGACCCGAACTCTCCAAAAGCGCCGTGCCAGTGGTGATCGACCACATGGGCCGGGTGGACGCCACGCAAGGCGCCAACCACGCTGATTTCGCCGCCCTGTTCACCTTGCTCAAAAATCCGCTGTTTCGCGTCAAGGTCAGTGGCATTGACCGCATAGATTCAAAACCTGTCGCAGTACCAGCGTACGCCAGCGGCATCGCGTTGGCGCGTTTGCTTGTCGAAAATTACCCTGATCAGTGCCTGTGGGGCACCGACTGGCCGCACCCCAACCACACCCATATTCCCAACGACACCACGCTGGTCAACGCACTGGCGCAGATCGCACCCACGCCGGCCTTGATGGCGCAGCTTCTGGTGCACAACCCCGCCGGTTTCTACCGCTTTGCCGCATGAGCACCGCCCGCCGCCTTGAAAACAAAATCGCCCTCATTACCGGCGCAGGCTCCGTCGGCCCCGGTTGGGGCAATGGCCGCGCCACAGCTGTGCGTTTTGCTGAAGAAGGTGCCACCGTGTTTGGGTTTGACAACGATCTGGCGCGGATGGAGGAAACCGGGCGTCTGATCCGTTTTGCCGGTGGCAACTTCAAGGCTGGCTTTTGCGACGTGACGAGCAGCGACTCCATCGCCGCCATGGTGGCGCAATGCGTCGCCGAGTTTGGCCGTATCGATGTGCTGGTCAATAACGTGGGAGGCTCAGCCAAAGGCGGCCCGCTCGAGATGAGTGAAGCCGTGTTTGACGCGCAGATCGACCACAACCTCAAGAGCGTTTTCCTCACCTGCAAATACGTCTTGCCGCACATGCTGGCCAACCATGGCGGACAAGGTGGCGGAGCCATTGTCAATATGTCGTCCACCTCGGCCCTGCGCTGGACCGGCGCCGCCCAGATTGCCTACGCGGCCACCAAGGCCGGTGTGATCCAGTTCTCCCGGGTGCTGGCCGTGCAATACGCCAAACACAACATCCGCGTCAACACCGTGGTGCCCGGCCAATTGCACACGCCCATGGTCGAGGTGCGGCTGGCCGGCCAGCGTGCGGGCGGTAACGTCGAGGCTCTGCTGAAACAACGCCAGTCGCGCATTCCGCTGCCGTTCATGGGTGACGGGCGTGACACCGCGAACGCGGCGCTGTTCCTCGCCTGTGACGAATCGCGGTTTGTAACCGGCACCGAGATCGTGGTGGACGGCGGCATGTCCGTGCGCTGCGACTGAGCCCGTCAATTATTCGTTTCATTCCTGTTCCATCTGGAGACCCGCATGACTTCCTCTTCACTCAGTCGCCGCCAATTCACCCAGGGCCTCGCGGCCACGGCGCTGGCATTGCCCGGATTCAGCCAAGCCCAGGCCAAAGTCACCCGCGTGGTGGTGGCGTTTCCGCCCGGTGGCCCGGTCGATTTTGTCGCTCGCACCATCGCCGAGCAGCTGGGCAAAGAGCTCGGCCAACAGGTGATCGTGGAAAACAAGGCCGGTGGCAACGGTGCCATTGCCGCCGAATTCGTCTCCCGCGCGGCACCCGACGGCACTACCTTGTGGCTCACGAGTGTGGGCGCCGTCGCCATCAACCCGGCGCTCTACGAGAAACTCGCCTACGACCCGGTGCGCGACCTCACGCCGGTCTCGCTGGTCGTCAACAACGTCGAAGTGCTGGTGGTACCGGCCAACGCGCCATACAACACCGGTGCCGAAATGGTGGCCGCCGCACGGCTGCCCGGCGCGAAAATGACGATGGCCTCCAGCGGCACTGGCAGTGTGCCGCACCTGGCGATGGAACTCCTGAACGACGCCGCCAAAATCAACATCCTGCACGTCCCCTACAAGGGTGCGGCACCCGCTATCACCGATGTGATCGCAGGCCATGTGAACGGTTTTTTTGGCGACATTCCCGGTCTGATCGGCCACATCAAGGGTGGCAAACTCAAGGCGGTTGGCATTGCCGCGCCCAAACGGCACCCGCTCTTGCCCGAGGTCAAGACCTTTACTGAAATGGGCGTGGCTGGTGTTGATTCCGACAACTGGTACGCCCTGTTCGCGGCCAAGGGCACACCCACTGCCGAGGCGGATCGTGTCAGCCAGGCGGTTCGCCGTACCCTCAGCGACGCGGGCGTCAAATCCAAATTGTTGCAATCTGGCGCCGAGCCCGCACCATCGAGCCCGGCCGAGCTGGCAACCTTGCTCAAGAGTGATTCGGTCAAATGGGCGAACGTGGTGAAAACCAAAAACGTCAAGCCAGATTGATGTTGCCCCCACGTTCGCCCACTGCGCCGGGTCACCACAAGCGCGTTCGGTCATGAGCCGGGTTGCCCCCATACCGCCCGGCAGCCGCCTGGAGCTCGCCGCGCAGGAGGCGCAAATCAGCGCCGCGCGCGGGCGCGTCTCGCCGCTGTACCAGGTGTTGCTGAACAGCCCACCCGTCGCCCACGGCTGGGAGCAGATGCTTTCGGCCGTGCGCAACCACAACAGCCTGCC
>JANNMM010000196.1:0-5538 GCA_031397915.1 Rhodoferax sp. | reverse complement strand
CTGCTCGGCAGTGAGGATGCGCGCCAGGTCGTCCTGATTCGCCATCAACAAATTGAACCATTTGCGCAGAATGATGCTGCGCTCTTTTGCGGTTTTGCTGCGCCAGGCTGGCCAGGCGGCGTTGGCTATGGAGATGGCCTGCTCTGCGACTTTGGGACCCAGGTTGGCCACGTCGCACAACTTGCGGCCGTTGGAAGGGTCACACACATCAAAACGGCTGGCGCCGGCGAGCCATTGCCCGTTGACCAGCGCGTCGGTTTTCAGCAGGCTGGCGTCATTCAGCAGCGCGAGGGGAGAAGTCTTCATGTCCATTGGGGTTCCTCAGGTCAAAACCTATAATTTGCGCTTCCATCACGGGCAGTCCGCTTGGATGCAACCCGCCATTTTCCCAGAACATGACCGAACCCACCTTTTCCGTCGCCGACATCCGCAAATCTTTCCTCGATTTCTTCGCCAGCAAGGGCCACAACGTCGTCACCTCCAGCCCGCTGGTGCCGGGCAACGACCCGACCCTGATGTTCACCAACTCGGGCATGGTGCAGTTCAAAGACGTGTTTTTGGGCACCGACAAACGCAGCTACGTGCGCGCGGCCAGTGTGCAGGCCTGCCTGCGCGCCGGCGGCAAACACAACGACCTTGAAAACGTGGGCTACACCGCGCGCCACCACACCTTCTTCGAGATGCTGGGCAACTGGAGTTTTGGCGACTATTTCAAGCGCGACTCGCTCAAGTGGGGCTGGGAGTTGCTCACGCAAGTCTACAAACTGCCCGCTGAAAAACTCACCGCCACCATCTATATCGACGATGACGAAGCCTTCGACATCTGGACCAAAGAAATCGGCCTGCCGCCCGAGCGTGTGATCCGCATTGGCGACAACAAGGGCGGCAAATACAAGTCTGACAACTTCTGGATGATGGCCGACACCGGCCCCTGTGGCCCCTGCTCGGAGATTTTTTACGACCACGGCCCGCACATACCCGGTGGCCCACCCGGCAGCCCGGACGAAGACGGCGACCGCTTCATCGAGATCTGGAACCACGTCTTCATGCAGTTTGACATGCAGGCCGACGGCTCACTCAACAAACTGCCCGCGCCCTGTGTAGACACCGGCATGGGCCTGGAGCGCCTGGCCGCCATCCTGCAACACGTGCACAGCAACTACGAGATCGACATTTTTGACGCGCTCATCAAGGCCGCCGCCCGCGAGACCGGCTGCACGGACTTGAACAACAAAAGCCTGCGCGTGATCGCCGACCACATTCGCGCTACCGCGTTTTTGGTGAGCGACGGCGTGATTCCGTCCAGCGATGGGCGCGGCTACGTGCAGCGACGCATCATCCGCCGCGCTATCCGCCATGGCTACAAGCTGGGGCAGAAGAAGCCGTTTTTCCACAAGCTGGTGCCCACGCTGGTGGCGATGATGGGAGACGCTTATCCGCGCCTGAGGAACGACGCAGCGCGGGTTATGGAAGTGTTGCGGGTGGAGGAGGAGCGTTTCTTTGAGACGCTGGCGACGGGCATGGAGATTCTGGATTCGACATTGGCCGGCAACGCGAAAACCTTGCCCGGCGATGTCGCCTTCAAACTGCACGACACTTACGGCTTTCCGCTCGACTTGACGCAAGACGTTTGCCGCGAGCGCGACGTGAAGGTAGATGTTGATGGCTTCAACGCCGCCATGGACAAGCAAAAGGCCACGGCCCGCGCGGCCGGCAAGTTCAAGATGGACAAGGCGCTGGACTACAGCGGTGTGGGCAACGATTTCGTCGGCTACGACAAGCTCGGAGCGGTGTCTAAAGTGTTGGCGCTGTATGTGGACGGCAGCCCGGTCGTCGAACTGAAAAACGGCCAAAGCGGCGTCGTGGTACTCGACACCACGCCCTTCTACGCCGAGAGCGGCGGTCAGGTGGGCGACGAAGGTGTGATCGCCAGCGAACCCTGGGGCGTGAACGCCACACCCGCAGAGAACGTGTTCAAGGTAGATGACACGCAAAAGATCAAGGCAGACGTGTTTGGCCACCACGGCACGATGGCAAACGGTTCGCTCAAAGTGGGCGACAGCGTACACGCGCAGGTCGATCTGCAGGTGCGCGCCTCGACCATGCGCAACCACTCGGTCACGCACCTCATGCACAAGGCGCTGGTGGACGTGCTTGGCGAGCACGTTCAGCAAAAGGGCAGTTTGGTGAACGCAGACCGCACGCGTTTTGACTTCACCCACAACGGCCCGGTGACCGATGCGCAGACGAAGGAAATCGAAGTTCGCGTCAACGCGGAGATCCTCGCCAATGCCGCCACACAGTCGCGCGTGATGGACATTGAATCGGCTCAGAAAACCGGCGCAGTGATGTTGTTTGGCGAGAAATATGGCGATTCAGTGCGAGTGCTTGACATCGGATCAAGCCGCGAATTGTGCGGCGGCACACACGTGCAGCGCACCGGCGATATTGGCCTCTTCAAGGTGGTGGCTGAAGGCGGTGTGGCGGCAGGTGTACGCCGAATCGAGGCAGTGACCGGGCATAACGCGCTTGCGTATTTGCAACAGCTTGAAGACAGTGTGGGTCGTGCCGCAGCCAGCCTCAAAGCGCCACCGGTTGAAATGAACGACCGCCTGCTTCACGTGCTGGACAACGTCAAAGCGCTGGAGAAAGAAGTCGCCGCGCTCAAAGGCAAGCTGGCATCAAGCCAAGGCGATGAGCTGCTGGGCCAGGCCACCGACGTGACCGGCAAAGACGGCAAAACCTTCAAGCTGCTGGTGGCCAGGCTGGAAGGCGCAGACGCCAAGACTTTGCGCGAGACGATGGACAAACTCAAGGACAAGCTGAAGTCAGCCGTCGTCGTGCTCGGCGTAGTCGATGGCGACAAGGTTACAGGGAAAGTGCAGATCGCGGTGGGCGTGACGCCCGACAACACCGCGCAGATCAAGGCTGGCGAGCTGGTGAATTACATCGCTGCGCAGGTGGGCGGCAAAGGCGGCGGCAAGGCCGACATGGCGATGGCCGGTGGCACGGAGCCGGCCAAGCTGGCAGGCGCTTTGGCGAGTGTGCCGGCCTGGGTGGCCGCGAAGCTGTGACGCTGACGTGCGGGCTGGAAGGCCGCCAAGTGAAAAAATTATCACCCATGTTAACAAAATTGCCAATTTTGACTTAAAATTAACATGGGTGTTAACATTTTTCACTTTTTGATCGAAAATACAAAAAAATATGATAAAAATGGCATTCAAGTCACGAATAATATGTGTTTGAAGCTATTAAAAATATAGCAGTTGACATTCTTCATGACACTGTCATCAATCCGCCCTCTCCGCGTCAGGACCCTCCATGAACCGTCTCGAAGGTAAAACCGCTGTCATCACCGGTGCGGCCAGCGGCATAGGCCGCGCCACCAGCCTGCTGTTTGCCAAACACGGCGCCAACGTGGTGGCGGTGGACCAATCTGACCTGGTGCATGCCACCGCAGATGCCATCAACCACGCGGGCGGGCGTGCCATTTCGCTGATGAAAGACGCTTCAAGCGAGTCCGAAGTGGAGGACTTCATCCAGCACGCGGTGAAGCATTTTGGCGGACTCGACATTGTTTACGCCAACGCCGGTATCAGCGGCGGCATGCCGGTTTACGACGACCTCACAGCCGCAGACTGGATGAAAATTTTGAGCGTCAATTTGATTGGCCCCTTCCTAGCCATCAAATACGCCACACGGGTGATGGTGCCGCAGGGGCGCGGGGCCATTATCTGCACGGCCTCGGTCGCTGGTCTGCGCTCGGGTGCGGGCGGCCCGCCCTACAGCGCCAGCAAGGCTGGCGTGATCAGCCTGGTGCAGACCAGCGCCAACCAGTTTGCCGGGACCGGCATCCGTATCAACGCGATTTGCCCGGGCCTGATTGAAACGGGCATGACGGCGCCGATCTTCGAGCGCGCCCGCGCCCATGGCTCGGACCGGAAAATCGGCCAGCTCAACCCGCTGCGCCGTTACGGCATGCCCGATGAAATTGCCCAGGCCGCGCTGTTTCTGGCCAGCGACGAGGCCAGTTACGTCAACGGCCAGGCGCTGGCAGTAGACGGCGGTTTGTCCAGCTCGCTGCCGGTGGTGCCGCCCAGGATGTAGGGTACTGGCGCGCCGCTAACGGGCTGTGGCTTCTTCGATCACGCCTTCTGCCGCGAAGCTGTCGATCTGGCTCTCTGAGTAGCCATACTCCTTGAGAAGTTCGCGGCTGTGCTGGCCCAGAAGCGGCGCGGCACGGTCAATGCGGGTCGGCGTTTCAGAGAACTGCACCGGGCAGCCAATGGCGCGGGTGGCGCCCGCCTGCGGGTGCACCAGGTCAACGACCATGTTGCGCGCCAGGGTTTGCGGGTGGGTGAGCGCTTCGCCAATGTTGTGCACCGGCCCCACCGGCACGCCAGCGGCGTCAAAGGCGGCGATCCAGTCGGCTTTGTCACGCTGGATCAGGATGGTGCTCATGGCGTCTGTCAACGCAGGCAGGTTGTTCATGCGGTCGGAGTTGGTCAAAAAGCGCGGGTCGTCACGCCATTCAGGGTGGCCCAGAACCGTTGCAACCCGTTCCCAATTGGCCTGGTTGGCGCCGCCAATGTTCACCCAGCCGTCGCGCGTGGGGTAAGCCTGGTAGGGCGCGCTCAAGAGGTGGGCCGAACCGGTGGGACCGGGTGATTCGCCCGTGGCGAAGTAGCTGGCGGCATGCCAGTAGGTTTGCTGCAAAGCCGCTTCCATGAGCGAGGTTTCGACGATCTGGCCTTGGCCGGTTTTGAGCTTGTGCACGTAGGCGGCCGTGATGCCGGCCACAGCCAGGATGCCGGCGTTCATGTCGGCCACCGAGTTGCCCGTCTTCACCGGTGGACCACCGGGCTCGCCTGTGACGGACATCAAACCGGCGAAGCCCTGGGCGATCAGATCGAAGCCGCCTTTGTCGGCATACGGGCCGCTGCGCCCGTATCCGGAAATCGCGCAGTAGATCAGCCCCGGATTGGCGGCAGACAGAACGTCATACCCAACGCCCAGTTTTTCAAGCGTGCCGCGCCGGTAGTTTTCAATCAACACATCGCTTTGCTTCACCATCGTGACGAGGATGTCGCGACCCTGTTGCAGCTTGAGGTTCAGCGCAATGCCGCGTTTGTTGCGGTTCAGGATCATGAACGGCGCCGAAACGCCGTTGACCAACGGCTCGCGGTAACTGCGTGAGTCATCGCCGCCAGGCAACTTTTCGACCTTCACCACGTCCGCGCCCATGTCGGCCAGCATCATCCCGCAGGTGGGCCCAGCCATGATCTGGGCAAGCTCCAGCACTTTCATGCCGGCCAATGGGCCCGTGTGAGGTTTGGCCTGCCTGGCGTTCAATTTATCAAGATTTTTCATCGGCACTTCTATTGATCGATCCGCACTTCAAGACACTTTTTTTACCTGCGCTTGAAGCCGAACACGCAGTGGTGGGTGGCTCCGCGAATGTCCCCCGCATCAACCCTCAAGTCCCCGTCCAAACCGGTGGCCGTTTGGCAACAAATGCGGCAACACCTTCGTGGAAGT
>JANNMM010000014.1:0-4342 GCA_031397915.1 Rhodoferax sp. | reverse complement strand
AAAAATCATTGCCAAAGAGCGGCCTGATGCCATCTTGCCCACCATGGGCGGACAAACCGCGCTGAACTGCGCGCTGGATTTATGGCACCACGGCGTGCTGGACAAATACCAGGGCGCGGCAACCGGCAAATCAATCGAGCTGATCGGCGCCACGCCCGAAGCCATTGACAAGGCCGAAGACCGCCTGAAGTTCAAAGACGCCATGACCAAGATCGGCCTGGGCTCGGCGCGCTCCGGCATCGCCCATACCATGGATGACGCCTGGCGGGTGCAGAAAACGCTCGGCTTTCCCACTGTGGTCCGCCCCAGTTTCACGCTCGGTGGCACAGGCGGCGGCATTGCCTACAACTCGGAAGAGTTCGAGACCATCTGCAAACGTGGCCTGGAAGCCTCGCCCACCAAGGAGTTGTTGATCGAAGAGTCGCTCCTGGGCTGGAAAGAATACGAGATGGAAGTGGTGCGCGACAAGGCCGACAACTGCATTATCGTGTGTTCGATCGAAAACCTCGACCCGATGGGCGTACACACCGGCGATTCGATCACCGTTGCACCGGCGCAGACCTTGACCGACCGCGAATACCAGATCCTGCGCAACGCCTCATTGGCCGTGCTGCGTGAAATCGGCGTCGATACCGGCGGCAGCAACGTGCAGTTCGCCATCAACCCGGATGACGGCCGTATGGTCGTGATCGAGATGAACCCACGTGTCTCGCGCTCCTCAGCACTGGCGTCCAAAGCCACTGGGTTTCCGATTGCCAAAGTGGCCGCCAAACTGGCCTGTGGGTACACCCTGGACGAGTTACGCAACGAGATCACCGGCGGCGCCACGCCCGCGAGTTTTGAGCCCAGCATCGACTACGTCGTCACCAAAATTCCGCGCTTCGCCTTCGAGAAATTCCCGGCCGCAGATTCGCGTTTGACAACACAAATGAAATCGGTGGGCGAGGTGATGGCCATGGGCCGCACCTTCCAGGAATCGTTCCAGAAAGCCCTGCGCGGGCTCGAGGTCGGTGTGGACGGCATGAACGAGAAGACACAAGACCGTGAAGTGCTGGAGCGCGAACTCGGCCACCCCGGCCCCGAGCGCATCTGGTACGTGGGCGACGCCTTCGCGCAGGGCATGAGTGTGGAAGAGGTGTTTGCCCTCACCAAGATCGACCGCTGGTTTCTGGTGCAGATCGAGCAGATCGTGCAGATCGAGCTGGAGCTCGAAACGAAGTCCCTGGGCGACATCGACGCCACCACTTTGCGCGCGCTGAAGCAAAAAGGCTTTTCAGACCGCCGCCTGGCCAAACAGCTAAAGTCGACAGACACAGCGATTCGCGAGCGGCGCCGCGCGCTGGGAGTGCGGCCCGTCTACAAACGGGTGGACACCTGCGCCGCCGAGTTCGCCACCAACACCGCTTACCTGTATTCGACCTACGAAGCAGAAGGCAGCGAGTGTGAAGCCGAGCCCACCAACAACCCGAAAATCATGGTGCTCGGTGGCGGCCCCAACCGCATTGGCCAGGGCATCGAGTTCGACTACTGCTGCGTGCACGCTGCGCTGGCCCTGCGCGAAGACGGCTACGAGACCATCATGGTCAACTGCAACCCCGAGACCGTCTCGACCGACTACGACACCTCGGATCGCCTGTATTTTGAGCCGCTCACACTCGAGGACGTGCTCGAAATTGTTGACAAGGAAAAGCCCCTGGGCGTCATCGTGCAGTACGGCGGCCAGACGCCCTTGAAACTCGCGCTCGCCCTGGCGGCCAATGGCGTGCCGATCATTGGCACCACACCCGACATGATTGACGCCGCAGAAGACCGCGAGCGGTTCCAGAAGCTGCTGCAAACCCTGAACCTGCGCCAGCCGCCCAACGCCACCGCGCGCGCCGAACCCGAAGCGCTGGAGAAGGCTGCAGCACTCGGTTACCCGCTGGTGGTGCGGCCCAGCTACGTGCTGGGAGGGCGCGCGATGGAGATCGTGCACGAGCAGCGCGACCTGGAGCGTTACATGCGCGAAGCCGTCAAGGTTTCACATGACTCGCCGGTTTTGCTGGACCGTTTCCTCAACGACGCCATCGAGTGTGACGTCGACTGCATCCGTGACAACACCGGCGCCACCTTCATCGGCGGCGTGATGGAGCACATCGAACAGGCTGGCGTGCACAGCGGCGACTCGGCGTGTTCTTTGCCGCCCTACAGCCTGCGTGCGGCAACCGTGGAAGAAATCAAGCGCCAGACCCGCGCCATGGCCGACGGCCTGAGCGTGGTCGGTTTGATGAACGTGCAGTTCGCCATCCAGCATGTGGACAGCCAGGACGTGATCTTTGTGCTCGAGGTGAACCCGCGCGCCTCACGCACGGTGCCATTCGTCAGCAAAGCCACTGGCATCCAGCTGGCGAAAGTGGCGGCGCGTTGCATGGCCGGGCAATCGCTTGCCGCGCAGGGCGTCACCCGCGAAGTCAACCCGCCTTATTTCAGCGTGAAGGAAGCGGTGTTCCCCTTCGTCAAGTTTCCGGGCGTTGACACCATTCTCGGCCCCGAGATGAAGTCCACCGGCGAGGTGATGGGCGTGGGGTACACCTTCGGCCAGGCGTTTGTGAAATCGCAAATCGGCGCGGGCACCCGTTTCCCGCACACCGGAACTGCCTTCATTTCCGTCAAGCAAAGCGACAAACCCCGCGCGGTGGCCGTGGCGCGTGAGCTGGCCGCCATGAGTTTTGACTTGATCGCCACACGCGGCACGGCGGCGGCGATCCAGGCGGCTGGCATCCCTTGCGCGGTGGTCAACAAATTCACCGAGGGGCGCCCGAACATCGTCGACATGATCAAAAACGACGAAATCGCGCTGGTCATCAACACGGTGGAGCAGCGGCGCAACGCCATCAGCGACTCGCGCCAGATCCGCACCTCGGCACTGCTAGCGCGTGTGACCACCATCACAACCATCGCCGGTGCCGAAGCAGCGGCAGAAGGCATGAAGTACATCGACCGGCTGGGGGTGATCTCCGTGCAAGAGATGCACTCCAGGCTCAACGCTACAGCGCATGCGTGATCCGTCGTTGCCGGGCCCGTCCGTCAATCCCCAGCACCCAAGGTTGGCACCTGAGGTGCGCTGCAGTTGACGGCCACCCGCGGCTAGGCTGACACCTGCTCGCTACGCGCTAAAATCGCAGGGTTGCCACGCCAGTTCGTGGCTTTTCTTTTTTGCGATTGCTTTTTCCAGAGACGACCATGGCCACCATTCCCATCACCAAACGCGGCGCTGAGCTGCTCAAAGCCGAGCTGCAAAACCTCAAGGCCGTCGAGCGGCCGGCCATCATCCGGGCGATTGCCGAGGCGCGCGCGCAGGGCGACATCAGCGAAAACGCCGAATACGAAACCGCCAAAGACCGCCAGGGTTTCATCGAAGGGCGCATCGCCGAGGTGGAGGGCAAACTCTCGGCCTGCCAGGTGATTGACCCGTCAACGCTCGAAGCAGGCGGCAAGGTCGTGTTCGGTTCCACCGTCGAACTCGAAGACGAAGCGACCTCCAAACGTGTGACGTACCAGATCGTCGGGGAAGACGAGGCCGATCTGAAGCTCGGCTTGATCAACATCTCCTCACCCATCGCCCGCGCGCTGATTGGCAAGGACGAGGGCGACAGCGTTGAAGTGCAGGCGCCGGGCGGGCTGCGGCACTATGAGATCGTGCGGGTGCAGTACAAGTGAGCAATGTGCGTGGCGCAAGCCAGCCGAGGGCTAATAATTAACACCCATGTTAATTATGTGAGGCTTTTGAGCCGCCAGTGAAAAATTTTAAGCTTTTCGAGCTTCCAAGTCACGAATTATATAAATAGTTTGCTATATAAATAGCAGCAAAATCCGGCTGCGAAGATTCGATCCAGTCCGGTTTTTTTGGGCGCAAATTCGAGACCCCTCAAGTCTGCGACCGTTTCTTCACGCTCACCTGTTTGCGCTTCGCCCGTTTGATTTCGCCACCTTGGGTGAGCCGCTGGTTGCCCAGAACTCGCAGGGTTTTGACCTCGGGGCGCTGGCCACCGCGCGTGCTGTACTTGAGCACTTTCACATCGCGCGGCCCCGGCATGCGGTCTTCATCCACGCTCTTTTCCTTGGCGACTTTGGGGCGCCAGAGCACCAGCAGTTTGCCGATGTGTTGAATCGGCGCGGCACCCAGCTCGTCGCACAGCGTCATGTACATCGCCTCGCGTGCGTCGCGTTCGCCGGCCAACACACGCACCTTGATGAGCCCGTGCGCCTTGAGTGCGAAGTCGGTTTCTTTTTTGACGGCGTCGGTCAGGCCGTCGTTGCCGATCATCACCACCGGGTCGAGGTGGTGCGCTTCGGCGCGGTG
>JANNMM010000157.1:0-14044 GCA_031397915.1 Rhodoferax sp. | reverse complement strand
CCAGGCTGGTTAATGCGGCCCGCCGCAGCGACGGGCGCGGCAATCGGATCACGTCAGGCCCGGTCGGCGAAAGATAGGAAACGCAGCGGTTCATGGTGTTTATCCAGAGGCTGAAACCCCGATTGTAAATGTGTCGCTTTGGGCAACGTCGCTGAACGGGCCCGGGCGATAAACTTGCCGACACCATGACCATCTTGACCTTTCCCCGAACCGTGTTCCGCGATGACCACGAGATGTACCGCGACACCGTGCGCAAATTCATTGAACGTGAATGCACCCCGCGCCAGGCCGAATGGGACAAGGCGGGCCGGGTAGACCGGGAAACCTGGCTCAAAGCCGGGCGTGAAGGCTTGTTGTGCACCGCAATTAGCGAAGAGTGGGGCGGTGCAGGGGGCGATTTTGGCCATTGTGCTGTGCTCATCGAAGAGATGGCCTATTCCAACATCAGCGGGCCGGGCTTTTACTTGCATTCGGACATCATTGCGCCCTATATCCAGCGCCTGGGCACGGCTGAGCAAAAGGCGAAATGGTTGCCCAAGGCAGCCAGCGGCGAAGTCATTTTGGCGATTGCCATGAGTGAGCCGGGGGCGGGCAGCGACCTCAAAGCCATACGCACCACGGCACTGCGCGACGGCAATGACTACGTCATCAACGGCTCCAAAACCTTCATCTCCAACGGGCTCAACTGCGACCTGGTGGTGGTGGTGGTCAAAACCAATCCCGAGCTCGGCGCCAAAGGCACGTCGCTGATTCTGGTGGAGGCCGACCGGCCGGGTTTTCGCAAGGGCCGCAAGCTCGAGAAAATGGGCCAGGAAGCGGCCGATACAGCGGAGCTGTTTTTTGAAGATGTGCGGGTTCCCGTCTCCAACCTGCTGGGCGAGGAGGGCATGGGGTTTGCTTACCTGATGAAAGAGCTTGCGCAGGAGCGTTTCATCATCGCCATCGCCTCCGCTGCGAAACTCGAAGCGATGTTGGCTGAAACCATCAAATACACCAAGGAGCGCATGGTGTTTGGCAAACCGGTGTTCGAGTTTCAGAACACCAAATTCAAACTCGCCGAAATCAAAACCCGCGCCACCGCCATGCGCATGATGGTCGACACTTACCTGGCCGAACATTTGAAGCGCAAACTCACGCTCGAAGAAGCCGCGATGGCCAAGCTGTATTGCACCGAAGAACTCGGCAAGTCACTCGACGAACTCTTGCAACTGTATGGCGGTTATGGGTACATGATGGAATACCCAATCTGCCGCGCCTATGTCGACACCAGGGTGAGCCGCATTTACGGCGGCACCTCCGAGGTGATGAAAGAGCTGATCTCGCGTGGGCTGTAAATTTATAAGCAACAAGGAGCAAACATGGCAGGAATGGTTGAAGGCAAAGTCGTCCTGATCACTGGTGCCGGCGGCGGCATCGGGCGCGATTTCGCACTGGCGTTTGCCCGCGAAGGCGCCAAGGTGGTGGTGAACGACATCGGCGCATCCGTCGGCGGCGAGGGGCATGACGATGGCCCGGCGCAGTCGGTGGTCAATGAGATCAAGGCGCTGGGTGGCGAAGCGGTGGCCAATACCGACAGCGTCGCCGAAGCGGCGCCTGCGGGCAAAATTGTGCAAACCGCACTCGATACCTATGGCCGCATCGACGTGGTGGTGAACAACGCCGGCATCCTGCGCGACCGTTTTTTCCACAAGATGAGTGTGGACGAATGGGACGCCGTGATCAAGGTGCACCTCTACGGCGCCTACCACGTGAGCCGCGCAGCCGCCACCCATTTCAAGGAGCAAAACAGTGGCTGTTACGTGCACATGACGAGCACCTCGGGCTTGATCGGCAACTTTGGCCAGGCGAACTATTCGGCAGCGAAGCTCGGCATCATGGCGCTATCAAAATCCATAGCGTTGGACATGTTGAAATTCAACGTGCGCAGCAACTGCATCGCGCCCTTCGCCTGGAGCCGCATGATTGGTTCGATCCCGACCGACACCGCCGAGCAGGCGGCCCGTGTGGAGAAAATCAAGCAGATGACACCCGCCAAAATCGCGCCACTGGCGGTGTGCCTGGCCAGTGACGCCGCGGCCGATACCAACGGCCAGGTCTTCGCCGTGCGCAACAACGAAATCTTCCTCATGAGCCAGCCGCGCCCGCTGCGCAGTGTCCAGCGCAACGAAGGCTGGACGCCGCAATCCGTCGCTGCCCATGCCTTGCCGGCATTGAAGGCGAGTTATTTTGACCTGGATCGCTCGGCCGACGTGTTTTCCTGGGACCCCGTCTGATGAACACATCGACTGCCACCGCAACGCTGCCGCAAGGCATCCTGGCCCACCACCAAGCCGAGCTGGACAGCGGCAACTTCCTGATCCAGCAGTGCAAGGCCTGCAGCAAACACATCTACTTCCCGCGCGAAGTCTGCCCGCATTGCGGCTCCAACGACGTCCACCTTGTCGTACCACGTGGCAGTGGCGAGGTCTATGCCAATACGACGGTCCGCAGAAAGCCGGAGGCTCGCGGCGACTACAACGTCTGCATCGTTGCGCTGGACGAAGGTGTGCGCCTGATGGGCCGGGTTGAGGGCGTTGCGCCCGACGCGGTGATGATCGGGCAACGGGTAACGGCTCGGGTGGTTGTGAAAGAGGGCAAGGGTTTGGTGGTGTTTGACGCGGTCGCTGCAGCCGGCCAGGGAGCGAAACCATGAGCGCCGTCTCGCCAGAGTTGAAGGCCCTGCGCGGCAAGGCGGCGATCGTCGGTGTCGGCACGTTTGGTTTCGGCGAAGCCCACGGCTTCACCGATATGGAGTTGTTGGCCAGAAGCGCACACGCGGCGGTGTCCGATGCAGGACTGACCATGCAGGACATCGACGGCCTGTGCACGGCCAGCACCACCTCGACCATGTGGCCGCTGGTGGTTACCGAGTACCTGGGCATCAACCCAAGCTTTGTGAGTGGCACCATGATCGGCGGCAGCAGCTTCATCGCGCACCTGCTGCCCGCCATCCACGCGCTCAACAGCGGCCAGTGCAAGGCGGTGCTGGTGTGTTACGGCAGTGTGCAGCGCACGGCGCAGTTTGGCCGCGCCGAAGTGGCCAAAGCACGCAAGTGGCTCGATCCGCAGCCGTATGAAACGCCCTACGAACCGATGCAGCCGCTTACCGCTTACGCGCTGGCCGCGTCGCGCCACATGCACCAGTACGGCACCACACGCCGGCATCTGGCCGAGGTGGCCGTGGCCGCACGCGGTTGGGCGCAGTTGAACCCGCAGGCCTTCATGCGTGACCCGCTCTCGATTGACGACGTGCTCAAGGCGCGCATGGTGAGCGACCCGTTTTCGGTGCGCGATTGCTGCCTTGTCACAGACGGTGGCGGCGCTTATGTGTTGGTGCGCGCAGACCGCGCGAAAGACCTGAAGAAGAAGCCCGTTTATGTGCTGGGCAACGCGACCGCGATGTGGCACCGGCAGATCTCGGCCATGCCGGATCTGACGGTGACTGCCGCCTCCCAATCGGGCCGTGAGGCCTATGCGATGGCGGGTCTGGCGCCCAAAGACATTGACGTGCTGGAGTTGTACGACGCCTTTACCATCAACACACTCCTGTTTCTCGAAGACCTGGGCTTTTGCAAAAAAGGTGAAGGCGGCGCGTTTGTCGAAGGCGGCGCTATTGCCCCGGGTGGGCGCCTGCCTGTCAACACCAACGGCGGCGGATTGAGTTGTGTGCACCCCGGCATGTACGGCATCTTCGCGCTGATCGAAGCCGTGCAGCAGTTGCGCGGTGAGGCGGGCGCGCGGCAAGTGGCGAATGCCAAAACCGCGATTGCGCATGGCAACGGTGGTACGTTGTCGAGCCAGTCGACTGCCATCTTGGGAACTGAATTGTAAGTTTTAATATGATAATTAAATAACCATAATTGGTTTATTTAATAGAGCAAACTATTGTTATTTCACGTGACTTAATGCCGAAATTTTTTAATTAACATGCAGTGAGAATTAAATATGAAAATCTATGCGTTTTCCAAGTCGTTTTCCATGCTGATCAAGTCCCTTGGGGTGGCGATTGGCAGCGCCGCCATGGCGTTGGCGGTGCACGCGCAAACGGCCGTGCCGCCCACCGTGAAACTGATCGTCGGATACGCGCCTGGCGGTCCGGTGGACACGGCCGCGCGCCAGTTCGCGCCCCACTTCGCGCGTGAACTGGGTGTGACGGTGGTCGTGGAGAACCGCCCCGGCGCGGCCGGCGCTTTGGGTGGGGACGCCGTGGCAAAGTCGGCCCACAACGCGCCGGGTGGCCTGTTGCTGTTTTTTGCGGCCAGCCCTACTGTAACCATCACGCCGCACCTGTTGAAGGCGATGCCGTTTGACCCGGTCAAAGACATCGCGCCGATTGCGCCGTTGCTCAGTTACGTCAACGTACTGGTGGTCAACAAGAACCAGCCGTATAAAACACTGCCCGAGTTGATTGCGTATGCCAAGGCGAATCCCGGCAAGGTCACCTATGGTTCGGCCGGCATCGGCGCCAGCAACCACCTCAGCGGCGAGTTGCTGGCCGCACGCACCGGCACGGAGATGACCCACGTGCCCTACAAAGGCAGCGCGCCGGCCATGACGGACGTGATCGGCGGCCAGATCAGCATGATGTTTGACATTCCCAACGTGGCGCGCGGCCACATCGCCGGTGGCAAGGTGGCGCCTTTTGCCGTCACATCGCGCGAGCGCAATGCGGCCATGCCCACAGTGCCGACGCTCACCGAACTGGGTGTGGCTGATTACGACGTCACCGGCTGGTTCGCCTTGTTTGGCCCACCCAGAATGCCGGCCGATCTGCTGGCGCGCCTCAACGAAGCCGCCCGCAAGGCGCAGGCCAACGACGAGCTCAAAGCCCGCTGGCTGGAGGCTGGTTTCGACACCTGGGTTGGCACGCCGCAGATGCTGGGCGAGCGCCTCGTGAAGGAGTTGGCGCTGTGGGGGCCGGTGACCAAAGGCATTCCGCAGCAATAGGCCGCTACGACCGCTCAAAAAGTTTCGCGGCAACGGGGAAAGGCGACCCATGATATCAAGGCTAAGCAGCCTCCGGTGCAGTGCGACGCGTGCGGCTTGCATGGCTTGGGCAACCTGCGCCATGGCCAGTTTGATGTCCGGTCCGGTTTCAGCCGTCGAGATCAGTGGGCTGCTTGATCTGCGGTTGATGTCCACAGACACCGTGCAAAGCTGGCCCAACGCCGGTCTGGACAAAACCCGCTTTGACCGCGCGTCCAACGGGCTCAGGCTCGGTGGTGGTTTTTTGAAACTGGAAGGCGAGTTGTCAAAGGACGTGAGTGCCACGGCAATCTTCAGCGCCCAGGACGACCGCAAAGGCGTTCTGGATGTGAACGAAGCCTGGCTGGCCTGGAGCCCGGTGCCCACCAGCGCCTGGAAAACGCGGGTGCGGGCCGGGGCGTTTTTCCCGGTCACGAGCATCGAGTTTGACTACGACAGCATCAGCTGGACGCCCCGCGACACTATTTCCAGCTCGGCCATCAACAGCTGGATTGGCGAAGAACTGCGCACCATCGGTCTGGAGTACAACCTCTCGCGCAACGGCCGGCTGGAAGGATCACCGCACGACTTCGGTTTTACGGCGGCTTTGTATACCGCAAACGACCCCACGGGCAGCCTGATCGCCTGGCGCGGCTGGTCCATCAGCGACCGGATCACCGGTTTGGGTGAGACCTTGCCGATGGCTGATTTGCCGTTTTTCAAATTTGTGGCCAATGGCCGTCAACAGTCCCGCTTCGTCAATGAGTTTCGCGAACTGGATCAAAGGCTTGGCTTTTACGTCGCCGCCAATTACGCCTACGCAGGCCGATTTGAATTGGCCGCCATGCGTTATGACAACCGGGCAGACCCGATGGCTTTCAGTGACGGCCAATACGGCTGGCTGACGCGCTTCAACCACTTGAGCGCACGGCTGAAACAGGTAGGGCCGTGGGAGTTGTCGATGCAGGTTTTGCAGGGCGACACACTGATGGGGCCCGGCGCCGTGTACCTTGATTTCGCGTCCTGGTTTTTGTTGGCGAGTCGCCCGCTGGGGCCTGGCACCCTGGCTGTGAGGTACGACAAATTCAGTGCCACGGAGCGTGCCGAGGATATCGTTCCGTCTGATCCCAACAGTGAAGACGGGCAGGCGCTGGCGCTGGCCTACCACTGGAAGATCAGCCCGACGGTGTCGCTGGTTTCGGAGTTTCTGACGGTGCAAAGCGACCGCCCGGCACGCGCGCTGGTCGGCGCGGCGGCGCGCCGTGTCGAACACAGCCTGACGGCCAGCCTGCGCTGGCGCTTTTAAAAGCGCATCGCCGCTTCGGGTATTTTGGATGTTTAACAAAAAGGGTGCGCGATGCGAATCTCAGGCTTGAAGGCTTATTTCCAGGTTCCCCTGCCGGCCCTGTTGTCATTGGTGCTGGCAGGCTGCGCCAGCATGGCTGAACCCGAAGGTCCGCCGCGCAAGGAAATGGTTTTTGCCGTTACGGCCGGCATTGAGCTGATCAAGGTCAACGCCGGCCAGCCGCGCCGGATTCTGGAGCGCAAACCGGTCACGGGCCTGGTTGCTGGCGATGCGCTCATTGGCATCGATTTCCGTGTCGCCCGCGGCGTGTTGTATGCCCTGGCCAGTTCGGGCCGCATCTACACCGTCGACACCGCGACCGGGGCGCTCAAACTGCTGGAGGCGCCGCCGGTTGCCGTGGCTTTACATGGCACTGCCTTTGGCTTTGACTTCAACCCGGCGGTGGACCGCATGCGCATCGTCAGCAACACCGGGCAAAACCTGCGAATGCACCCGGATACCGGTGCCGTGGTCGACGGCAACCCCACCTTGCCGGGCGTACAGGTCGACAGCAACTTGCGTTATGTGGCGGGTGACCCGAATGAAGCGCGCTCGCCCGACGTTGCCGCTGCGGCCTACACCTACAACAAGGTGAACGAGAAGATCACCACGCTTTACACCATCGACCGCACGCTGGGCGTTCTTGCCATGCAGGGCTCCAAAGAAGGTGTGGTGCCGTTTGTCTCCCCGGATACCGGGCAACTGCGCACGGTCGGTTCTTTGGGTCTGGGGCCTTTGCTGAATGCGGCGTTTGACATTTCCGACATCAACAACACCGCATTGGTCGCCGTACGCGCGGTCGCCAACACGCCAACGCGCTTGCACCTGCTCGACCTGGACACCGGCCGCACGACCGCCTTGGGCAGAATTGGCGATGGCAGCCCGGTGCTGGGCATCGCCATCGAGCCCTGAGGCGGGCCGCTGAAACCGGCGCTGTCAGGCCAGCGGTATAGGCACGGACTGGCCGAATTGACGCCGGTTGTGTTCCAGGTTCTCATTCCACTGAATGCGCCAGTCCTTGAACAGGTGGATCGGCAGCGGTTTGCTGATGAAGTATCCCTGCGCTTCGTCGCAACCGAGTTTTTTAAGCGAATGGTAGATCAGGGCGTTTTCCACGCCTTCTGCAACCACTGCCAGGCCCAGGTTGTGCGCCAGGTCAATTGTGGAGCGCACGATCATCGCGTCACCCGGCACTTTCTCCATCGCCATCACGAACGATTTGTCGATTTTGAGCTGGTCGACCGGCAGGCGCTTGAGGTAGGCCAGCGACGAATAACCGGTGCCGAAATCATCGATGGAGAGTTTGAACCCGCGCTCGTGCAGACGGTTGAGCGTGGCCTCGGCACGCAATGGATCGTCCATGATGGCGCTTTCGGTGATCTCCAGGCACAAACCGGCCGCTGGCACGTTGTAGCGGCTCAACACAGCGTCCAGACGGGCCGGAAACTCGAGGTCCAGCAAGTCGCGTGTGGACAAGTTCACCGCAACCTGAAAAAGCTGCCCCGGGCTTTGCAGCCCGTGCCACTGGCTGGCGACCTCGTTGAAGATCCACAGCGTCACTTCGCGCACGAACCCGGTCTGTTCGGCGAACGGGATGAAGTCCATCGGCGAGACCAGACCCCGTGTGGGGTGTTGCCAACGGATCAGCGCTTCAGCGGCATTGGGGCTGGAATGCAATTGCGTGATTTTGGGTTGCAAGTAGACGCGCAACTCCTGGTGGCCCACAGCGTGGCGCAACTCGCTGAGCAAGGAGAGCGTCTGGGTGCTGCCCGAATCCAGCGCGGGTTCATACTGCTGGATGCCGGTGGTGCGGTTCTTGGCCGCATACATCGCCACTTCGGCGCGGCTCAAAAGCATGTCGGCGTCCCGTGCATGGCTGGGCCAGCAGGCGATGCCTATGGCGGCGCTCAGGTCGATGGTCTGGTCGGCAAACGCCAGGGGGTCCTCAAACGACCCGGCAACGCGTTTCGCCACCCGCAGCGCCTGATCGGCATTGCTGTCCACCAGCAAGATGGCAAATTCATTGCCGCCCAGGCGCGCCACGAGGTCTTTGGCGCCCAGTTCCAGGCCGGCCAGGCGTTTGGCTACCGCTTCAAGCACACTGTCGCCAAAGGCGTAGCCCAGGATGTCGTTGATGAGTTTGAACCGGTCCAGGTCGAGCACCAACACGGCCATGGGCTTTGGGCTTTGGACGGCCTGCTGCGGGTTCACAGGTGCGCCCGCGCGGGCGATGGCTTGCTGCAAGGCCTCGCGAAACCGCGCCCGGTTGGGCAATCCGGTCAATCGATCCCAGTAAGCGAGGTTGCGGATTTCCGCCTGCTGTTTGCCAATGCTCAGCCGCATCTGGTCGAAGGCTACCGCGAGTTCTCCGATCTCGTCTTTGCGGTTGGTATGGTCCATCGGTGTTTCGTAATCGCCCAGACCGAGCTTTTCGGAGGCGCTGATGAGCGAACGCAGGGGCGTTGTGACGCGCCGGGCCACAAAAATGCTGCCAACGCCGAACAACACTACGCCCAGCGCGGTGATCCAGGCCAGCGCACCTTGGGCCTGTCGAAATGGCGCGACGACCTCGTCAAAGGACCGCAACAACACGGTCTGAAACTCGGTGTCGCCTGCGCTCAGCTGGATGCTTCGCCCGACCAGCCGGGTGTTGTCAACATTCAGTTCGGTGACCTGGCCGCTGCTGGCCTGCAGGGCGCGCAACGCGCCCGCAGGCAATGTGCTCACCAGTACCTTGCCCGCGCCCTGCCGGCTCGGGTCGATCAGCGCCACATGCATGTCGGACAAGGCCCGCATTTCGTCGACCAGCGCCTGGCCAATCGGGAAACCCATCAGTACATAACCGATCACCGTTGGCGCCCGCATGGGAACCAGCACAAACTGGTAGGGCGTCTGGTTCACCAGCGCAATCTGGTTGCCATTCGGATTGCGCCACAGCGCAGTGACAATTTGCCCGACCAGCGGCGACAAGGCCTTGGCGTCCCGGCGTTCTCCCATGGCCTTCAGCACCAACTGGTTGTCAATCAGTGCTGTGAACGAGGCGCCAATGCGGGCGCCCTGGTTGTCCAGCACCGAGCGGATGGTGTCCAGATCACCCGAACTCACGGCCGACCGGAATCCGAAGTCCTGTGCGAGCAACGCGGCGCCCTGTGTCAACTTCTGGGCGTTTTGGTCGAGCAACCGCCGCCAAACCCGTTCCCCCACTTGCAGTTCCTGGGCAATTTGCTCGCGCGCGCTTTGCTCAATGCCGGCACGCACCACACTGAAAACCGCCGCCTGTACCACCAACAACAGGCCCAGCGACAGCGCAACAATGCGGGCCGACAGGCGCCATTGCGGCAATGACAATGCCCGGCTCAAGGCGCTACGCCCGTCAGTTTTACGGTGAGGCTGGCGTCGTTGGCGTCCACGGTCAGGGCCTGGTCGAGCGCCGCAGCGCCCACTGGCATGGCAGGGTGCCAGGCGCGAAGGCGGTAGGCGCCGGCCGGCACGTTGGGCAGGGCCACCCGGCCTGTCGCCGCGCTGCGGCCGTAGTAAGGTGTGTCCACCACGACCACCCAGCCGACCATGCTGTCGTGGATGTTGCAGCCCAACACGGCAACGCCGGTCTTGTCAAAAACCACCGGGTTGGCTGGGGTGCCAATGTACAGCTTGAGCTCAAAATTTTTGGCAGCTGAAAATGAATACACGTGGTGGCGAACCGAGTCGCGGTTGGGAAACTGCACCGATGTGCCCAACGGCACCACCAGCACCTGTGGGTCAAACTGCTTGGCCACCTGCGCCATCTCGACGCCTGCGAGCGGTTTGCCCGCTGCGCGAGCCCTCCTGGCGTCAGTCGATTCAAGAAACACCACCGCGTCTTGCAAGACTTTGCCAGCGGCGTCTTGCACCTGGACTTGCAGGTTGGCAGCCAATGATTGGCCCGACAGCAGGGCCCAGGCGCAGAGCGCCCACAAAGCCAGCCGCCTTTTGGAATACGCCTTGGCCGAAGGCGTTGGCGCTGCTGATGACATCGCGTTAACCCGATTGATTGGCATGTGGAAGACCCGAAACTCCAGTATTGGCAATATGGCCTTGCGCGACGGCACTGCAGATGGGCAGGGCGACACTGACCAGACTGGCTGCCATGTTAAACAGTTCCTCAGGCCTTGGGGGTTTGCCGTCAATTCAGCAAATCGCCTCTTGCCGAACGCGGATTCGCAGTGGCGCGAAAAAACCGACCCACCACCTCAGGCGGGGACATGCCTTCGCCCCGAGCGGCGCCGTTTGACGGTCAGCTTAAATTCCGTTAAGTAGCGATTTTAAAATAATTATTGTGTAAATTAATGAACAAATAATTGTTCATTTAATAGCTTTAAACTAAACAATTATGTGACTAGTATCTAATACTATTAGTCAATGTAATTTTAGTGAAAAATATTCAGTCTAAATGGTCTTTTACGACAGGGAAGATGGGTGGCGGGAGCCGGTAACTCGCCGGTGTGCGGCTGAGCTTGATCGGGGAGCCGATGCCGCTGTAGTCGCGGGCGCCTGAGCCGTCACCAAAGGTTTTTTTCACCACCATGTCGCGGTGAGCGGTGTGTGGGTGGGCAAGTGACTGAGCCACATCCAGAATGGGGGCGTTGGGCACGCCTTTTGCGTTGAGCTGTGCCGACAGGTCAGCGCAGGCCATGTGTTGCTGCGCCGCTTCGAGCCTTTGCTTGAGCGCGGCGCGATTGACCGAACGCTGGGCATTGGTCAAAAAAAGCGGGTCGATGGCCAGTACGTCCACGCCGAGGACAGCACACAGGCTGGCGAATTGTTTGTCGTTGCCAACAGCCAGGAAGATCGGCTCGGTTTGTGTGGCGAAGGTGTCGTAGGGGTAAATGTTGGGGTGCGCGTTGCCGCTGCGTCGGGGTGTGCGCCCGTCCATCAGGTGGTTGGCCGCATGCGGGTGCAAGAGCGAGATGCCGCAGTCGTACAAGGCCGCTTCGACAAATTGCCCCAGGCCGCTAATTTGCCGCTCGTTGAGCGCAAACATGATGCCCAGCGCTGCGTTCAGCCCCGTGACCATGTCTACCACCGGCAGGCCCACGCGCAGCGCGTCGCCCCCTGCTTCCCCGTTCACGCTCATGATGCCCGAAAGCGCCTGGATGGCCGCGTCATAACCCGGCAAGCCGCCCAGCGGGCCGTCTGCACCATAACCACTGACACGGCAATGCACCAAACGTGGGAACTTGGCATGCAACACATCAAAACCCAGGCCCCACTTCTCCAGCGTGCCGGTTTTGAAGTTTTCGACCAGCACGTCGGCGTTGGCCAGAAGCGCCAACAATTCTTCACGCTGGGCGGGCTGGGTGAGGTCCATCACGCGACCGGTCTTGTTGCGGTTCAATCCGGTGAAATACGACGAAACGCCATCTTTGAACGGCGGGCCCCAACCGCGGGTTTCGTCACTTTGAGGCGGCTCGATCTTGAGCACGTCGGCACCGTGGTCGCCCAAAATTTGTGTGCAATAGGGGCCACCCAGCACACGTGAGAGGTCGATGACTTGGATGCCTTGCAAGCTGCCGGTGTTGGGGATCATGGGGGTATTAGGCAATCGGTTTCACGTCTTCGGCTTCGCGCAAGAATTTCCGGATCTCCTGCGCGCAGCGCTTGGGCTGGTCGCTGTGCAACCAGTGGCTGGCGTTCTTCAACTCGACCAGTTGCGCCTTGGGGATGTGGTCTGCCAGGATACGGCCGTTTTGTGGCGGAATCAACGCGTCTTCTTGCCCGTGCATCACCAGGGTGGGGCACTGGATGCGCGACAGCCTGGAAAAGGACGACCAGCCGATCAAGCCGTACAACTGCGCTTCGTAGTCGCGTTTGGCGGGGTGGTCGGCGATGCGCACCAGGTGGTCTTCCTCGATCAGGCTGGCGTCTGTGCTGGCGGCATAGGTGTGCGGGCGCATCTGCGCGAGCGCTTCCTCGACCGACACCCTCGATTTATTGAACAGCAGTTGCCAAACCTCGCGCTGTGCCAGCACAGAATGGAGGCTGCCGCAATTGGTGGCCATCAGCGTGAGTGAGCGCAAGCGTTTGGGTTGCGACACAGCGAATTCCTGCGCGATCATGCCGCCCATCGAGAGGCCTACCACGTGGCAGGTGGCCTCGCATGCGGCGTCCATCACGGCGGCGATGTCGCTGGCCATGTCGGGCACGCGATGCACCACAGCCTGTGGCACGGTGGTTTGGCCCATGCCGCGGTTGTCCATCAGGATGACGCGAAAATCCCGCGCCAGGAGCGGCGCCAGACGGAACCACATGGCCGAGCTACAGCCCAGGCCCATCACCAGCAGCAGAGGCGGGCCCTTGCCCACGGCGCTCCAATGGATGCGGGCCCGGCCGTTGTCAACAAATGCCACAGCTTGCTGCGATCAATTGAGCTGGGTCACAAACTTGGTGTTCAGGTACCCATCAAAAGTTTCTGTGCCGCCCTCGCTGCCATAACCGCTGTCTTTGATGCCGCCAAACGGCGTTTCGGCCAGCGCCAGCCCGATGTGGTTGATCGACACCATGCCGGCCTGCAACCCGTTGGCGATCTGATTGGCGTTTTTAGTGGACGTGGTGAATGCGTAGCTGGCCAGGCCAAAAGGCAGGCTGTTGGCTTGTTTCAGGGCGTCATCCAGGTTTTTGAAGCGCAACAGGCCGGCCACCGGGCCAAAGGGCTCTTCGGTCAGGATGCGGCTGTTGTCGGCCAAGTTGGCCAAAATCGTCGGGGCATAAAAATTGCCGTCGCCTGGCATCGGCGCGCCGCCTGTCAATACCTGTGCGCCGAGGCTTTGCGCGTCTTCGATGAAACTGCCGACGGCCGTTACGCGGCGAGCCTGCGCCAAGGGGCCCATTTGGGTGCCTTCAGCCAAGCCGTTGCCGACTTTCAAAGCCTTGGTCTTGGCGACGAATTCGGCCACAAATTTGTCGTAAATGCCTTCTTGCACATAAAAACGGGTGGGCGAAATACACACTTGGCCGGCATTGCGAAACTTGGACGCTACCAAGAGCGTGGACGCCTGTGCCACATCCGCGTCGTCGCAAATGATGACGGGCGCTTGGCCACCCAATTCCATGGTGCTTCGTTTCATCAAACTGGCGGCTTTCGCGGCCAGCATCTTGCCTACGGGCACTGAGCCGGTGAAGGTGATTTTGCGCACAATGGGCGACTCCAGCAGGTAGTCGGAGATTTCATGCGGCACGCCCCAAACCAAATTCAGGCAACCGGCGGGCAGGCCTGCGTCGTGAAACAGCTGCGCCAGGGCCACCACGGCGCTGGGCGTGTCTTCCGGACCTTTCAGGATGACGGTGCAACCCGCACCCAGCGCCGCGCTGAGTTTGCGGATCGCCTGGTTGAAGGGAAAGTTCCAGGGCGAAAAAGCGGCGACGACGCCCACCGGCTCGCGCAGCACCATTTGACGCACACCGTCCAGGCGCGCGGGGATCACGCGGCCATAAATGCGGCGGCATTCTTCGGCGTGCCATTCGGCGTGTTCGGCACAGAAATTGACCTCCAGCACCGACTCGGCCAGCGGTTTGCCCTGGTCCATCGTCATGTTGCGACCGATGTCTTGCGCACGGGCACGGGCTAATTCAGCGACTTTGCGCAAAACTTTGCTGCGTTCCAGTGGTGAGGTTTTGCGCCAGCTTTCAAAAGCCTTTTGGGCGCTGCTCAATGCCAAA
>JANNMM010000124.1:0-7971 GCA_031397915.1 Rhodoferax sp. | reverse complement strand
GATGTTCGAGCAGGCCTTGCGCTCGCTTGTTTGATCCACTCTTTTGACTGGCAGTTTCCATGAAGATCACCCTTGAGTTGAATGGCCAGACGCGCGAAGCCGATGTGGAAGAGCGCACCTTGTTGGCCGACATGATCCGCGATGTATTTGGCCTCACCGGCACCCACGTGGGCTGCGACACCAGCCAGTGCGGCTGCTGCACGGTGCTGCTCGATGGCGCGGCCGTGAAATCTTGCAGCATGCTGGCGGTGCAGGCGCAGAGCTGCAAGATCACCACGATTGAAGGCTTGGCACCCTCAGGTTTGAAAGGGCAAACGCTGCACCCGGTGCAAGCCGCCTTCACCGAATGCCACGCCCTGCAATGCGGCTTTTGCACACCGGGAATGATCATGTCCACCGTGAGCCTGCTCAAATTCCACCCCAACCCGAGCGACGCCGAGATTGCCGAGGGCTTGAGCGGCAACCTGTGTCGTTGCACGGGTTACCTCAACATCAACAAAGCGGTAAAGCAGGCCGCTGCGGCCATGGCCAGCAAGAGTGAGGTGGCCGCATGAGCACCGCCTCCGCCCTGACGCCGACTTTGTCCCAAGGTGTGAGCTACGCGCGCCGCGAAGACCACGCTCTGGTCACCGGCCACGGTCGTTACACCGCTGACCACGTCTACCCAGGCATGCTGCACGCCTACGTGATCCGCTCGATGCACGCGCACGCCCGCATCACGCGCGCTGATTTTTCCGCCGTGGTCCGAGCGCCGGGTGTGCTGTGGGTGATGACGGCGGAGGATGCCAAAGCCCTGGGCGCGCAAGACTTCCCCAATGCTGTGGCCGTGGAAGACATTAACGGCCAGCCGCAAAAGGTGGTGCGCATGCCAGCGCTGGCGAAGGACAAAGTGCATTTTGTCGGGCAACCCATCGCCATGGTGTTTGCCGAGACGGCGGGCCTCGCGCAAGACGCCGCTGAGCTGGCCGAGATCGACTACGCGCCGCTGGAGGCCGTTGCCAGTGTCGACACAGCCCTGGCCGCAGGCAGCGTGCAACTGCATGACGCCGCACCCGGCAACCTCTCGGCGCGTTTCGCCAATGGCGACCGTGCCGCCGTGGAGGCCGCGTTCAGGGCCGCCAAACACGTGAGCCGCGTCCGCGTGGCCAGCCAGCGCTTGATCGGCATGCCGATGGAGCCCCGCGCCGTTGTCGTCTTGCACGATGACGCCACGGGCCGCACGCGCATCCACACGCCGACACAAGGCATCTTGGGCATGCTGGGGCTACTGAGCGCCACCACGGGCATTGCGCCCGCGCAACTCGAAGTGTCCACACAAGACGTGGGCGGCTCCTTTGGGCTGCGCGGCACGCCCTACAGCGAACACGTTTGCCTGGTGCTGGCGGCACGCAAACTCAAGCGTCCACTGCGCTGGGTCGGCGCGCGCAGCGAGGTGTTTTTGAGCGACTGGCATGGCCGCGCGCTCACGCTCGATGCGCAGGTGGCGCTCGATGCCGAGGGCCGCATTCTGGCCATGCGTTTCAGTGACCAGACCGATGTGGGCGCCTACAACTGCTACTTCAGCACCTTCATCGGCGCGAAAAACCTGAGTGTGACGATGGGCGGCGTGTACAAAGTGCCTGCGCTGTACATGGAGTCCGACATCGTCTTCACCAACACCGTGCCCGTCTCGGCCTACCGGGGCGCAGGCCGCCCCGACATCGCCTACGCGGTCGAGCGCCTCATCGACTATGCGGCACACGAGCATGGCTTTGACCCGGTGGCGCTGCGAAGCCGCAACTTCATCCCGCTAGCCGACTTCCCTTACCGCACCGCCAACGGCACGCTGTACGACACCTGCGACTGCGCGCAGGTGATGGATCGCGCGTTGGCCCTTTCCGACTACGCGGGTTTTGCCAAACGACGCAGTGAAACTGAGCAGCGCGGCAAATTACGCGGCATCGGCATGGCGACCTACCTGGAGATTTCCGGCGCAGGCGCAGTGCCCAAAGACCAGGTGCAGGGCGAGTTTTCAGACGCGGGTGTGTTGAGCGTTTACGGCGTGACCGGCGCCTCCGGCCAGGGGCATGAAACCTCGTTCGCCGCCATCATTGACAGCACCCTCGGTTTGCCCGCTACCCAAGTGCGTTACGTCGCGGGCGACCCCAGCCGCAGCATGGTGGGCAACGGAACGGGCGGCTCGCGCACGCTCTACGGTGCGGGAAGCGCTATCAAAGACCTGTGCCTGAAAATCATCGCGCAAGCCAAACCGCTGATCGCCCAAAGTTGGGGCTGCGCGGCAGACCAAGTGAGTCTCGCAGAGGGACGCTGGCAACACATGGCAGACAAATCCAGGGCGCTGTCGATGAGCGAATTCCTCCAGCGCCTCAAGCCCGCTGAATTGGCAACGCTCATGGCCACCGGTGAAGCCCAATCCGGCTCCACTTTCCCCAACGGCTGCCACATCGCCGAGATTGAGATCGACCCGCGCAGCGGTGTCACCGAAGTGGTGAACTACACCGCCATCGACGACCTGGGTGCCGTCATCTCGCCGCAACTGGTCGAAGGCCAGGTGCACGGCGGCGTGGTTCAAGGCTGGGGGCAGGCCTTTTGCGAAGAAGTTGTGTACGACAGCAGCGGCCAGTTGTTATCGGGCTCGTTGATGGACTACGCCATGCCGCGCCTGGGCTGCATGCCGGTATTGCAGCGGGAAACCCTGGCGGTGCCCACCACGCTCAATTTGCTGGGCGCCAAAGGTGTGGGTGAATCCGGCTGCACCGGCTCGCTGCCCGCGCTGGCCAACGCCATGATGAGCGCCCTGCGCCCCCTGGGCATCCACGCGATGGACATGCCGTTTACTTCAGCCAAGGTGTGGGCAGCCATTGAGACTGCGCGCAAGGCTTGAGCGCAAAAGGCGGCGAGCCTGAGCCCGTTTAGCTCTTGGCTAGGGGCAGGCCGGCTGCTTGCCATTCGCTCACGCCGTCCAGAATCTTGCGGGCACGGAAACCCCGCGCTTTGAGCAGCTTCACGGCTTCGTTTGACATCAGGCAAAACGGGCCGCGGCAATAGGCAACCACTTCCACACCGCGCGGCAACTCGGCCAGCCGGTGGGTCAGCTCAGCCAGGGGCAATGAGCGCGCGTGTGGCAGGTGGGCGGTGTCAAACTCGCTTTGCGGGCGCACGTCGAGCACGATGACCTCGCCGCGTTTAGCCTGCGCCATCAGGTCTTTTCGACCGACGCTGACCATTTGGGCCGGCCTGGCCAGCATCTGCTGCAGCGCCATTTGCAACTCGACCAGGTGCTCCCCGGCCACGTCGCGCAGCGTCACGCCCAGCTGGGCAACGTCGCTGCCACTGAGGCGGTAGAACATGCGTTTTCCGTCGCGGCGGGTTTGCACCAAACGGGCTTCCTTCAGCGCCTTGAGGTGTGCACTGGCAAGTTTGTTGTCAATGCCCACTTCGGCGGCGATGGTTTCAACCGCCTTCTCCGCCTGCGCCAGCATTTCCAGAATCTCCAGCCGCTTCGGGCTGGAAAGTGCTTTGCCCACGCGGGCGACCTGTTCATACAGAAGGTCTTTGAGGGAACGGTTGTCCATGTCTTATATTCTAATATCCATTAGAATGTACGTTAATCTGACCCAGACGGGCAAGGAGTTCACCATGGCATTTGAACAGTTTGTACTGGCGCACGAAGCCGCCATTCGCCTGGGCTTCTTTTTCACGTTTTTCGCCGCCGTCGGCCTGTGGGAGCTGTGGGCGCCACAACGCGCCCTCACGGTGCACAAGGCGCTGCGCTGGGCCAGCAACCTGGGGCTGGTCGCGCTCAATACCCTTCTGCTGCGCCTGTTGTTCCCGGTGGCGGCAGCGGGCTTCGCGGCCTGGTGCGCCACGCAGGGCTGGGGGCTGCTGAACCACTTGCACGTGCCGTTCTGGCTCGCGATGCCGCTGGCCGTCATCGCCCTGGATGGGGTCATCTGGCTGCAACACCGGATGTTCCACGCCGTGCCGGTCTTGTGGCGCCTGCACCGTGTTCACCACGCCGACCTGGACTACGACCTGACCACCGGCTCGCGTTTTCACCCCATCGAAATGGTGCTGTCGATGCTGATCAAGCTGGCGGCCATCGCAATTTTGGGCGCGCCAGCGGTGGCGGTGGTGGCGTTTGAGGTGCTGCTCAGCTCTGCCGCCCTGTTCAACCACGGGAACATCCGCCTGCCGGTGGGACTGGACCGTGTGCTGCGCTGGTTCATCGTCACGCCTGACATGCACCGCGTGCACCATTCGGTGGCTCCAGATGAAACCAACAGCAACTTCGGCTTCAATCTGCCCTGGTGGGACCGCCTGTTTGGCACCTATCGCGCGCAGCCCCGTGCGGGCCAGGCAGAAATGGTGATCGGCTTGCCCGGCCACACCGACCTGCGCGAAGTGGCGCGCCTGGATGGCATGCTCTGCATGCCGCTCAAAGCTTGACATCCTGGAGCCGTGAGTTCTTGCAGTTGAAAGGGACATACTGGAGAATGAGGCGTTGGTGGTCCGAGCGACCACCTGACTTTGGCTTGAAACTATAAGAGGAAGACATGTTGCCCCACACACTACGCGCCTGGCTGGCAGTTGCCCTGGCCACCGTTGCCTTCAGCGCCAGTGCGCAAGACTACCCCGCACGCCCCATCACCATGGTGATGCCTTACGCACCGGGCGGGCCGGGTGACGCCATCACGCGCCTGTTTGCCGGGGCGATGCAAAAAACCCTGGGCCAGCAAATCGTGGTGGACAACCCGGCGGGCGCCTCCGGCTCCATCGGCACCGCCAAGGTGGCGCGCTCAAAACCAGACGGCTACACGCTCTTGATGATCCATGTCAGCCACGCCACCAACCTGGCCATGTACAAAAGCTTGCCCTACCACCCGGTGGACGATTTTGAGCCGATTGGCCAGGCCACCACCGGCCCCATGGTGGTGCTCGCGCGCAACGAGTTCCCCGCCAAAAATCTGCCGGAATTCGTGGCTTACCTGAAGGCCAACGCCAGCAAGGTCAGCCTTGCGCACGCGGGTGTAGGCTCGGCCTCGCACCTGTGCGGCCTGATGCTGATGAGCGCCTTGAAAGTCAAGCTCAACGAAATCCCCTACAAAGGCACCGGCCCGGCGCTGAACGACCTGATGGGCGGCCAGGTTGACATTTTGTGCGACCAAACCTCGGGCACCGTGCCCGCCGTCAAAGGCGGAAAGATCAAGGCCTTCGCAGCGGCCGGCGCCGCGCGGCTGCCGCAATTGCCCGATGTGCCGGCGATTGCGGAAGCAGGGGTTGACGGTTTTGACATCAGCATTTCATTCGGCCTGTATGCCCCCAAAGGCACGCCCAAACCCGCGCTCGACAAACTCACCGATGCACTGCAAAAAGCCGTGGCAGACCCAGACCTGCGCGCCCGCCTGGAATCCATGGGCATCGCCGCCGTGAGTGTTGACCGCGCCCGGCCGGAGGTGCTGCGCGCGCATTTGAAGCGCGAGATTGAGACCTTGGGTGGCTTGCTGGTGAAGGCGGGGGTGCAGCCGGATTAATACGCGTTGGAGCGGCAGACGTTCACGCCATACGTTTACGCTAAACGATTGGTTATAGCCAAACCCCGCTGCGCGGCATCTGGATCTCTTGCTGCGGGTTGCTGCTCGGCAAAAATGCGCCAAGCGCAAAACTCAGCACACTGATGAAGATGCTGGCGAAAAACGCTGTCCAGAACCCCGACAGCTTGAACCCCTTCACCAGCCACGCCACCAGCTGAATCATCAGCGCGTTGATCACCAGCAGGAAGAGGCCAAAGGTGATGAAGGTAAGCGGCAAAGTCAGCACGATCAGCAGCGGCTTGACGATGGCATTGGCAAAACCCAGCAGCAGCGCCGAGATGACCAGCGAGCCCGTGTCGGTGAATTTGATGCCCCGAAACACGTGGCTGGCGACCCAGAGGGACAGGGCGGTGATGGCCCCGTGGATTAGGAAGGCACTGAGGTTGTCGAACATGGGTGGCGTGGCGATAGTGAGGTTTGGGGTTGAAAGGTTGAAAGGTTGAAAGGTTGAAAGGCTCAATGTAAGTCACGCAGATCCAAGCCGGTTTTTTCTGCCCGTGCAGCAAGCTCGGACAGCGTCGGCGCACCCAATCTTCCACCAAAAACTTCACACTTCATGGCCGCCGCCAAATTGGCCAAACGCACGATTTTTTCGACCGGCCATTTCCTGCACAAGCCCCACGCGAAAGTGCCGTGCCAGACATCACCGGCATTCAGGGTGTCCACCGCCTTGATGGACGGCGTGGAAATGTGCTGCACAGCGCCTGTCTCCCGTGTCCAGATGGCAGCGCCCAACGCGCCTAGCGTGACGCCGACCGCAGCGAGGTCGTGTCGCTTTGCCACATCCTGCAGGGCTTCATCTACAGACTGGTCCCCGCAGACGATCCGTAACGCGGGTTCGGAGAACAGCACATGGGTCGCGTGGCGAACCAGCTGGCTCAAAACTTCAAAAGTCGCCGTGTCTGCATCAAGTATGGCCGGTATGCCACAACGCTTTGCCTCGCTGAGCAAGGCCACTGCCCCCTCAACCCAACGGACATCGACCAACACGGCACTGGCAGCTGGCACTTGACCCAAAGGCAGCCAGGATGGGTCCGCAGGAATCTTCGGATCAGAAAACGGAATCACCACACGCTCACCAAACCGGTCAACGATGATCGAAGAAAACGCGGTCTCTGTGCCCGCCATGGGGCGAAGCCAATCGGTGTTCACCCCTTCGTGCTGGAGCTGCCGGATAAATCGCTGGCCGGTTTCATCGGCCCCCACGCGCGACCAGAGTTGCACCTGCCCGCCCAGCCGCGCAATGGTGATCGCCGCGCTGGTTGCCATGCCCGAAGCTGCTTGAACAGCTCGGGTGGGCAGCACCTTGATGCCTGCAGACGGTATCGCATCGACCTGAAAGATCGTGTCCCAAAAGGCGGAGCCGAGGCAAATGATCGGTTTGTTCGTCATGGTTTGGTGATCGTCAATTGATCGGACTTGCACCTGCCACACTTGTTGGCATGCGGGGCGACGCTTCCAACCAGCCCGAAAGCAGGCCATTCACCACCCCCGCCCCCTCAAACTGCACCCAATGCCCCGCCCCCGGCACGATGTGGGTTTCGCAGTCCGCCCGCCCTTCGCTGAAAGTGCGGATCGCCAAATCAGGCACTGCCGTCACGTCATGCTCGCCCCAGGCCAACAGCAGCGGACCTTCGTAATGCTTCAACGCAGCGGCCAGGCCGCCCGCGTGGGAGATGGCTTTGCTGTAGAAGCGTGTGCGCAAGCAGGCGGTGGTGTGGATGCGTTCGGCCTCGGCATCGATGCTCTCAGGCGCATGCAGCATGTGCAGGCCCAGGTTGTGGCGCATCACCTGCGCCAGCGCTTGCGCGTCACCCGATTCTTTCGCGGCGCGCCACGACACCAGCTCACCCACCGGGCGGCGCGGGCCACCGTGGCCACCGGGGCCAAGCAAGGCCATGCGCTCAATGTGCGGGCGCTGCGTCGCCAGTGTGGCCGCGACCAAGCCGCCGAATGAAAATCCCGCCAGGCGGATGGGCGTGGCGGCGCCCAGCAACTGGTCTAGCGTGGCCTGGAGCAGATTCGCGAGCGAGGTCATCGTGGGCTCGGGCGGTGTGTCAGAGTCACCATAACCCGGCATGTCGGGCACCCACACCGTGAAGCGTGTGGCCAGCGCCTCGATGTTGCGCGCCCAATGTTGCCAATTGCCGTGGCCGCCGTGCAGCAGAACCAGGGGCGGGGCGCCGCCCTCGGCGCTGGGGAATTCATGCCAGCAGACTTGGCGACCTTGGTGCTGGGGTTTGTGAAGGTTGGCGTTGTGCAGGTTAAAACTGGCGTTGGGCATGGCTAAAGGCTATCACGGTCGGAGAGCCATACGCCCAGGCAACTACTGGCAGCGAAAATGAGGCACGTTGATAAACTTGCTCATTGTTTATTG
>JANNMM010000078.1:0-4078 GCA_031397915.1 Rhodoferax sp. | reverse complement strand
ATGGCGCTGAACAGGCCGTTCAGCACTTTGAGCATGGGCTGGCGCTCGCCCGCGAAGCCGCCATCAATTACTGGGTTGCGCGACTGCAGGCCAATCTGGCGATGGCCCAAATCCGGCTCGGCGTTGCCCATGACCACGCTGCGCTTTTGGCTGCCCGTCAGTACACGGATGACTACCAGGAGCGCTGGATGTCGCTGAGGTGCCTCGAAGCACTCGCCGAATCGGCACTGGCCCTGGGCGATACAGCGGCTTGCATCGCTTATGCGAACCAGTTGTCATCGCTGGCGTCTGCGGGTGCCCTGCAGGAAATGCAGGCGCAAGCTGGTTACCTGCGTGGTTTGGCCGCGCTGGGTGACAGCGCTTGCGAATCTGCCCATCAGGAATTGACACTGGCCGTGTCGCAGGCGGAAGCAATCGGACAGGTTCGCCTCGCGTGGGAATGCCACCAAGCGCTTTCCATGGTCGCGTCCGCGCGCAGCGACGCAAAAGAAAAGACCAGGCACGACATCCGTGCGCGCGCTTTGGCCGATCAAATGGCGGCGAGCCTGAACGGATCGGGTTTGACCGCCGACCTGAAACACGGGTCCCGTCTGAGGCAAGCGCTGCGGCGCAGTGGGGACGGACTGGCCAAGAATATTCCGCGCCACTCCAATAATTAACACCCATATTAATTATTGTAACTTTCGGGGCCGAAAACCCCATATTTTATGAAAAATCGGCACTCAAGTCACGGACAATATCAATAATTTGCTACTATTTATATAGCAATTGATTTCGCCTGATTTCGAACACGGCGCGCAGGTTTCGCGCCACTCAAACTGGCTGGGCGTCAAGTCCACCCCGCGTCCACCTTGAACTCCTGCGCGGTGCACATGGCGCCGTCGTCGGAGGCCAAAAAAAGCACCATGCGGGCGATGTCGGAGGGCTGCATTTTGTCGGGAAGACACTGGTTGCGTTTGATGGCTTCTTCGCCTTCTTCATTGAGCCAAAGTTTGATTTGCCGCTCGGTCATCACCCAGCCGGGGCTCACTGTGTTGACGCGGATGCGCTGCGGCCCCAGGCTCACCGCCATGCTGCGGGTGAGACCGTTCATCGACGACTTGGCGATGGAATACAGCGGAAAGTCGCCATTCTTGCCCTGCCAGCCGGTCGAGCCGAGGTTGATGATGGCGCCGCCGCCCAGGCGCTTCATGCCGGGCACGGCGGACTGGATGGCAAAAAAGGCGGGGCGCTGGTTGGTTGCCATGCGTTCTTCCCAGTAGGCGGGCGTGACGGATTCAATGCTGTGGCGGTCATCGCGCGCCACGTTGTTGACCAGCACATGCAGGTCGCCCACCGCTGTGATGGCGTCTGCAATGGCGCTTTGCAACTGGGCCACGTCGCGCACATCACACAGGCGCCACCAGGGTGCGGGCCGGCCAGTGGCGGCGATTTTTGCCACCAGGGCCTGACTCTCTTCTTTCGCGAAGTCGACAAAGGCGACCTGCGCGCCCTGGTCTACAAACGCCTCGACCAAAGCCGCGCCGATGCCGCTGCCGCCGCCGGTGATAAAAACGCGTTTGCCGGCCAGACTGGGAAACCGGGCCAGATTGGCGGGTGGATTGACTTGCATGAATGGCACCTTTTCGGTCAAATGGGGGTTGGCTGGTCGGTGGAGCGATTTTCTACTGACAATGGCCCAACCCCTTACAGAAAGCGCTCATGATCGTCGTGCACCACCTGAATGATTCCCGCTCCCAGCGCGTGCTCTGGCTGCTCGAAGAGCTGGGTCTGCCGTATGAGGTCCAGTCGTACAAACGCAATGCAGAGACGCGGCTGGCGCCGCCGGAGCTGATGGCGGTGCACCCGCTGGGCAAGTCGCCCGTCATCACCGACCAAGGCCGCACGATTCACGAGTCAGGCGCGATTGTGGACTACATCCTTCGTCGTTATGGTGGCGGCAAACTGCGGCCCGACGCCACCACGGCCGACTACGAAGCGCACCAGCAGTGGCTGCATTACGCCGAAGGGTCAGCGATGTTGCCGTTTTTGCTCAAGCTGTATGTGTCGCGCCTGGGAGAAGCGGGCGCGCCACTGTCGCCGCGCATCGAGAGCGAAATCGCCAACCACCTGGGTTTTGTCAACCAGTCGCTGGCGAGTCGCGAGTGGCTGGTGGGTGACCACCTGACCGGGGCCGACATCATGATGAGTTTTGTCGGTGAAATCGCTGGCTCGCGCACGCAACGGGCTGACTACCCGCATGTGGACGCCTGGGTCAAACGCTTCCAGGCCCGCCCGGCCTATCTGCGCGCGCTCGAACGTGGCGGGCCGTACAACTTTGGCCCAAGCGTGGCCAAGGCCTGAGAACCGGCCGCATGACCACCCCCGCACACAACGGCGCCCAGGCGCTGACCATTGACATCGTCTCGGACGTCGTCTGCCCCTGGTGTTTCATCGGCAAACGCAAACTCGAAGCCGCTTTGAGGCTGCCCGAGGCCGCGGCTTTGCCGCCGGTGCACATCCGCTGGCACCCGTTTCAGTTGAACCCCGACTTGCCCGAGGCCGGCGTTTCGCGCAAACAGTACCTGGAAGACAAGTTTGGTGGCCCGGAGCGTGCGGCGGAAATCTACGCACGGGTTGGCGCAGCGGGCAAAGCTGTTGGTCTGAGTTTGAACTTTGACGGCATCAAACAACAGGCCAACACACTCATGGCCCACGCGCTGATCGCCTACGCGCAAAACAACGCCAAAAACGACGCTGACAACACCCTGGGCAACGCTGTCAAAGAGCGGCTTCTAAACGCTTATTTTGTCGAAGGCCGATTCATCGGCAGCCTGGACGTGCTGGTCGACATTGCCGTGGCTGCCGGGCTCGATGGCGACGACGTGCGCCGCCACCTGGCTGACCCGGCTACGCGTGAGGCCGTGTCACAGGCTGATGCGCAAGCACGCCGCATGGGCATCAGCGGGGTGCCGTTTTTCATCTTCAACCAGAAGGTGGCGGTCTCGGGTGCGCAAGACCCCCGGGCGTTGCTGGAGGCCATGCAGCAAGCGGTTGCGGAAGGGCAACCTGCCTGACTGTGTCGGCCTGAGGTGGTTTGCCTCGCGTTCTATTGATCAACAATCAAGCGCCGACCCATGCTGACCACATCGTCCTGCGCGTACCCGATGGCTTTGTAAAACGCGATCACCTGCGCGTTGCTGCTGCGGATCTGCAGGTTGATCTTGGGGCAACCGCGCGCCAGCAAAAGGCGCTCGACTTCCTGCATGAGCGTTCTGGCATAGGCGTTCCTCTGGTGGGCCGGTGCCACCGCCAGGTAGTTGACCCAACCGCGGTGACCCTCGTACCCGGCCATCACACTGGCTATCAGTTCCCCCCGCACCGTGCCGATCAAAAAAAGCTCGGGCTGTACCTGCAGCTTGCGCGCAATGTCTTGGGCAGGGTCGTTCCAGGCCCGCGTCAACCCGCAGGCCTGCCACAGCTGAATGACAGCGTCCTGATCCTGCGGCTGGTAGGGGCGGATTTGCATGTTGCGACCACGATATCACGGGGGCTGTCGCCGGTTAAAGTGGGGCGATGACACCCCGCAAAACTTCGCTCGACGCGCTGGCTGTTGGCCTCCTGGTCGCGTTTTGCCTGTACAACGGCTTCCAGCAAGTGCTGGTGAAAGCCACGGTAAGCGAGGTGCCCCCGGTTTTTCAGGCCTCGCTGCGTTTTATCGGCGCTGCGGTGCTGTTGGCGGCTTGGTGCCGCTGGCGTGGCATCGCGCTGGTGCGGGCCAGTGACCCGCTTTTGGCCGGTCTGCTGGCGGGGTTTTTGTTTGCCGCCGAATTCGCCTGCATCTACGTCGGGCTGAATTACACCAGCGCCTCGCGCATGACGCTGTTTTTGTACACCGCGCCATTTTGGGTGGCCGTGTTTTTGCCGATGCTGGTGCGCTCTGAACGCCTGGTCTGGCTGCAATGGCTCGGCCTGGTGTTGGCGTTTGCAGGCGTGGTGGTGGCCATGGCCGACCGGGCGCTGGCGCAAGGTTCGGCAGCGGTACCGCCGCAGCAGTGGATCGGTGACGCGCTGGCCATCCTCGCGGGCATGTTCTGGG
>JANNMM010000048.1:0-16704 GCA_031397915.1 Rhodoferax sp. | reverse complement strand
CAGCGCGCCGGCATGCGGCCCGAGCAGAGCCGCTGGCTTGACGTAGTCGTCGCAGGACTTGCCCCAGCCAAATTCGGGATCGGGAAGGTTGCCCTGGTGGCAAAACGGATAGCCGAAATGCTGCTTGCCGGGCGCCGTCACATGGTTGAGCTCGTCGTTCGGGAATTCCTCGCTCAACCAGTCCCGACCGTTGTCGGTGAACCAGAGGTCGCCGGTCTTCGGGTCGAAGTCAAAGCCGACCGTGTTGCGCACGCCGGACGCAATCGTCTCGATGTTGCTGCCGTCCAGGTTCATGCGGTAGATCTTCGCGTATTCGCCGGGATCGCAGATGTTGCACGGGGCACCAATGGCGTAATACAGTTTTTCTTTGTGGATGCGCAGGTATTTCCAGCTGTGGTCAGTGCCGCCGGGCAACTTGTCGTACAGCACCTTGGGCTCGCCGGGGTTGCCCAGGTTGTCCTCGATGTTGTCGTAACGCATGATCTTCGTGTTGGTGGCCAGGTACAGACTGCCCTTGTGGAACTCGATGCCGGTGGCCAGCGGCATCTTGTCGATGATGACTTTGGCCTCGCGCTTGCCGCTCTGGGGAAGCGCGTAGACCTTGTTGGCGACGAAGAGCGAGCTGACAAAGACATTGCCCTTCGCGCCCTCGCGCATGCCGCGTGCATCGAGCACGCCCGAAGCCCAGGTCTCGACCTTGAAGCCAGGCGGCAGTTTGAACTTGGCAGTCGGCAGCTTGTCGGCCGCGGTTGGAATCGGGAAGGCCGGCACCGGGGCCATCTTCATGGCAACGTCGGTTTTCGGTCGGCCTTTGGCCCACCCGGGTTCGTCGGCGGGTGGTGGCGCTTGCTGTGCCAGTGCGGAATAACCGAAGCAGCAAAGCGCGGTCAGCGCAATGAGCGAGCGAATCTGTTTCATACTCTCATTCTCCTCTTTGGTTGCGGGAAAGCGAGGGTATAGAACACATGCGCATTCATGTCAAGATAAAGCAGACAATCAATTTTCTTTCCCATGGGGCGGTCTGGTTTACCGCTTACAGTAAGTGACAAAACACCGCAAATTTGGATGGAGAAATGCAAGAAAGTTTGCACGGGCCGCGGTGTGTTTGGTCTGGTCATAGAAGGAGCAAAACATGTCTGATTTGGTTACCTGTACCGTGAGTGACGGCGTCGCCACCGTGAGCCTGGACGACGGCAAAGCCAACGTGATGAGCTTACACATGCAGGCGGCGATCAACGCCGCGCTGGACCGCGCCCTGACCGACAAGGCGGTGGTGGTGCTTACCGGCCGCGCCGGCATGTTCAGCGGCGGCTTTGACTTGAACGTGTTCAAGACCAACCCGCAGGAGTCGGTGCAGATGCTCGAAGGCGGCGCGCGCCTGGCCCTGCGGCTTTTGTCGCACCCGCATCCGGTGCTGATCGCATGCACCGGCCATGCGGTGGCGATGGGCTGCTTTTTGTTGCTCGGCGCGGACTACCGCATCGGTGTGGACGCGGGCGTGCGCATCCACGCGATTGAAGTTCAAATTGGCATGACGCTGCCGCATTTCGCACTTGAAATCTGCCGCCAGCGCCTCACGCCTGCCCACTACAGCCTGGCCTGCACAACCGCCTGGCCGTATGCACCCAAGCAGGCACTTGAAGCCGGGTTTCTGGATGAGATCGTGCCAGCCGCCGAACTCGCCGCCAAGGTGCAGGAGCGTGCGGTTTACCTGTCGAAGCTGCACCAGGACGCCTTCACCGCGACCAAGAAAAAACTCAAGGCGCCCTACGTTGCAGCGCTGGAGGCGGCGATCAAGACCGATGTGGCCGACTGGCGTTCGCGTTTCCTGAAGTGATGTTGAAAACTTTGTTGCTATTATAAAAATAGCAATAAATTCAATAAATACGTGACTTGATGTCGAATTATTCTTGAAATTCCGGACTTCAAATGAAATCCGGCGCAATCATACCTAATTTGGGGTTGATTGAGCCCCAACCAGACTGCGACGGCATCAGACCTTGGTGAAATCCGGTTTGCGCTTTTCCACAAAGGCGGTAAACGCCTCGCGCGCGGCCGGCTCCCGCATGAGTTTGCGAAAACTCAGGCTTTCTTCACCCATCTGCGCCGCGACCTGGCTGGCCTGCCCCTGCTTCATCAGGCGTTTGGTTTCCACCAGCGCACCGAGCGGTTTGGCAGCCAGTTTCTTCGCCTGCGCCTGCGCGATGCCATTGGCCTCGGTGGGCGGCACGATGCGGTTGACAAGGCCCACTTCCAGCGCAGCCTCGGCCATGAAGGGCTCGCCCAACAACAGCGCTTCGGCGGCGCGGTGGTAGCCCATCATTTGCGGCACCAGCAGGGTAGACGCGGCCTCGGGGCAGAGCCCCAGGTTCACAAACGGCATCGAAAACGCCGCGTTGTCGCCCGCATAGACCAGATCGCAGTGAAACAGCATGGTCGTGCCCACACCCACCGCCGGGCCGCAGACCGCAGCCACCAGCGGTTTGGGAAAGGTGGACACAGCCTTCAGAAAGCGCAACACCGGCGAATCTTCCGCGCTGGCGGGCGCGTTGAGGAAATCACCGATATCGTTGCCTGCGCTGAACACCGTGGCATGGCCCTGGATGAGCGCCACCCGAACTGCCGCATCCTGCGCGGCCTGGTTCAGGGCGTCGGCCAGCGCGGCGTACATGGCCGCGGTGATGGAGTTTTTCTTCTCGACCCGGTTGAGGGTGATGGTCATCACGCCACCTTCGATGTGGCACAGGATGTCGCTCAAAGTGACGATCAAGGTGTCGGTCATGGCAATTCTTTCAGGGCTTCACGAACAAAATCCAGCCGGTCCTGGCCCCAGAACATCTGCTCGCCGACAAACATCGTCGGCGCGCCAAAGATGCCACGCTCTACCGCCCGTTGCGTCAGCACCTTGAGGCGGTCTTTCACGTCTTGCTGGCTGACCAGCGCCAGAATGCCCGCCGCATCAAAGCCGGCGGCGTGCAGTACAGCGCCCGTGACGGCCAGGTCGTTGAGGTTTTTGCCATCGACCCAGATTGCCTGAAACACAGCTTTGACGTAGGCGCCGAAGCGCTCGTCCTGGCGCAGTTGCAGGCCCACCGCGCCGCGCATCAGCATGAGGGTGTTGATCGGGAAGTGCGGGTTGTGTTTGAAAGGCACGCCATACCGCCTGGCGAACCGTTCCAGGTCACCAAACATGTATTTGCCTTTGGCGGGCACGGCTGCGGGGGAACTGTTGCCCGTGGCCTGGAACACGCCGCCCAAGAGCATCGGCTGCCAGTTGATTGTGGCGCCGGTTTCGGCGGCGATTTTCGGCAGCTGCGTGTAGGCCAGGTAGGCCGCCGGGCTGCCGACGTCAAAATAAAAGTCCAACGATTTCGTCATGGTTTTTTAGAATTTTTCCAGGTAGGGGCGAAGGTCAAGCTCATGCGTCCACGCGTCTCGCGGCTGCTGGTGCAGCATCACGTAGGCGTCGGCAATGTGGTCGGGGTTCAGGATGCCGTCTTCGGCTTTCATCGCATAACGCTCAGGGAAATTGTCGCGGATGAAGGCGGTGTCTATCGCGCCATCGATGATGCTGTGCGCCACATGGATGCCCCTGGGACCCAACTCGCGCGCCATGCTTTGCGCCAGCGCCCGCAGGGCATGTTTGGCACCGGCGAAGGCGGCAAAATTGGCCGAGCCGCGCAACGAGGCCGTGGCGCCCGTGAAGATGATGCTTTGGTGCCGCTCTTTTGAGGCGCGGCGCACCATGCGTTTGGCCACCTCGCGGCCATTTAGGAAACCACTGAAGCAGGCCATCTCCCAAATCTTGAAATATTTACGCGCGGTTTCCTCGAGGATGCTCGCCGGCGCATTGGCGCCAATGTTGAAGACCAACACCTCGATCGGGCCGATCGTTGACTCGATCTGTTCGACCAGCGCCACCACCTCTTCTTCCTTGCGGGCATCGGAGGCAAAGCCGTGGCAGGTGCCGCCATCGGCCTGGATCTGGTCCACCAGGGGCTGCAGTTTGTCGAGGCTGCGCCGCGTGACGCAGGCGGTGAATCCTTCGCGGGCAAAACGCCGCGCCACCGCGCCGCCGGTTGCGTCGCCGGCGCCGATGATCAGGGCGGTTTTGTTCATTCTTTGTAGTACACCAGTTGGTGGGAGGTCACCAGCAATTCGCCAGCCTCATTCCACATTTGCGCGGTATGGTCAAAAAAGCCGTTGCGAAAGGCCTGTGCCTGGGCCTGGCCAAGCAAGTATCCCGCACCGGTTCGGGAAATCTGGCCCTGGTCCGCATGGTAATACACCGTCATCGACACGGTACCGATGGGCACACGTTTGCTTCTGCGCACGTACACGCGCGGAAAAAACACATCGGCCAGCGCCGTTAGCGAGCAGAAGTCCAGCGCCCGGGGCTCGGCATCGCGCACCCACAGCTGGGAGAGGCTGCGGCCCGAGTCTTCGCCGTCCCACGCCTGCGGAAAGGAGCCGGTGATGTAGCGCATTTCATACCGGTTGACCCAGGCCATGGGGGCGTTGCGCACCAGCGGCGACAACTGTTCCACAGTGGGCACGGTGGGGAAAACCGCTTCGTTCAGGCTCCACGTATCGCGCCGCTTGGCCGTGACGGCGGTGGCAGTCAACACGGTTTGGCCTTGCTGTAAAAACTCCACGATCCAGTGTTGTGTGGAGCGGTTGGTGCGGGCGGGCCGCGCCACGGCGACAAAGGCGCCTTCGGCCAGCGCAGCCGCGAAATTGACCGTGAACGAGACCGGTTCACCAAGCCGGTCGGGGTGTTGCATCACCGCGTTGAGGGCTTGCGCCGCCGTGATGCCGCCATAAGGCCCAACCATGTTGGCATAGGCAGGGCTGGTCTGGCCGATGAAACTGCCGTCAGCTTGGCGGGCCAGCGCCACGGCATCGTCAAACACATGCGCAGCCATTAAAAACCTTGTGGCGTCTTTGTGTGCTGCCTCAGTCAAACCCGCTCAAATATGCCGGCGGCGCCCTGCCCCATACCGACACACATCGTGACCATGCCGTAGCGCAGGCTCTTGCGTTGCAAGGCATGCACGACAGTCGCCGCGCGGATGGCGCCGGTGGCACCCAGCGGATGCCCCAGCGCAATCGCGCCACCCATCGGGTTGACCTTGTCGCCGTTCAGGCCCAGCGTGTTGATGACGGCCAACGACTGCGCTGCAAAGGCTTCGTTCAGTTCAAACCAGTCGATGTCGTCCTGCTTCAGCCCGGCGTAACGCAGGGCCGCCGGAATGGCCTCGATCGGACCGATGCCCATCAGGTGCGGCGGCACACCCCGGCTGGCGTAACTCACAAAACGGGCCAGCGGCTTCAGGCCGAAGCGTTTCACGGCTGACTCGCTGGCCAGAATCAGGGCCCCGGCGCCATCCGAAGTTTGCGAGCTGTTGCCGGCCGTGACCGAGCCGCGCGCAGCGAAAACGGTTTTGAGTTTTCCCAGACCCTCCACCGTGGTGTCGGGGCGTGCGCCTTCGTCCAGGCGCACAGTGCGAGACTTGACCGTGACTTCAGCGCTGTCCAGATCGACTTGGCGGTCTGCTACTTCGACGGGTGTAATTTCACCTGCAAAATCGCCGGCCTTCATGGCGGCAAGCGCCTTCATGTGGGAGCGGTAGGCGAACTCGTCCTGCGCGTCACGGCTGATCTTCCACTGGGTTGCCACCTTTTCGGCGGTAAGCCCCATGCCGTAGGCGATGCCGTAACTCTCCACGTCGTCGGTGTTGCTGAAAATGGCGGGGGAGAGGCTGGGCGCATTGCCCATCATCGGCACCATGCTCATGCTCTCAACGCCGGCGGCGATCATCACCTCGGCTTCACCCACGCGGATGCGGTCAGCCGCCATTTGCACGGCCGACAGGCCGGACGCGCAAAAACGGTTCACCGTGATGCCGCCCACGCTGTTGGGCAGTCCCGCCAGGATTGCACCGATGCGGGCCACGTTGAGGCCCTGTTGCGCCTCCGGGATGGCGCAGCCGCAAATGATGTCTTCAATGGCTTTGGGGTCGAGCCCCGGCACCTGCGCCAGGGCTGATTTCAAGGCGACAGCCAGCAAGTCGTCTGGACGCATGTTTTTGAAAAAGCCGCGGTGTGAGCGCCCAATGGGCGTTCGGGTGGCAGCAACGATGTAGGCGTCCTGAATTTGTTTCATGTCATGCCTTTATCAATTGCGAACCGGTTTGCCGGTGTTCATCATGCCCATGATTCTTTCCTGGGTTTTGGGATGGGTCAGCAGTGAACCAAACGCCTTGCGCTCGAGCGTCATCAGGTATTCCTCGCTCACCAGGGTGCCCGCGTCAACGTCACCGCCCGTCACTACACCCGCGATGAGGGAGGCGATGTGGAAGTCATGCCCGCTGGCAAAACCGCCGTCACGCAGGTTGACCAATTGGCCCAGAATTGTTGCCTTGCCGTCGCGTCCGGCCACAGGGAACAGGCGTTTGTGGGGCGCGCGGTAACCGTTGGTATACATCGCCCGGGTTTCATTGATCGCCGTGAACAACAACTCGTCTTTGTGCGCGACGACGACGTCACTGTCCAGCAAATAACCCAATTTGCGCGACTCCAGCGCGCTGGTTCCCACTTTGGCCATGGCGGCTGCGGTGAAGCCCTCCGAGAGGAAGGGCAAAAGGTCTTTGCCGGTGGACAGCGCCGCGTTTTCCGCCGCACGCCGCGCGATGTAAGCCAGGCCCCCCGCGCCCGGCACCAGACCAACACCGACCTCCACCAAGCCGATGTAACTCTCCATCGCCACCACACGTTTGCTGGAATACACAGCCAGTTCACAGCCGCCGCCCAACGCCAGCCCGCGCACCGCCGACACCACCGGCACGCTGGCGTACCGCAGTCGCAGCATCATCTGCTGCATCTCCAACTCGGCGCCGTCAATCGCGCTGACGCCGGCCATCAGGAAAGCCGGCAACATGGCCTGCAGGTCAGCGCCAACGGAGAACATCTCGTCGGGCGACCAGATCACCAGGCCTTTGTAGCCGGCTTCTGCCAGATCCACCGCCCGCACCAGGCCTTCCACCACACCCGGGCCGATGGCGTGCATCTTGGACTTGATGGAGGCAATGAGGACGTCGCTGTCGCCACTGCCGGGCAGCGCCCACAGCCGGATGGCTTCGTCTTCATGCAGTGTGGTTCCCGCCGTTTCGGCAGCCGGCGCATGGGCGCCCAGGACCGATTCGGGAAAATGCTGGCGCGCGTAGACAGGCAGGCTGCGCACAGCGACGAACTGGCCGGTGCTCGGGTTCCAGGAGCCTTGCGGCGTGTGCACACCGCCTGCGCCATCGTTGGATTGCGCCACCGGGCCACTGAACACCCAATCGGGCAGCGGCGCCTTGCACAGGGCTTTGCCCGCGTCGATGTCTTCCCTGATCATGTTGGCCACGTCCAGCCAGCCGGCTTCCTGCCACAGCTCAAACGGGCCTTGCGCCATGCCAAAACCCCAGCGCATGCAGAAGTCCACGTCACGCGCGTTGTCGGCAATGCTGCCCAAGTGCACCGCCGCGTAATGAAAGCTGTTGCGCAAAATGGCCCAGAGGAAGCGCCCCTGCGGGCCTTCGCTGTCACGCAGCAGCTTCAGGCGCTGGGCTGCCGGCTTCTTCAACATGCGGGCGTAGACCTCGTCGGCTTTCTCGCCGGCCGGTACATAGGATTTGCTGGCCAGGTCAAACCGCAACACGTCACGGCCGACCTTTTTGAAGAAGCCGGCTTTGGTTTTTTGCCCCAGGTTGCCCATCTCGAGCAGGGTCTTCAACACCTCGGGCGTGGCGAAGCTGGCGTAAAACGGGTCGGTCTCCAGGCTAAGGGTGTCCTGCAGGGTCTTGATGACGTGGCCCATCGTATCCAGCCCCACCACGTCAGCCGTGCGGAAGGTGCCCGAGCTGGCGCGGCCCATCTTTTTGCCGGTGAGGTCGTCGACCACGTCAAACGTCAAACCGTGGTTTTCAACCTCTTTCATGGTCGCCAGCATGCCGGCGATACCGACCCGGTTGGCGATGAAGTTCGGCGAGTCCTTGGCACGCACCACGCCTTTGCCCAACGTGCTGGTCACAAAGGTTTCCAGGTCGTCGAGGATGTGTGGCTCGGTCGTCGGCGTGTTGATCAATTCAACCAAAGCCATGTAACGCGGTGGGTTGAAGAAATGGATGCCGCAGAAACGCGGCTTGATTTCAGACGGCAACGCCTCGCTCAGCTGGGTGATGGACAGGCCCGAGGTGTTGGAGGCCACGATGGCGTGCGACGCCACAAAGGGCGCAATCTTTTTGTAGAGGTCGAGCTTCCAGTCCATGCGTTCGGCGATGGCCTCGATGATCAGGTCGCAGCCCTTGAGCTGTTCCAGATGCTCCTCGTAGTTGGCGTGGCCGATCAGGTCGGTGTCCTGCGCCACACCCAGCGGCGAGGGCTTGAGCTTTTTGAGGCCATCAACCGCTTTGACCACGATGGCATTTTTGCCACCGGGCAACACCGGTGCGCCTTCCTTGGGTGCGTACGCGAGGTCAAACAAAACGACTGGCACCTTGACGTTGACCAGGTGCGCCGCAATCTGCGCGCCCATCACACCGGCGCCCAAAACGGCGACTTTTTTCACATTGAAACGGGACATGGAACTCCTGAATTATTTGGCGCGAACCCAGGTTTGCGTGCGTCCAAAGGGACCAATCGAGCCGCGCACTTCGAGTTTGGCGCCACTTTCCACCGGCGTCAGGCGCAGCGCATAGGTCTTGCCGTTCTCCGGATCCAGGATGCGGCCGCCTTCCCACACCTCTTTGTCGTCGAGCTTCTTGCCCCCGCGGATGATCTGCAGACCCACCATCGGTTTGTCTTTGCGGTCGTCGGTGCAGTGGTCACACACCGCATCGGCCTTGGCGTTTTTGGACAAGACCTTGGCGATACTGCCGCTCAGCGCGCCACCGCTTTCCACGATGCGTATTTCGGATTTGATTTCACCGGTCTTGTCGTCCACGGTGTGCCAGTTGCCCACCGGCGTCATCTGGGCGCTGGCAAAGCCGCAAAAGGCTGCCAGAACGAGGGCTGTCACTGTCGTTTGCATAAGGTCTCCTGTTTCATCGGGTTGGGGATACAAAATGGCACAGATCAGGCAAACACGGCCTCTGTGTCGAGCAGCACTTTAGCGCCAGCGCGCGCGGTGCGCATCAGCGTTGCCGTTTGAGGAAACAGTTTGGCGAAATAGAAACGTGCGGTTTGCAACTTGGCCAGGTAAAACGGGTCGGCGGCTCGTTTTTCTGCTTCAGCCGCGGCAATTTCACGCAGTGCCACTTGTGCCATGCGTGCCCAGAAGTAGCCAAACACCAGGTGGCCAGCCACACGCAGGTAGTCAACCGCGGCCGCGCCCACTTCGTCGGCGTCCTGCATGCCCTTGAAGCCCAGCTCGGTGGTGAACTTGGTCATCTGGTCGCCCAGGACGGCGATGGGCGTGATGAACTCGGACATCTTTTCGTTCACGCCCTCTTCTTCCACCAGCGCACCGATGAGTTTGCCGAACTTCTTCAGCGTGGCGCCGTTGTTGCCGAGGATCTTGCGGCCCAGCAAATCCAGCGCCTGAATGGTGTTGGTGCCTTCGTAGATCATGTTGATGCGCGCATCCCGCACAAACTGCTCCATGCCCCATTCCTTGATGTAGCCGTGGCCGCCAAACACCTGCTGGCACATCGTGGTGGCTTCAAAGCCGTTGTCGGTGAGAAAGGCCTTGACGATCGGCGTGAGCATGGACAACATCTCGCCGCTGTCCTTGCGCACCTTTTCGTCGGGGTGGTAGTGCTCTTTCTCCAGCAGCACCGCGCAATAAATGGCCAGGGCGCGGCCCCCTTCGGCGTAGGCGCGGGCGGTGAGCAGCATCTTGCGCACGTCGGGGTGCACGATGATCGGGTCGGCCGGTTTGTCTTTGGCTTTGGGGCCGGAGAGCGAGCGCATCTGGATGCGGTCCTTGGCATAAACCAGCGCATTCTGGTAGGCCACTTCAGTGAGGCCCAGCGACTGGTTGCCCACCCCCAGACGCGCCGAGTTCATCATCACAAACATCGCCTGCATGCCTTTGTTGGGTTGCCCGACGAGGGTGCCGATGGCGCCGTCGATCACGATCTGCGCGGTGGCGTTGCCGTGAATGCCCATCTTGTGTTCCAGGCCGCCGCAGTAGATGCCATTGCGGCTGCCCAGCGTGCCATCCTTGTTGACATTGAATTTGGGCACGATGAAGAGGCTCACCCCCTTGATGCCGGGGGGCGCGTCTGTGAGGCGGGCCAGCACGAGGTGGATGATGTTGTCGGCCATGTCGTGTTCACCGGCGCTGATGAAGATCTTGTTGCCGGTGATTTTGTAGGTGCCGTCAGGCAGCGCTTCTGCTTTGGTGCGCATCAGCCCGAGGTCGGTGCCGCAATGCGGTTCGGTCAGGCACATGGTGCCGGTCCATTCGCCGCTGGTCATCTTGTGCAGGTAGGTGGCCTGCTGCTCGGGTGTGCCGTAGGTGCGCAGCGCGGCATAGGCACCGTGCGTGAGGCCGGGGTACATGCCCCATGCCTGGTTGGCGCTGTTGAGCATTTCATACAAACACTGGTTGACCACCAGCGGCAAGCCCTGGCCACCGAAGGCCGGGTCACAGCTCAAGGCCGGCCAGCCCCCCTGGACGAACTGTTTGTAGGCCGCTTTGAAACCCCTTGGGTGTGGTGACTTCATGGGTTCTCGGGTCGAGCTTGCAGCCTTCGGTGTCGCCGCTGATGTTCAGCGGAAACGCCACTTTGGCGGCGAATTGGCCAGCCCCTTCGAGCACCGCGTTGATGGTGTCGGCGTCGATGTCGGCGTGTTTCGGGATGGCTTTGAAGTCGTCCACCACGTGCAAAAGCTCGTGCATCACAAATTGCATGTCACGGATCGGCGGTGTGTAGCTGGGCATGGTCAGTCCTTGGAAGAAGCGGGGTGTTTTCTGGATTTGGCGGGCGCGCCATAACGCAGGAGGATGTTGGCAAAGCCCTGGTTGGCGCGGTTGATCGAGCCGGGTTTTTTCAGGAAGCGGGCCTCGTAATGCAGCGCCAGGATCAGGCCGTGGATTTCAAAGGCAATCTGGTCTTCGTCGGCGTCGGCACGCAGGTGGCCGCATTCCTTGGCCTGCACCACGGCGCGCAGCACGGCATTCAGCCAGGTCTTGACGGAACTGGCCAGGGCGTCGTGCACCGGGCCCGAGCGGTCGTCAAACTCGACCGCGCCGCTGATGAAAATGCAGCCCGATTGAATCTCGACCGCCACCCGTTTCATCCAGTTGTCAAACAGCGCCTTGAGGCGTGGCAGGCCACGCGGCTCCTGCATGGCGGGCGCAAAAATCTCCAGCTCAAAGCGGTGAAAGTATTCGCGGATCACGGATATCTGCAGCTCTTCGCGCGAGCCAAAGTGGGCAAACACGCCGGATTTGCTCATCCGCATCACCTCGGCCAACACGCCAATCGACAGCCCCTCCAGGCCGATCTGCGTGGCCAGGCTCAAGGCAGCGTCGACGATGGCCTGCTTGGTTTGCTGTCCTTTGTGCGAGGCGCGCGAACCGTCGCGGGCAGCCGCGCCCGGCGCATCGGCCCGGTCGGGCGACGCAGCGTCGGTGAAAGGCTCCAGCGGCAGGGTCGACATGGTGGTGGCTCGGTTGGCTAATTCAGGACTGGCAGGTTCAGCTCGGTCAAATAAACGAACGTTCGTGCTATTTTGAGGCAAGTCCGGGCGAAAAACCGTCGCAGCACCGCGTCTAGAGGACGGTTTCTAGGGAAAACTCGGGTTTACCCCAGTGGAATGCATTCGTCGGCAAAGCTGTAGCGCAACAGGTGCATGGTCTGCCTTGTTTTGCCGGTGGCCGCCACGAATGGCCCATCCCGCTTTTGCTATATTAAACATAGCTATAAACAACCATTTTTCGTGACTTGAAGGCCCATTTTATTAAATATTCACGAGAGAGGAGCGGTTTAGGGATCCATCAACCCCAATTTGGGTATATTTTCGAAAAATCACTCAAACCAACGCGGCCGCAGGCGTGGGCAAGGCCTCCCACGCGACCATCCAATCCAGCTGTTTTCGCAACCACGACGCCGGCAAACCCTGTGTGCCCCACTCGTGGATCCGGCTTGCGCGCTCCCCCAGCAGCCAGATGTGACGAATCGGGACAAATGCGGCAATCGCCTCAAAATCCTGGTCTGCGATGGGGCTGACCTGCCGATAACCGCGCAAGAAGTGTTGCCATTGACCGAGCTTCACCACGTTGATCGCGTCGCTTGAGTCCATTTGCATGCCCCAGAGGTAAACCGCCAGCTCATAGGCGAGATACCCGGGGCCGGCGTCGTCGAAATCGAAAAAGGAGGCGACGCGCGTTTTGCCCGGACCGTCGGTCACAAAGGTGTTGCCGCCGTGGCAATCACCGTGGCAGGTGACCCTGGTCAGCGGACCAAAGGCTGCCACACGTTGTTCAAGGCGTTTACCCAGGGCAGCAAGATTTGCCCGCATCGCATCGTCCATCGTCGAAGCGGTTAGCAGCGCCGCCAGCGGACGCGCCAGCAGATGCTGCATATCCAGCCGGTAGCAACTCGCCGGGCCCTGGTAACTGCGCGACAACTGGTGAATCTGCGCCAAGCCCACGCCCATCGCCTCGATATCGGACAAGGCATCGCCGGGCAGGTCACCGTCGAGAAAGCGGAACACGGCCAGTGTGCGCACACCTTCGGCCACTGTCAGTTCGGACCAGGCCTTGGCACCTTTGTCCAGCAAGGGTTCTGCCACGGCGGCCCCCATGGCCTTCAAATGAAACAGCAAAGCCGTTTCAAAGGCGATGTTGGGTTCGCCACGCGGGCGATGGGAACTCAGGCGGGCTACATAACGCTGCCCGCCCTCTACTTGCAACTCGTAGACGTGGTTGAAACCGCGGCGCGCCAGTTGGCACGACACCACCCGCCCCAGCGCGTAAAGCGCCTCGACCGCTTGCGCAATCGACTCGCCCGCCAGGGTGGACGAGACCACGCGCAGCGCGCCGGCCGCGCCACCTGCGCGCAAGCTCACCGCTTTACAGCTTGAACGGAACCACCAGTTGCGTTTGCACGCCCAGGCCTTCAATGCCGAGGGTCATCACGTCGCCCTTTTTCAGGAACTGGGGAGCAGGTTTCATGCCCAGGCCCACGCCGGGTGGGGTGCCGGTGCAGATCACGTCGCCCGGCATAAGCGTGAAGAACTGGCTGCAATAACTCACGATCTTGGCGCAGTTGAAGATCATGGTTTTGGTGTTGCCGGTCTGCTTGCGCTGGCCGTTCACGTCCAGCCACATGGCGAGGTTTTGCGGGTTGGCGATCTCGTCGGTGGTGACGAGCCAGGGGCCGATGGGGCCGAAGGTGTCGCAACCCTTGCCCTTGTCCCACTGCGGGCCGCGCTCGATCTGGAACTCGCGCTCGCTCACGTCGTTGCACAGGCTGTAGCCGGCCACGTAGCTCAACGCGTCTTTTTGCGACACATACCGCGCGCGGGTGCCGATGACAATGCCCAGCTCGATTTCCCAGTCGCCTTTGACCGAGCCTTTGGGCAACATCACATCATCATCCGGGCCCTGGATGCAGCTGTTGGCCTTCATGAAGATGATCGGCTCTTTGGGAATGGCCATACCGGCCTCGGCGGCGTGGTCGCGGTAGTTCAAACCGATCGCAATGTATTTGCCGACGTTGGCGACCGGGCAGCCCATGCGGGGCGAACCTTTGACCAGCGGCAGTTTGTCAGTCTTCTGTTTGCGGATCTTGGCCAGGGACGCAGGGCTGAGCTGCTCACCACCTAAATCGCTGACAACAGCGCTCAGGTCGCGCAATTTGCCTTCTGCATCGATGAGGCCGGGTTTTTCTTTGCCGGGTTTGCCGTAACGGACGAGTTTCATGGGTACCTTTCTGGGAATAAACGGGATGGACGCAGGATTAAAACGGACTTGAGTTTAGTAGGTTGCCCTGCCGCCTGAGAGATCAAACACCGCGCCAGTTGAAAACGAGCAGTCTTCGGTGCACAGCCATGCCACCATGGCGGCGACTTCCTGCACCTCGCCAAAACGCGCCATCGGGATTTTGGAGAGCATGAAGTCGATGTGTTGCTGCGTCATCTGGGCGAACATCGCCGTCTTGACGGCGGCAGGTGTGACGCAATTGACGCGCACACCGGTGTCCGCCAGCTCTTTGCCCAGCGACTTGGTCAAGGCAATCACCGCCGCCTTGCTGGCGCTGTAGGCGCTTGCGTTGGGGTTGCCCTCTTTGCCGGCCACCGACGCGATGTTGACGATGCGCCCGTAGTTCTTGCCGCGCATGTGCGGCACGATTTCACGGCAACACAGGAAGAGGCCATTCACATTGACGTTCATCACCTCCTGCCAGTCGGCCAGCGGGTAGTCCCACACCTTGGCGTTGGGGCCGGTGATGCCGGCGCTGTTGACGAGGCAGTCGATGTCGCCATGTTTCAAGGTCTGCGCCACAGCCGATTGCACGCTGGCCTGGTCGGTCACGTTCACCACCACACTTTGGGTTTGGGCGCCCAACGCGGCTTTGGCTTTTTGCAATGCGGCGTCGTCGCGGTCCCACAAGGTGACGCTGCCGCCCGAGGCCATCACCCGTTGCGCAATGCCAAAACCAATGCCGGAAGCGCCGCCGGTGATGACCGCGTGGCGGCCTTTCAGATCGAGCTGGTTCATATCGTCATGCCTCCGTCGATCGAGAAGATCTGGCCGGTGGCAAATTTCGACTCGTCGCTGGCCAAGTAGACAATGATGGGTGCGATTTCATCGGCCTGTGCGAGGCGCCCCATCGGCTGGCGGGCAATGAAAGCCTTGCGGGCTTCTGCCGGGTCGGCGTAGGCGTTGATGCGGTCGCCCAGTGAAGGTGTATCCACCGTGCCCGGTGCAATGCAGTTGCAGCGGATGCCCTGGCCAACAAAATCGGCCGCCACGGATTTGGTCAGGCCCACCACAGCGGCTTTGCTGGCGCCATACACCGAGCGGTTGGGCAGGCCCTTCAAGCTGCCACACACACTGGCCATGTTGATGATGCTGCCGCCGCCCTGTTTCAACATGCCGGGCAACACCGCCTGGATCATCCAGAACTGGGCCCGCACGTTGAGGTTGAAGGAAAAATTCCAGTCATCGTCACTCACATCCAGAATCGTGCCGGCATGCACGAAACCGGCACAGTTGAACACCACATGCGGCACTTCCAGGCGCGCCACCAGGCTCTGGATGGCGGCCTTGTCCATCACATCCAGCTGTGCGGTGGTGATGTTGGCGATACCCTTGTAACCCTCCAGCAGGGCCGCGTTCACGTCGGTCGCCAGCACCTGCGCGCCTTCAGCGGCCATGGCCAGCGCGCTGGCGCGGCCAATGCCCTGACCGGCAGCGGTGACGAGCGCTTTTTTTCCTGAAAGTCTCATGGTCATGTGTCTCCAAATTGGCTGCCCCACCTCGCGCAGGGCGCTTTCGATTCTGACATACTGGACGACCGCATCGCGCTCCATTTCAATGCGAAGGCATTTACATCCATGAACCCATTTATCCGACTTCACCCCGCTGACGATGTGTTGATTGCACGTGCCCAACTGGTGGGCGGCGCGCAGGTTGAAGGCGTCGCCGTCAAAGGCCTGATCCCTGCCGGGCACAAGGTCGCCGTGCGCGACATAGCCCAGGGCGCGCCGGTTCGCCGCTACAACCAGATCATCGGTTTTGCCAGCAAACCCATAGCGGCGGGTGACCACGTGCACACCCACAACTTGTGGATGGGTGAGCAAAAAGGCAACTTCACGCGCGACTACGCCATTGGCGCCGACGTGAAAGCCCCTGTGCCCCGACGCGAGGCGACGTTCATGGGTTACCGGCGCGCCGATGGCCGCGTGGCGACGCGCAACTACATTGGGGTGTTGTCGTCGGTCAACTGCTCGGCCACGGCAGCGCGCGCCATTGCTGACCATTTTTCGCGGCAAAACCGGCCTGAGGCTTTGGCCAATTTCCCCAATGTAGACGGCGTGATCGCGCTCACCCATGGCAGCGGCTGCGGCATGGACAGCGAAGGCGCGGGCCTGAAGGTATTACAGCGCACCTTGGCGGGTTATGCGACGCACCCGAACTTTTGTGCTGTGTTGGTGGTCGGCTTGGGCTGCGAGAGCAACCAGATCAGCAGCTGGCTGGCCGCCAGCAGCCTGCGCGAGGGCGAAACACTCAAGGTGTTCAACATTCAGGAAACCGGTGGTACGCGCAAGACGGTGGAGCGCGGCGTCAACCTCATCAACGGCTTGTTGCCCCAGGCCAATGAAAACCACCGCGTGCCGTGCAGCGCCTCCCACATCACCATCGGCCTGCAATGCGGCGGCTCCGATGGTTACAGCGGCATCAGCGCCAACCCGGCGTTGGGCGCGGCGGTGGATTTGCTGGTAGCGCACGGCGGCACGGCCATCCTTTCGGAGACGCCCGAGATTTACGGCGCCGAGCATTTGCTCACACGCCGCGCCGTGCGCCCCGATATCGCCGAGAAGCTCATCAGCCGCATCAAATGGTGGGAGCATTACACCGAGATCAACGAAGGCGAGATGAACAACAACCCCTCGCCTGGCAACAAGGCGGGCGGGCTGACGACGATTCTCGAAAAATCGCTCGGCGCGGTCGCCAAAGGCGGCACAACGAATCTCGAAGCGGTT
>JANNMM010000003.1:0-8848 GCA_031397915.1 Rhodoferax sp. | reverse complement strand
GAAACCCAGCGCCAGTTGAACGACCGCCACGCGCAGGCAACCACCAAGCTGGAGCAGCTCAAGGCCGAGCAGCGCAAAACCAGCCAGCGCGAGCGCCAAACCCAGCTCACCGCGCCAGTGGCCGGTGTCATCCAGCAGCTCGCCATCCACTCAGTGGGCGGTGTCGTCACCAGCGCCCAGCCGCTGATGATCGTCGTGCCCGATTCAGCCACGGTGACCGCCGAAGTGAGCATCGCCAACCAGGACATAGGCTTTGTCAATGCCGGGCAAACGGCCGAGGTGAAGCTGGAGACCTTTCCGTATACGAAATACGGCACCGTCAAAGCCCGGGTTGACATCGTCACCGCCGATGCGGTGACCGATGAGAAGCGCGGAAGTTATTACCCAGCTACCTTGACGCTCAGTCAGAAAGACATGGCTGTAGACGGCAAACGCGTCAAGCTGTCTCCGGGCATGAACATCACTGCAGAGATCAAGACCGGGCAGAGAAGGGTGATTGAGTATTTGTTGAGCCCGGTGCAACGGGCGGGCAGTGAGAGTCTCAGGGAACGATGAGGAAGCGGTGAACCCATGCAAACCCCAAACAACGTAGCCAATGGCCATGAATTCACCCAGGCCGAGCTTCGCCTGCTCAAAGCGCTCGTGCTGGGCGCCAGCAACAAACAAATGGCGGGAGAGCTTGAAAAAAGCGAATTCACCGTGCGCAATCAACTGAGCGCTTTGTTCAAAAAAATGAGCGTGAGCAACTGCACCCAAGCGGCTTCCTGGTACAGGGAGCGTCGCGAACTCGAAGACCATCAGGGTCAACCCTTTGGTACATCTGTACCATTGCGCGGGCACAAATACGCAAGGAGAATTGAATGAAGATGGATCACTTGAATCGGCCGCAAAACAACAACGCCACGCTGCTCGGCGGCGGCTTCAGCGCCCGCGTATACAAAGGCCCGGGCGGGCAGATCGTCATCTCCTATGCGGGCACCGACGTGTCAAGCAAGACCGGCTTTGTTGCTGACTTCCTGTCAGGCAACGTCCCCCTGGCAACAGGCCTTTACGGCGCGCAGGCCCTGGAAGCCGCAAAGTTGTACTTGCAGGTCAAAGCCGACCCCGCACTGGCAGGCAGCCCCATCACCTTCACTGGCCATAGCCTGGGCGGCGGCTTGGCAAGCCTGATGGCGGTGTGGTTCGACCAACCCGCCTACGTCTTTGCCGCAGCGCCATTCCAACGCTCAGCGGACGCAACGCAGTCCAACCCCTTTGGTCCCACGCAGGCCGCACTGGCCCAAGTCAGGGCCAAATTGACCGCGCTGGGCCTTTACGACGCCAAGCTTTTTGGTTTGGGCGGCAATGATGCGTTGAATGGCGGGGGTAGCGATGGCGCGGCTGCGGGCACAAGTCGCGGCGTATCAATCGTACCCAATTTGGGTATTAAATACTTGAAATCAAAGAATTCAGAAGAAAACAAGCACTCAAGTCTTGAATCAATTGATTGTTTGGCTATATTAAATATAGCAAATGAATTTGCCTGCCTACATCCGCTGCGTTTGCAAGCGCGCTATAGGGCGACAACTTCCCATGGAGGGAGGCTCCGACGACGCTACAGCCCCTTCAATGGCATGAATGTTTTGAGGGGTTTCGCATGAGTTGGCAGCGCAAGGGGTTGAACCTGTTGGTGTTTTTGGTGATGGCGCTCATCCTCGTCTCACTTGCTGAATCGATCTGGCGTTTTGATTTACTGGCAAAGACCGTGCAGTGGGAGGAGGAGGTGCCGCTGAATAGCGGGGAAATCATATGGGTCAAGCGGACGGTGGAATACACCTTGCAAGGTGGCGGGGGCAATCCGTTGGATGTTGCCTATCGGCCCAATATGCCGGAGAAATTGCAGTTCACCTGGCGGGGCAAACAATACAGTTATGGTGGCGACGCAGCCATCATGTTGGTGGCGATTTCCCCATCGACGAACCAGCCTGTTTTGGTGGCACCAAAAGGCATCAATAACTGGATCAGGGCACGGGATTTTCCTTGCGTAAAACCTTTCTACGAACAATTTGTTGTCAATGAAAGCAAATGGCAATTGTTGCCAAAACTTGAACTGTGGACACTTGATTTGCCAAGGAATCTTATGGCGCATCGATACAAGGTGAATGAAGTAAGCGAGCGCTACTCTGCTGTCAATCGACAGCAGAGCGACTCAATCATGACGATTCAGAGCCCACATATGGCTCGGATCGATCCAGACTATCAACCCGAAATTTGCGCGAAATAAGGAGACAGAAATGGCAACAACTCAAGAATACGCAGTGCTTTCCCTGTATGTGTATCAAGTAACAAGCGGAACTGAAGACCTCAACCGACCTGCAACGCCCTCAGGCTGGGAAACCCTTGAATACAACGCCACTGCAGGCCAAGGCCTCTCCTACGGTGTCTTCCGCCGCATCGGCTCAACTGAAGTGGTCATCGCCTATTCAGGAACCGACCAAAAAATCGATTGGGCTGCGAACGCATTGAACGCTGCTGGCCTGAGTTCGGGTCAAACCACCGCTGCGGCGATTGCCTACTTCCAAGCCAAGCAACTGTACGGCTCCAACATATCGTTCACCGGCCACAGTTTGGGTGGTGGCATTGCCTCGATCATGGCGGTCTGGTTTGACCGCCCAGCCACTGTGTTTAACGAAGCGCCTTTTGAGAAATCCGCCAGAGACCTGATCTTGGTCAACTATACGAAGGCGGTATTGGCTTTGGCCGGTTACAGCGACCCGGTATTTACGAGCTACACCGGCTTATTGGACTTTGGCGTTCGCGAAAGCAATGTAACCAACCACTACCTGGATGGCGAGGCCTTGGTTGCGTTTCGCGCAGCTTTTCCCACCGTTGTTGGATTCGGTCAAGACAACAAAATACTTGCCAATATTGCCGGAATGACCGGGCTTGCTGGGGCGAAGGACCTTCATTCCCAGGCCCTGCTCACCTCCAGTTTATTGAGCAATGATTTCCGCAACGCAACCTATGCCTCCAGCCGCGTCATCCCGCTCCTGATGGACGAAGGTTTTTACGCCTACAACACCAAAACCAGCACCCAGCAAAACCTCCTCATCAACTACATCCGAAGCGAACAAAGTTATGCCGCAGACGGCAAACTCAGCCACCTGGCGACCGACCTCTTCAAGATCGGCGCCAACATCAGCGGCCTGAGCCTCAAAGCCCAAGACGGCGTCATCGCCCAGGCCATGGAGTGGTACTACTACCAAAGCGGCAGCCAGGCCGGCAAACAATTCTTCATCAACAACGCCACCGAGCCCAGCCTGCTGCAATACAACAGCGCCATCGGCGAAGGCCTGGCCAACGCGCAGAACAAGGCTGGCCGATACGTCAGCACCTGGCTGGCCGAGGTCTACACCGCCCACACCGGCGCAGCGGGCGTGGGCTTCCCGCCCTTTGGCACGACGTTCCAGCAATGGAGCATCAACACCAGCAGCACCGGCGTCACCACCACCGCAAGAGACGCCAACAAAACCCAAATCTACATCGGCCAAGGCGGCGCCGACACCTTCACCGCAGGCAACGCAGGCGACGTCATCCTGGCCGGTGGCGGCAATGACACGTTGAATGGCGGCAACGGTTACGACCTGCTCTATGGCGGCGCGGGCGACGACCGCTACGACTTCAGCGGCAGCTTTGGCAGCGACCGGGTGCTGGACAGCGATGGCAACGGCAGCCTCTGGTTTGACGGCGCCACCCCACTCACTGGCGGCAAAAAAGCCGCTGAATCTTACTGGATCAGCGACGACAAGGTGTGGGGTTATGGGCTCAACGCCAACGGCGACCTGCTGATCAACAAGGCGGGCAGCCTGGACACCATCGTGGTACAGGGCTGGCAAAACGCGGGGGGAAACCAACTCGGCATCACCCTGCAACAAGCCGAAGTAGTGGCAGCGCCCGTCAATCAAATCTACAACGGCGACCAGCGGGCCAAGATCATCGGGGTGGAGGTGGACACCAGTGTAGCGAGCACCGAGCCCGAATACGGCACCTACAAGTGGAGCGCCACCAGCTGGGCGGCGGATGGAACCCTGACCGGTGGCGTGCAAGAAGCCGGCTTTGCGGATGTGATCACGGGCGGGGCGTTGAAGGACAAGCTGTTTGGATTGGGCGGCAATGATGCGTTGAATGGCGGCGCGGGGGATGACGAGATCGAAGGCGGCGAGGGCGACGATCTGATCGGCGGGGGAGCGGGCAGCGACACCATCAAAGGCGGGGCCGGCAAAGACTGGATCTACAGCGCCACCAGCGTCACAGCGCCGCAAAGGTCTAAACCGGGCGACGAGTGGCCCCCTGTGGAAGCGCCGCTGCCGCCCACGGCAACGGTCATCATCCAGGGCAAGACCTGGGGCGTCTATTACAACTACGTCAATGGCATCCCCTACACCTACATGAACTATCTCGCTGTAGGCGCGCAGGATGACGCGCCAGACATCATTGACGCGGGAGACGGCGACGACCATGTGATCGCCGGGCGCGGCCACGACTACATCGAAGGTGGTTTGGGAATTGACACGCTGTATGGCGGTGGCGGCAGCGACATCATCGACGGCGGCGAGGGCCGCGACTACGTGTGGGGCGACGGGCAAATTGCATTGACTTCATCTTCCCATGCCGCTGCGGAAACCCATGGAGACGACTTCATCGACGGTGGCGACGGCGATGACCAGCTTACTGGCGGGGGCAAGAACGACGAAATTTATGGCGGCATAGGCAACGACCAGCTGATTGGCGACGATGCCAACGAAACCTACTTGGGCGGCGCGTTCCATGGCTATGACTACCTGGATGGCGAAGATGGCAACGACCAGCTTTTTGGGGGCGGCAAAGACGATGTGTTGTGGGGCGGCGCGGGAGACGACAACCTGGTGGGCGACGGCGGCCGGGGGGATCTGGCAGGCGCGTGGCATGGCAATGATTTTCTGGGCGGAGAGGACGGCGCGGACAGTTTGTCTGGCGGCGGCAAAGACGACATTCTCCTGGGTGGGCTGGGCAACGACAACCTATGGGGAGATGGGGGTACCTATCTTCCGTACATCGTCGAAGGCGAGTTCCACGGCGCCGACTACCTGGATGGCGAGGAAGGCGACGACTTCCTGTTTGGCGACGGCGGGGACGATATCTTGATCGGCGGCGCGGGCAATGACACGCTGGACGGCGACAACGAGACGCAGTACGTCGCGGGCGGTTTACATGGCAATGACGATCTGGAAGGCGGCGCGGGCAATGACAATTTGTACGGCGGCGGCAAAGACGACGTGCTTTCAGGCGGCGACGGCGACGATACGCTTTACGGCGACGGCGCGGAAAGCGACTTGGCAGGAAATTTCCACGGCAAAGACAGCCTTGACGGCGGCAATGGCGCTGATATTCTTTTTGGTTTGGGCAGTGACGATGAGTTGTATGGCGGCGCGGGCAACGATGTGCTGAACGGCGATGCAGGCAATTCGGATATTTCGGGGCAATTCCATGGCGCTGACTATCTGGACGGCGGCGATGGCAATGACACGCTGACCGGGCACGGCGGCAATGACCGCCTCTACGGAGGCGCAGGCAACGATACCTTGCAAGGTGACGGGCTGATTGCCGATGTGCCCACGCAATTCCATGGCGCGGATTTTTTGGATGGTGGAGATGGAGTCGACCTGCTGTTGGGAGGAGGGGGCGCGGACACCTTGCTGGGTGGCGCAGGCAATGACCAGTTGCAGGGGGGAGATGGGGATGATTCGCTGGCCGGTGGGGTGGGGGATGACGTTCTGTTTGGCGAGGCTGGCAACAATGTCTTGGATGGTGGCGATGGCAATGATGCCCTTTACTCCGGGGCGGGGAACGATACGCTTCTGGGTGGCGCCGGCAACGATCAGATCTCCTGCGGAGGCGGCACTGACTTAGCGGATGGAGGCGCTGGGAACGACACTTATTACACGAGCGGCTCAGGAGACGTGACGATTTCTTTCGGCCGGGGGGATGGGCGCGACATCTTGAGTTGGAATCAGACTGTTGGAAGTACGACGACACTGAAGTTCAAGGCGGGCGTTGCCGCATCAGACATCATTGGCTACCGCAATGGCCTGAACAGTTTGGTTTTGGCTATCGCCGGCACAACAGACTATATTGTGATTTCCCCTTTTGGCTTTCCAGATGCTCCTCTGGCTGGAGCGGGTTCGCCTTTGGCCATCACCTTGGTGGACGGTTCTACTTGGACAGTGCCCATTTCGGAAATTGGAAATTTCCGGAACAATGTTTCAAATGGCACGTATGTTCTTAACGGAGACTCAACAGCCGAACTGCTCGTCTCGGCTTCATCGGAGATAAATAACGCGCACATTTACGCCGGCGGGGGCAACGACGTATTGATGTCTGGCAACGAGCCAAACCCCACAAACAGCCGCATTTACTTTTACGGAGATGCGGGCAACGACACCTTATTCGGCGGCGTTGGGGGAAGCGACCTGCTTTACGGTGGCGCCGGTGATGACTCTCTCTACAGTGGGGTGGGGGGAGGTGATGTTCTTTACGGTGAATCTGGATCAAATACCTATGTCTTTTCAAGGGGCAACGGGCAGACGCGCATCAACGCTCAGCGCCCGACAGGCGAAGCCGCCACGCAAACACTGTTTCTTTCCGGGCTCAGTCCAAGTGAGGTGGAAATTCGGCGCGTGGCGGGTGACTATCTGTCAGATGGGATTTCTGCGCCATTTTTCGATGACCTTGAGCTGAAAATCATCGGTACCGATGATGTACTGAGAATTGCTGGATTTTTCTTGCCGGCCGGCGAAGGTGGGCTGGATTTTTCAATCGACCGCATTCAGTTTGAGGGGGGTCAAAGCTGGAACGCCACCCAAATTGGCGAGAATCTGATCGCTGCCAATGTCATTTCGACGGCTCGGCAGTTTGACACCTTGATAACTGGCGGTACGGGTAACGACCTGATGACTGGAACGGGCGGCAATGACTCCTTTATCGACAGCCTGGGGAATGACACCATGGCTGGTGGATTGGGTGACGACACCTATTACATGCGTGATCCCGCAGACACCATCGATGAATTGGCCAACGGCGGCTACGATACCGTTGCGACTTCAGTTTCTTGGACATTGGGGGCCAATCTGGAGGCTTTGCAGCTGTGGGACGGTTTTGTTCCCGACGAGATAAACCATCCAGCGGGTTACTCGTTTGCGCTCCATATCAATGGCACTGGCAACAGTCTCAACAATACGCTTGCTGGCAACATGGGCGACAACGTGTTGAACGGCCTTGCCGGAGCGGACATGATGATTGGGGGTGGCGGCAACGACACGTACTACGTTGACAACTCTGGGGATCGCGTTGAGGAGTTTATTGGCGAGAACGGCGTTGACACGATCGTTTCCTCTATCTCTTACACCTTGGACAACTCGGGAGGGTTGGGATCGCAGGTGGAGAATCTCACGTTGGTCGGTGTGGCGAACCTCAACGCAACTGGCAATTTTCTTGACAACGTGCTGGTTGGCAACTCCAGCAACAACATTCTCAATGGCGGTTATGGCGCAGATACGCTAAAAGGTGGCGCAGGCAATGACACCTACACAATCGACAATGAAGGCGTCACTGTGGTTGAGTTGGCCGGGGAAGGCGCCGACATCGTCAATGCATCCGTCAATTACACGCTGGAAGCCAATGTCGAGACGCTGAATTTGGTGGACTACGAGTTGGCACTCACGGGCACCGGCAACGACGGAAATAACACCTTGAATGGCAATTCCTATGCCAATTTGCTCGTTGGCAATGGCGGGGCTGATTTGCTGGACGGCAAGGCAGGTATCGACACGATGGTTGGTGGTATGGGTGATGACACCTATGTGGTCGATGTGATTGACGATGTCTTGGTTGAACTCGTCAACGAAGGCACCGATACCGTTAGGGCAGGCTTCACCTACGCATTGGGAGAAGCCACCAACCTCGAAAACCTCACCCTCACCGGTAACACCGCCATCAGCGCCACCGGCAATTCCTTAAACAACATTCTCACCGGCAACAGCGGCGCCAACGCGTTGACCGGCGGCGCCGGCAATGACACCTACATCGTCGGCACCGGCGACACCACCATCGAAGTGGCCGGCGGTGGCACAGACACCGTGCAAAGTTCAATCACGTGGACTTTGGCCACCGAGGTGGAAAACCTCACCCTCACCGGCTCCTCGGCCATCAACGGCACCGGCAACACCCTGGCCAATGTGCTCAGCGGCAACAGCGCCGCCAACACCCTGACCGGTTTGGCCGGCGACGACAAATACCTGTTTGGCCTGGGCGGCGGGGCGGACCGGGTGGTGGACAGCGCGGGGGTTGACCGCATCCTGTTTGGCGCGGGCATCACTTTGGGCCAAATCACCGCCACACGCACCGGCAGCGTCGTCAAACTCGCGCTGAACGCCAGCGACAGCATCAGCATCGACGACCTGGGCGGCGGCGTTTACGCGGTGGAGCAGTTTGAATTTGCCGATGCCAGCGTGCTGGGCGCGGCCTGGCTCAATTCGATCCTCCCCAGCGCAGCGCCCACTGCAACGAACCTGAGCGCTTCTGAGGCCTACACCGAAGACACGGCGCGCAACCTGGTGGACATGGTGGTGACAGACACCGACAGCGCCAATGTGACCGTCACTTTGACCCTCTCCAACATTGCCGCAGGCAGTTTGAATGCCGGCACGTCCGGTGCGGTGACATCGACTTACACCGCCGGCACGGGCGTGTGGTCGGCCAGCGGCGCCAAAGCCAGCGTCAACACCCTGCTGGCGGCTTTGACCTTCACCCCCACGGCCAACTTCAACGGCAA
>JANNMM010000384.1:0-5771 GCA_031397915.1 Rhodoferax sp. | reverse complement strand
CGCCGGTATCGGCGACCACGGTCGTGAATTGTTTGAGCGCGTCGAGTTGGTTCATGGCACCATTATCCTGCGCTGGGTGAGCCGATGCTTTTCCAAAGTTACAGCCGGATTACGGCGTGGGCACTGCGTTAACCTAGGCCCGAACTGCCACTACCGACACCCCATGGTCCGCCAGGCTCAGCCCCACATCAGCTCCCAGCAGCAACACGTCCGTCAAGTCGGGCGAAACCACAAAAATCTGCCCCAGCTCGGTCTCGAACGTGTACTCGTAAAAACTGCCCAGGTAGGCCAGCTTCTTGAGCTGGGCCTTGAGTCCGCCGCCGTCGCGATGGATCTGCCAGGCTTCGGGCCGCACCGCCACTTTCACGGCGCCGGATGCGACGGCCTGACGCGCCGTGATCCGCAGCGGGCCCAATTGAACCTGGCCTTTCGCATCTGCCACACCCGGAAACAACATGGCCTCGCCCATGAAACCGGCGACAAACTCGCTGGTCGGGCGTTCGTACATTTCCTGGGGCGCGCCGCGCTGCGCAATGCGTCCTTCATTCATGACGACGATCTGGTCACTCACGGCCAGCGCCTCACTCTGGTCGTGCGTCACATAGGCCACGGTCAAGCCCAGTCGCTGCTGCAGGGAGCGGATTTCTTCGCGCATTTCGCGGCGCAGGCGCGCGTCCAGGTTGCTCAGAGGTTCGTCAAACAGCAACAGTGCCGGTTCCAGCACCAAGGCGCGCGCCAGCGCCACCCGCTGCTGCTGGCCGCCCGAGAGCTCACTGGGAAGGCGGTCGTCGTACCCGACCAGACCCACATTGCTGAGGGCCTGCGTGGCACGTTGACGCGCCTGCTCTTTGCCAATACCTGACATCTTCAACCCGTAGCTGACGTTTTCGATCACGTTCATGTGCGGAAACAGCGCGTAGCTCTGGAACATCATGCTCACGTTGCGATCGGCAGGCCCCAGCGTGGTGACTTCCCTGCCGTTCATGATGATCTGGCCGGATGTGGGTGATTCCAGCCCGGCAATCATGCGAAGCAAGGTGGTCTTGCCACAACCCGAAGGCCCCAGAATCGTGGTCAGGGAGCCTTTTGCAATTTCAAAACTCACGTCGTTGACCGCCAGCGGCGCACGCGGGTCTGCCCCGTACCGCTTGGAGATGTTTTTGAATTCCACACCGTGGTCCATGGTTTGTTTCCTCAATGCGCCGCGAGGGCGCCAACCGGTGCAGTGGCCGTGCGTCGCCCCAACCTGCGCTCGCCCACCAAAAACTGGATCAAGGCAATCGCCAGCGACATCAGGATGATCAGCACCGTGCAATACGCCAGCGCCACACCGTAGTCGCCATTGCCCACCCGGCCAATGATGTAGGTGGTAGCCAGATCATTCTCTGCCGTGACCAGGAAAATCACGGCGCTCACCGTTGTCATGCCGCGAACGAAGCTGTAAACCAGGGCCGCCACCAGCGCGGGCTTGAGAAGTGGCAACACCACATGGCGCAAGGTCTGCACCGTGGAGGCGCGCAACATCACCGAGGCTTCGTCCAGCGATTTGTCCAGTTGCTTGAAGGCCGCCGTGCCGGCCCGCACGCCCACTGGCAAATTGCGGAACATGAAACACAACACAATGATGAGCCCGGTGCCGGTGAGCTCGACCGGTGGCACGTTGAACGCCAGGATGTAACTCACGCCCAGCACCGTGCCCGGAATGGCAAACGCCAACAGCGCGACAAACTCAAACAGGGCGCGGCCGCGAAACTCGACCCGCGCCAGCAAATAGGCAATCAACAATCCAGCCGCCGCCGTGATGGGCGCGGACAGGCCGGCAAGCTTGACGGTGGTGATGAGGGAATTCCAGGCCGTTCCCGCCCAGACCAGGCCGTGTTGGCCCCACTCAAGCGAGAAGGCCGTGCGGAAGTGATTCAGCGTCAAGGTGTAGTCGCGCCCCCAGGTCTGCACAAAACCACCCGCGAACGCAAAAAGGTAGACCACTACCGTGAACGCCAGCCAGGGGTAGACCATCGCGTTGACGGTACGGCGCACGCCGTCGGGCAGGGGCATGGCCACGCCCGAGTCGCCTTTGCCGCTCACCGTGGTGTAGTTTTGCCGGCCGAGCAAGCCGCGTTGCAGCGCGAAAACAGCCAGCGCAAACAGCGTCAATATCCAGGCCAGTGACGCCGCGCGCCCCTGGTCGTACTGGGCGCCCACAATGGCAAAGAAGATGTCCGTCGACAAGACGGCGAACTGGCCACCCACCACAATCGGGTTGCCAAAATCGGCGATGCTTTCAATGAAGCCGACCAAAAAAGCATTGGCCAGTCCGGGTTTGAGCAGCGGCAAGGTCACACTGAAAAAAGTCGCCCTGCGCGAAGCCCGCAGCGTTTGCGCTGCTTCCTCCAGGCTGGGTGAGACACCTTGCACAACGCCGCGCATGATCATGAACGCAATCGGCGTGAAGGCAAACATCTGCGCCACCCAAACGCCCAACGCGCCATAAAACCAGCGTGTCGGTGTGATGCCAAACGCCCACTCCAGCAATTGGTTGACGACACCCGCGCGGCCAAACAGCAGGATGAGCCCCAGCCCCACCACAAATGGCGGCGTGATGATCGGCAACAGGGCCACCACACGAAGGGGCGTTTGCAGGCGCGGGCCCGAGCCACGCTCAGCCAGCAGCGCCATCATGGTGCCCATGGCGGTTGTGCCCGCAGCCGTCAACAGGGCCAGAAACAGGGTGTTCCAGGCCACACCACATCGCACGCCGCCTGCCAGGCAACTCAGGCCCCAGATCCGCTCATTGCCGATACGACTGGCCAGAGCCAGGATTGACCATTGCCCGTCTTCACCGAGAAAGGCCCCGTACAAGGCTTTCGTGACCGGGTAAACAATGAAGAGCGCGAGCATGAAAGCCGAGCCCAGCACCGCAGCGGCCACAAACAGGTCGCCCTTGAAATACCCCTTTCGGGCCACACCAAAAGCGGTGATGACGAGCAGCGAAAGCAGGGCTACAAACGCGCCAATGCCGACACCAAACTGGTTGTTCGGCAAAGCGCCGAACTGGGTGTTCAACAGTTCATAGGCCCAACCTTTGGAGCCAATCAGGAATGCGCTGCCAACCAGGCCAAGCAGCCCGACCAGACCGCCCGTGAGCAACCAGCTGGACTGTTGCTTGCCGGGCGGCTGGGATACACCGCAAGCCGCAATCACCAGACCGATCAGCCCCAGGAGCAACCACTTGCGCCCATGCACCAGAGCCTGCACGACGCCATTGGCGGTTTCGGGGCCTCCCAGGATTTGCGGCAGCACGCTGTACCAGGCGGTGTCCTGGATGGCATACCAGGGCAAGACCAGGTACGCCAGCAGGCCAACGACGAGCCAGGCCCGCAGTGCCCGGTTGGAGCCCTCGCGCATCACGGAGACCCGTAGGTCTTCAGCGTGGAAGGGAGTTGACTTCTTTTTCCCACTTCGCGATCAGGCGGCGGCGCTCTGCCGAAGCGCCATATTTCGCGTAGTCATAGTCAATGAACTTGATTTTCTTGAAATCTGGAATGCGCGGATCAACCTTGGTGGCTTTGTTGGAGGGCAACTGAAACTGTTTGGCCGCTGCTGCCATTTCCTGCGCGCCAGGCGTCAGCGCCCACTCATAAAACTTCTTCGCCAGCTCCAGGTTGCGCGCACCCTTGATGATCGTCATCGAGCCAATTTCAGCGCCGGTACCCTCGGCCGGGGTGATGGTTTCAACCGGGAAACCCTGCATTTTTTCGCCCGGGCCGTCGTGCACAAAACTGATCGACACGGCTGTTTCGCCACGGGCCACGGCCTTGATCGGGCCGGTACCCGAGCGCGTGTATTGGCTGATGTTTTTGTGCAGTTGTTTCATGTACTCGAAGGCTTTGTCTTCGCCCATCAACTGCACCAAGGTGGCGACCATGGTGTACGCCGTTCCGCTGGATGCGGGGTTGGCCACCTGGATGTCGCCCTTGAGTTCAGGTTTGAGCAAATCGGCCCAGGTTTTGGGCACGCCAATTTTTTTCTTCGCCAGCAGCTCGGGATTGTAGCCAAAACCCAGCGGGCCGGTGTAGATGCCCACGGTTTTGAAGCCGGCCTGCTGCGCCTGCTGCTGCGCCCACGGGTAGAGCTGCGGCAAGGTGGGTGATTTGTATTCCAGCGACAGGCCCATTTCAGCGGCCTGCAGGTGCGGGTCACCGGTGCCGCCGTACCAGATGTCGGTTTTGGGGTTGTCTTTTTCAGCGATCAGCTGCGCCAGCGCTTCGCCGGAGCCTTTCATGGACAGGTTGACTTTCACCCCGGTAACCCGCGCGTACACCGTCGAGATCATGTTGCAGTGTTCGGCCTGCACCGAGCAGATGATGTTGATCTGCTGGCCAAACGCGCTGCAGGCGCCTGTCAACGCCATAACGGCAGCGATGGTTCTGAAATTTTTGATGGCTTTGATGGTTTTGTGTGTCATGGTTGTCGTTTCAGTGTTGTCTGTGTCGCCTTCAGGCCACCGGGCCCGTCGGTTGCGCAAATCAGGATTTTGGGCTGCCGTTGATGTCTTTTTCCCAGCGCTCGATCAGGCGTTTGCGCTCGGCGCTGCTGCCGTATTTCACGTAGTCGTAACTGATCAGCTTGGCTTTTTTCACATCCGGCATGCGTTCGTCGAGTTTCGCCGCTTTGTTGGAAGGAACTTGAAATTGTTTCGCCGCCACACCCAACTCTTGGGCCGCCGGGGTCAAGGCGAATTCATAAAACTTCTTTGCGGCGTCCAGGTTGCGGGCACCCTTGATCAGGCTCATCGAGCCGATCTCCGCGCCCGTGCCTTCACAAGGGAAAATGGCGACCACCGGAAACCCGCTGGCCGCTTCGACCGGCGCCTCGTGGGCAAAGGCCAAGCCAATCACGGCTTCACCGCGCGCGGCGTTTTTCACTGGCGCCGCGCCCGAGCGCGTGTATTGGCTGATGTTTTTGTGCAGGGCCTTGAGGTAGTCAAAAGCCTTGTCTTCCCCCATCAATTGCACCAGGGTGGCAATCTGCGTGTACGCAGTGCCCGAGGTGTTGGGGTTGGGGGCCTGGATTTCGCCTTTGTAGATGGGATTGAGCAGGTCTTTCCAGCACTTGGGCGCCGGCCATTGGCGTTTGGCCAGTTGCTCGGTGTTCCAGCTGATGCCCAACGGCCCGGAATAAATGCCCACGGTTTTGTAGCCCGAGGCCTTGGCCTGTTGCTGCGCCCAGTCATGCAAGAGCGGCAAGGAAGGTGACTTGTATTCCATCGTCAGGCCGTTTTCAGCCGCTTGCAGATGCGGGTCGCCGGTGCCGCCAAACCAGATGTCGGTCTTGGGGTTGGCCCGTTCGGCGTTGAGCTGCGCCTGCGCCTCGCCCGAGCCTTTGTGCACAAAGCTGACCTTGATGCCCGATGACCGGGCAAAAACGGTCGCGATCAGGCTGCAATGCTCCGCCTGCGTGGAGCAAATCATGCTGATCTGCTGGCCCCAACCCGGCAGAGCCAGACACAAACCGGCCAGCAGTGCAAGACCCGTGCGTGGAGCAATTGGCATGAAGAATGATTTCAAAGTAATTCTATTACGTCGCATTTGTAGTCAAAACCAGTATAAAAGTATCCAGCTTTCTCCTCATTAGGGAAAACGTGGGTCAAAATGGCTTAAACGCTGCGTGTGCGCGCTGAAATGATTCGGCCCCGTCGTGACTTTTTCATGAAACTAAGTTACATTGCCCACCGTCCTCAGCTTTTACCTTGAAACCATGAGCTTTGATCT
>JANNMM010000330.1:0-16615 GCA_031397915.1 Rhodoferax sp. | reverse complement strand
TCACCCGCTTCACATAAGCCGCCGGGTCCGCAGGCATGCCACCTTCGGCCAGCAGCGCCTGGTCAAAGAGGATGTGGGCGAGGTCGTTGAAATGCACCGAGCCTTCGAGCTTTTTGACCAGGGCATGTTCGGCGTTGACTTCCAGCACGGGTTTCACGTCAGGGGCTTGCTGGCCGGCCTGTTTAAGCAGCCGAGCCATTTGTGTGCTCATGCCGTGGTCTTGCACGACGAGGCAAGCCGGTGAATCGACCAGGCGGGTGGTGACACGCACGTCTTCGGCTTTGTCCTTCAGCGCTTCCTTGAGTTTGGCCAACAGTGGTTTGAAGGTTTCGGCGGCTTCTTCTGCGGCTTGCTTCTCGGCTTCGTCTTGCAGCTTGCCCAAGTCGACTGCGCCTCTGGCGACCGATTGCAACGGGGTGCCATCGAAGTCGTGCAGGTAGTTCAGTGCCCACTCGTCCACACGGTCGGTCATCAGCAGCACCTCGATGCCTTTTTTCTTGAAGACTTCGAGTTGCGGGCTGTTTTTGGCGGCGGCGGCGTTGTCGGCGGTGATGTAATAAATCGCCTCCTGGCCTTCCTTCATGCGGGCCTTGTAGTCGGCAAAACTCACGCTGACGGTGTCTGTCGTCGAAGAAGCGAAACGCAGCAGCTTGGCGATGCGCTCCTTGTTGCCGAAATCTTCACCCATGCCCTCTTTGAGCACGGCGCCGAACTCGGCGTAGAACTTGGTGTACTTGCGGTATTGCTTTTCGGCCTCGGTTTTTTCTTCGGCCGTCATCACGTCGGTCACGTCCTTGCCGTCGGCGTCTTTGGTGGGTGCGACCGCCTGGTCGTTCTTTGCCAGGTCTTCCAGCATTGACAACACACGCTTTGTGCAGCCTTCACGGATGGCTTTGACATCGCGGCTTTCCTGCAGCAGTTCACGGCTCACGTTCAACGGCAAATCGGCGGAATCAACCACACCTTTAACGAAACGCAGGTAGGTGGGCAACAGCGCCTCGGCGTCGTCCATGATGAAGACGCGTTTCACATACAGCTTGATGCCGGCCTTGGTCTGGCGGTTATACAAGTCAAACGGCGCTTTGCCCGGGATGTACAAAAGCTGCGTGTATTCGGTGCTGCCTTCAACGCGGTTGTGGGTATGAGCCAGCGGCGGCTCAAAGTCGTGGCTGATGGCTTTGTAGAACTCGTCGTACTGCTCCTGGGTGATGTCTTTCTTGGGCCGCGTCCAGATGGCGCTGGCTTTGTTCACGGTTTCCCACTCACCGGTTTTGACCATGCCACCAGGCTGGCGGCCCGATTTGGGGTTGGTCGCGTCATCGCTCGGGTCGATCAGATCGCCGTCTTTCCACTCTTCCTTTTCCATCAGGATGGGCAGGCTGATGTGGTCGGAATACTTGCTGATGATGCCTTTGACTTTCCACTGGCTGGTGTAGTCGTCGGCCACGTCGTCACGCAGGTGCAGGATCACGCTGGTGCCGCGTTTCTCACGGGTGATGGTCTCGACCTCAAACGCGCCACCACCACTGGCGCCACCATCACTCACCCAGCGCACGCCCTCGGCGGCGGGCGTGCCAGCGCGGCGCGACTCCACGGTGATCTTGTCGGCCACGATAAAGCCGGAATAGAAGCCGACGCCAAACTGGCCGATGAGTTGCGAATCAGATTTCTGGTCGCCGCTCAACTTGCTGACAAACTCTTTGGTGCCGCTCTTGGCGATGGTGCCCAGGTTGTCGATGGCTTCCTGCTCGGTGAGGCCAATGCCGTTGTCGGTGATCGTCAACGTCTTGGCGGTTTTGTCGAACGAGACGCGCACTTCCAGATTGGGGGCGTCTTCGTACAAACCGGTGTTGTTGATGGCTTCGTACCGCAGTTTGTCGCAGGCGTCCGAGGCGTTGGAGATCAGCTCGCGCAGGAAAATCTCTTTGTTGGAATACAGCGAGTGGGTGACAAGGTGAAGCAGCTGGGCCACTTCGGCCTGGAAATTGAGGGTTTGTTTGGTCATTTCTGTGGGTAACAAGTGAAAACTGGAACGCCAAGGGGTAGCGCTCGGGCAACCCTCAATTATGGGCGATGGCGCATTTTTTCAAGAACCCAACCATTCCGCCAGTTTCTGCGAAACCTGGGGGCTGCTGAGCAATTGCATGTGGTTGGTGTTGTAGGCGATGAATTGCGAACTTTTGTCAAACGCCAGGTGGTGCGCCGGGTTGTCGTGTTGGCCTAGCGCGCTGGGCAGCGGCACCAGGCCGTCGCCCACCAGACGTTCTGCGAGTGGCTGGCGTTTGGCGGCGGTGCTTGCCGCCACGGTGTAACAGGCGACGCCCTCGGGCAGCGGCAGCGGCAAACGGCTGTCGGGTTTTCTGCGAAAACGATCATGGCCTTGCCAGTCGGCATCCAGCACATGGCCATAGCGCAAATCGGTGATGCCGCTGCTTCGCAATTGGCCCAATTTTGCAAAGGGCCTGGAGTAGGGTGTGCTGCCCAGAATCACATCGATCCAGTTGCCGGCACGCTCCAGCGGCGCGCCGTGGTGGGGCGTACCCAGGAACACGATGCTTTTGAGCAAAGGTGGCCAGTCCAGGCCCCCTTGTGTGGCGGAATGAAGCGCGCTGCGAATCACCAGCCCGCCCATGCTGTGAACCAGCACGGTGATTTCCTGAACCGGCACTGGCCATGCCCTGAAAAGTTGCGCCAGCTGGAGCGCCAGTTCATGGCCGTTTTGGGAGGTGTGCAGGCCGCTGTTGTAACGCAGGTAAACAGGGGTGTAATCCAGGTTTTCTGCAATCGTTTCAACGTGGTTTACCGCCTGCGTGGCGCCCGCGCCGCTATACGCAGCGTTCCACTGCAGGTCATTCATACACAGACCGTGGATCGCCAGTAAAACCTTGCCGGTGGGTTGGAAGTTGGCAGGCAGGGCAGAAAAATCAAGTGGCTGGCCTTGATGCCGCAGCGTCATGGGCGTCGCCAAAGGGTTGCCGCTGGCTGCCAAATGGTCGCCCAACACGCCGTTCAACGCTGCCAACACGGCGGCACGCTCAGGGCTTTCGATAGCCGCCTGGTCTGCCGATTCAAACAACGGCTGCAATTTGGTCAACGTCGCGTCCAGCCCCTTTTCAACCCAGTTCGTGACGCCCCGTATCGCTTGGTAAACCAGCCCCGTGATGCCGCGGGTTTGGCCGAGAGGTTTTCCTGCGGATTTGTTGGCAGATGCGCCCAGGGTTCGCCACACCGCCTGGTGTACACCTTCAGAGATGCCCGCCACACCCCGTGTCGCCTGGGTTGCCAGCAACGCGATGCTGCGCGCGTCTGAGGCCCGCAGGTGCCGCAGAGCGCTTTTGGGCTGCAGCGGGTTTTTAGGGAGCTCGCCAGGGCCCTTGCGGCTCACGTTGTGCCCGCCAGCCACGCCGTGGCTTCCACCTCGATCAACACCTCGTCATTGGGCAGGACACGGCTGATTTCCACCACCGTGCTCACCACCGGCTGCGGGCAAAAAAGCCCACGTACGCGGTTGTAGGCTGGGTAATGGCGCAGGTCGCGAAAATACTGGACCAGTTTGAAAACGTCCTTCATTTGGCCCCCTTCAGCCAGCACGATTTCCCGGATTCGGTTGAGCACAAACCAGCTTTGCGCGACAGCAGGCGCCTCAAACACATCGACACTCATTTGCCCGGTGGCATAACCCAATGCCTTCAAGTCGGCCAGGGCATGTTTTGGCAAGTCGTCGTAACTGCCGATGACTTTGCGCGAGCTTGTATCGACGGCAATGACGCCGCTCAAATACAGGGTGTTGCCGACCCGTTTGGCGGCGAGGTAATTCGCCAGGGGCTGGCCCGGGCCAGCAGGTGACGTTGCGGGTGTGGTTGAGGTTTTGGGTTGCTTGGCCGCCATGGCTACATCGCCTTGAGGGTTTTTTGCACTTTGCCCATGAAGGCTTCGCAATCTGCGCGGGTGACGTTGTTCATGTTGTGCAATTGCAGCCAGGTGGTCTTGCAGTTTTTGGCCATCAAGGAACGCAAACCCCGCGTAAACAACCCGCGCGCCGGGTCACCGATGACTTTGAGCCACCACCATGGCGAGCCGCCGTGGGTGATCACAGTGAGCCGCTGGATGTGGCGTAGCCCCGGCACCGCCACCGCGCCTTTTTCGGGTGGTGGAAGAAACGCCACACCTGGCAACCAGACCCGCTCCAGCCAGCCTTTGAGCATGGCCGGCGGGCCGTAGAACCAGATCGGAAACACAAACACCAGGTGCTCAGCCCACTTCAGCGCATCCGTATGGAGCTGCACCTTCGCCTCGATGAAACCTGGGTCGGTGAGGTAGGCGGCGCGCTCTTCCTGCGTCAGGATCGGCTGAAAATTTTCAGCGTAGAGATCAAAACACCGCAGCAGGTGGCCACGGGCGGTCAGCGCCTCAACCGCCGCGCCATACAGCGCACCACTGAAACTGCCCGGCACAGGATGGCAGTAGACAACGACAGTTTTCAAATCAGGCCAGATCCGGTCAATGGCTCAGGCTCCATGCCCCAAGCTCATTTCCCGCCGAGTTTCTGTTTGACATCCAGGCCAACTTTCTTGTTGACGAATTGGGTCGTGGCGACTTTGGCGAGGTCTACTTCGCCCGCCTTGTACAAACCGGCCTTGACCATCTTGTCGTAAAAGTCCTTGATACGCGCGCTGCTCATGGTGCCTATGCCGTTTTGCAGGGCGTCGCCGCTGTCGACAATGCCGAGTTTCTTCATCAACTCAATGCTGCCCGCGATGCCGGCGTCGGTGGCCTCCGGATTGGCTTTCTTGATCAGCTCATTGGCCGCCTTGTTGTCGCCGTAGAGGTAGTTGTTCCATCCGATCAGGGATGCATCAACAAATTTCTGCACCATTTCGGGCTTGGTTCTCACCAATTCCGCGCGCGTTTCGATGGTGGTGCTGTAGGTGCTGAAGCCGTTGTCAGCCAGCAAATGCACCACGGGGTCAAACCCGGCCTGCGCCTTGATGCTGATCGGCTCGCTGATGCTGTAGCCTTGCTGAACCGATTTTTTGTCGGCCAGGAACGGGCCGACGTTGAACACATAAGGTTTGAGTTGTTCATCTTTGAAGCCGTGCTCTGCCTTCATCCATTGCCAGAAGCTGAACTGGCCGTCTTTGCTGATGAAAGCGACGGGCGCCTTGGTGACGTCGGCAAATTTTTCGTAGCCCTGGCCAGGGTGGGCAAAAATGGCCTGCGGATCCTTCTGGAAAATCGCCGCGACGACGGTGGTGGGCACGCCGTTCTTGACGTTGTCAAAACTCAGAAGCAGGTTGCCCGCCATCAAAAAGTCAATTTTTCCAACGGCAAGTAAAGGGCGGTTGTTGGCTTGGGGGCCGCCTTGCTGGATTTCGACATCCAGGCCCATGCGTTTGTAGGTGCCATCTGCAACGGCCTGGTAGAAGCCACCGTGGCCTGCCTGTGCTTTCCAGTTGGTTCCAAAAATCACTTTCTCCTGGGAAAAGCTGGCGCCAGCTCCCATAATCAATGTGCAAGCAGCTATTGCATGAATAGCATATCGATGGCTCATGGTCAGACTCCTAAATAGAAAACCAAAGTAGAAAAGAGAAATTCTGATCGGAAGACAAGCAAACCTCGATGTTTGCATAAACCGTGCCATCGCACGCCTAGGGTTTCTCATAGGCAGCCAGCCAGCCTCGGGTTTTGCCCGGATTCATCAAACCGTGCGGGTCGGCAATTTTCTTGAAGTCGATCTGTGCCGGGTCAATCTCCTTCATGCCGCCGTCTTCGATGGTGTAGACGTGGTTGTCAAACACCATGCAGCCGTCGGCCTCGAATTCCGCGATGATTTCGTACAGACGCGTTTTGTCAAAAAAACTCACCAGCGGCAAGCCAAAGGCGACACACCCGCCGTACTGGCGGCCGAATTCGTGGTGCATCAACACCTCGTCACCCCAGCGCTGCATTTGCCGCTCTACCAGCGCGATGTCGAAGCCCACGCCGGGCGTCCAGGGCGCAACGGTTTGCAGGTTGGTCCAGCTTTTGTCCATCTTCAGGGCCATCAAGGTGGTGTGGTTGTAGGCACATTCGAAGGCCGGGAACAGACCCTGCTTCTTGAGTTCTGACTCGGTCAAGGCCATGGTCTCCGAGCCGCCATGGCGGGCCATCAGCGCGCGCCAGCCGGGCAGGGCAGCAGGATGCACCATGGAAAACACAGCGTCTTTGTTGGCCGGGAAACGCGCGCCAAACTCGCTTTCGTAATAGGGGGCGATGCGCCGCTCAACGGCGGTGATGAGAAACGCGTCCACGCTGCTGCCAATGGCTTCGGTGGCCGCGCAGCCGAAGCGCAGCGCATCGCCATAACTGCCAAACAAGGCGATGTGGTGCACCCAGTCGACGGCAGGTTTCAGGCTGAGCGTAAGCGCCGTGATGATGCCGTTGGTGCCGTAGGCGTGGTGGACTTTTTGAATGTCCGCATCGTGCAGCTCGATGACGCGTGGGGTCTCCTCCAGGGTGACGACGCGAATCATCGTGACGTTGCCAGCATCTTTCAAAATGCCGTTGCGCACGCTGCCCGCGCCCGCATAACCGCCGGCGATGAAGCCGCCAATGGTGGCCATGTCGCGGGTGCTGGGGAACATCAGAATCTCCTGGCCGCCTTTGACGATCGGGTCTGCACGCACGGCGCACTCCAGATCGGCGATCAGGATGCCCGCTTCACACGTGACCTTGCCCGGCGCAACGGTGATAACGCGGTTCAATGCGGTGATGTCAAGAATCACGCCGCCGTGCAGGGGCACAGACTGCCCGTAGTTGCCCGTGCCGCCACCGCGCACGGTGATCTTGAGGCGGTGTTTGGCGCATGCCGCAGCAACCCGGATGACCTCGGCCTCGTTGCGTGGCTGCACGAGGATATCGCCGGTTTTGCCGTCAAGCTGCGCTTTGAGGATGGGGCTGTACCAGTAGTAGTCACGCGATTTGTCGGCCACCTGGGCGGCGTCTGTGACAAAGGCGATGCCCGCAATATCGGCTTGAAAGTTTTGCAGTGCGCTCATGTCGGTGTTTTCAGAAATTCGCCTTGGCGGATGACGCGGCGTTGGCGCCCGGCGGGTGTGACCAGCTCAAATCCATTGCGGGCCTGCAGCAGGATGAAGTCGGCTGGGCAACCCTCGGCAATCCGTCCGTCCCAGGGCAGGCCCATTGCCGTGGCGGGTCGCGTGGAAATGGCTGGCAGCCAGTCGTCGGCCGGGCTTAAATGGCCGACCTGTATGCCCAACGCAAAGGTGTCCAGCAAGTCATAACTGCCATAGGGGAAAAATCCGTCGGCCACGTTGTCGGTGGCGAGGCTGGTTGATACGCTCAAAGCTGCTCCCTCTTTCAGGCGGGTGATGCCCCGTTCAATGGGGGTTTGGTCCCACGCGCCTTGCAAGTACAGGTTGGTGCTGGGCAGCCCTACCAGATGGATGCCCGTTTGCGCGCACAGGCGCAGTGTTTGCTCGGCTTGCACACGGCTTTGGATCGACAGGGAGCAGGCGTGGCCACAGGTCACCTTGCCCTTGAATTTGCCTTGAATCGCCAATTCTGCGATCGCGCGCAAGCCGCAGGCGTCGTGATCAAGGCCTTCATCGACATGGAAGTCCAGATCGAGTTGGTACCGGGCTGCCAGCTCAAACACGGCCTGAAGCTTTTCGTAAATGTGGTCGTTGCGGTAAACGAAGGCGCCGAGCAGCGCTGCTTCGCCGTGTTGCGCCTCGCAGCGTTGGTTAACCTGAGCGAGCTGCCGGGCAATGCGCTCACCCGTGGTGACGCCAGGCTCCGCAAGTGCTGCAAATTCGTCCAGCGGTGTCAGCGAGGCGCATTGCAAGGTGATTCGGCCGCGCCAGGTGTCGCGCAATTTCTCAAACTCCGCCAGACTGCGCGGCGCCTGTGGTTGCGGCCAGTCCAGGTGGGTGCGCATCGCGCGGGTGCCTGCCGCATGGGCTTCATGCAGTGCGCGCGCTATGCGCCGGTGAATGTCTGCGCCGCTCCAGTGGGCGCGGTGTTCGGCCATCAAACCAATCGCCTTGAACAAGTCGCCATCGGCAGCGCCCACCTCATGCACCACATAGGTCTTGTCCAGATGCACGTGCAAGTCTGCGAGCGCTGGAATCAGCATGCCGGAACAGGTTTCAGACGCTCCTGAAATAGTAGCTGATTGAGCAGGTTTTACACGACTCAGACGGCCATTTTCTATTTGAACGTCAAACAACGAGTTGTCAAGCGCAAACCCACGTACGCTGGGCGGGATGACTATGTTCCTGAGTTCAATCACAAGTGGCCAACCGGTCGCAAGTGCCTTCAACGGCTGCTCTTTATCTCGCTCTCATGCCACGAACCGAGCACCAGTTTGGAGACGACATTGAACACCAGAAAAATCAGGATGCCCGTGAGCGACACCAGGACCAGCGCGGCAAACATCTTCGGGATCTCGGTTCGAAAACTCGCCTCCAGGATGCGGGATGCCAGGCCGGTGTCTTTGCCCGCCGCGCCGGCGGTGAACTCCGCCACCACAGCGCCGATCAGGCTCAGCCCACCAGCGATCTTCAGTCCGGCGATGAAGTACGGCATCGCCGACGGAATTAGCAAGTGCCGCAGCGTCTGCCACGGCGTGGCGCGATAGAGAGAAAACAGGTCGCGCAGGTTGTGGTCGGCGCTGCGAAGGCCCACCACGGTGTTGGAGAGAATCGGAAAAAACGCGACGATCCAGGCGCACAACAACAAGGCGGCCGCGGTGCTGTCGATGAAGATCAGGATCAAAGGCGCAATCGCCACGATGGGCGTGACCTGCAACACGATGGCAAACGGGAAGAGGCACAGCTCAACCCATTTGTTCAACGCAAACAGCATCGCCAGCGCTACGCCGCCGACCACCGCCAGCACCAGCGCGCCGAAAGTGATCTTCATGGTGTAGACCCAGCTGGTCATGAGCGAGCCCAGGTTGTCCCACAAGGTCTTGGCGATCAGCGTCGGCGCGGGCAGGATGTAGTGTGGAATCTGGTTGATGCGGACTGTTAACTCCCATGTTAACAATGCAGCGAAAAACACGATAAACGGCAACAATTTCTGAAGAAATTGACCCTTAAGTCTCGTGGAATGGCTTTTTATTGCTATAGTATTAGTAGCATTCGACATGCTCTGCGGCGCGTCAGACATGGTGTTCTCCAGCTTTCTGCAAGGCTTGCGAGACCTGAACGCACCACTGCGCGTAACGCTCGGTGGCGCGAAAGGCGTCGGTGCGCGGGTAGGACTCGTTGATGGGCAGGTCGGCGATCACACGGCCCGGGCGTGCTGCCATCACGACGATGCGGTTGCTCAAATACACACTTTCATACACGCTGTGGGTGACGAAGATGGTGGTGAATTGCTGCGCCGTCCACAGCGCCAGTGTGTCGTTGTTGAGCTTGAAACGGGTCATTTCGTCCAGAGCGGCAAAGGGCTCGTCCATCAACAAGAGGCGCGGCTTCGTGACCATGGCGCGGGCAATCGACACCCGCATCTTCATGCCGCCCGAGAGTTCGCGCGGATAGACATTGGCGAACTGGCTCAGGCCCACTTTGGCCAGTACGTCGTCAACCTGCGGCCGTGCATCGCTACGCGAAACACCTTTGAGTTTCAAGGGCAACCAGACGTTGTCAAAAACGCGGGCCCAGGGCATCAGCGTGGGTTCCTGAAACACGAAGGAGATGTCCTTGGCGTGGTCGGAGGTGTTGTCGCTGCCCGTGTTGTCGTTCCACTGAATGCGACCGCTGGAGACTTCCAGCAGCCCGGCAATCATCTTCAGCGCGGTGCTTTTGCCGCAGCCCGAGGGGCCCAGAAAACTGACGAACTCGCGCTCGCCAATGGCCAGGTCAACACCTTGCAATGCGACCGTGCCATTGTCATACCGCTTGTCAACGTTTTGCAGCGCCAGCAGCGTGCTCATGGGGGGACGAGCGGATTCGGGTTCAAGGTGGAAAGCGGCAGGCGGCTGATTTCCTGCAGCAATCGTGTCAGTTGCAAACCGGCTGCATCGAGGATGGCCTGGCCCTTGGCCGCTGTGGCGATAGAGGCATTGCCAGCTGCACCCATCGCGTTGTAGTCCTGCACCTGCCAGCCCAGTTTGGCGCTGCTGCCGTTGCCCAGAATCGGGTACTTCGCGGCGCGCTCTTGTGCGGTGGATTTGAAGTCGCGCGCCTGTGCCATGTCGACATATTTTTCGCGCAAGGCCAGCATCATCGAGGTTTCCATGTCGCCGGCATGGATGCCAAAACGGTGTTCATCGGGAGGGAAGAGGCCCATCACCGCGTCACCCAGCGGCAGGGTGTACCAGTTGGTGCTGAAAACGATCAGGTCATGCGCGGTGCGCAGGTCGCGCGCCACGATGTCCATCACGCTGACTTGCCCGCCGTGTGAATTGAGCAGCACCAGTTTCTTGATGCCCCCGCGCGCCACGCAGGCGCCCAGTTCCATCCAGACGTTCATCAAGGTCTGGGCCGACAGTGTGAGGGTGCCGGGGAAGCGGATGTGTTCATTGCTTTTGCCTACCTGCTGTGTGGGCATGAAGAGCACGGGCAAGTCGGCGGCCATGTGGGGCAAGGTGGCGTCGATCACGCCGTTTACCAGCGTGGTGTCCACACTCACTGGCAAGTGTGGACCGTGCTGCTCGGTGGCGGCAACCGGCAGCACCGCGACGACATCTGCAACATCGCCGCTGGCGGCAATCTGCGCAAAATGGCGGGTGGTCAAGTCGGACCAGAATTTGGAAGGCAGTTGCATGGCGGCATGTTACAACCTCTCCGATGACAAACCTCACCTCCCTCCCGACCGGGCTGGCCGAGAAACTCGCGCTGGCCAACCGCGTGCTGTTTCACCAAGGTATCGTCGACGGATTCGGCCACATCAGTGTGCGCCACCCGGTGTCAACCGACCACTTTCTGCTCTCATGCAACCGCGCGCCAGGACTGGTTCGACCGGTCGACATTCTTGTCTACGATATGAATGGCGATCTGGCTGCACCGTCAGACAAACGCTCCTACCTGGAGCGCTTCATCCACAGCGAAATTTACAAGGCCCGGCCCGATGTGCTCTCCATCGTGCACAGCCATTCGCAATCGGTGATTCCATTTGGCGTCACGGGCCAGCGTCTTCGGCCGATCTTTCACATGAGCGGTTTTCTGGGCAGCGGCAGCGCCCTGTTTGAAATACGGGACAGTGGCGGCAACACCGATATGCTGATCCGCAACATGGGCCTTGGCCGTGCGTTGGCCGAGTCCCTGGGCGCCCACAACTGCGTGTTGATGCGCGGTCATGGCTCCACCACGGTGGCGCCGTCCATCGAGCTGGCGGTGTACCGTGCCGTTTATGCCGAGGTCAACGCCAAATTGCAAATCCAGGCGACGGCCCTGGGCCCGGTCAATTTCCTGAACGAGGAAGAAGCCGCGCTGTCCGCCGCCTCGACAGAAGGGCAGATTGAACGGGCGTGGAACCTGTGGTGCGACGCCATCCCCGACCTGGATTGACTTGCGGGTTTCTAAAAGCAGTGTCATTTTTCAGGGAGAAAACACCTGAAGCACGTGCCAGTTTGACGCAAGCCGAAAACACCATATAATAAACCGACGTGGCGGACTATTAAATGACCAGTGAGCCTCAATGAAAGTTTTCATCGTCTTTGCGCACCACGAGCCCCAATCGTTCAACGAGGCTTTGCTCGAGCGTTCTGTGGCGGAGCTTGAAAAGCTCGGGGACGAGGTGCGGGTGTCGAACCTGCACGCGATGGGTTTCAATCCAGTAGCGGGCGCTGCGGACTTCACCGAGCGGCGGTTTCCCGACATGCTCCAGTACGACCGCGAGCAAAAACATGCCAGTGAACACGGCGCTTTCTCCCCCGACATCGAGGCGGAGATCGACAAGCTGTTGTGGTGCGATTTCCTGATTTTGCAATTCCCGTTGTGGTGGTTTTCAGTGCCTGCCATCCTGAAGGGCTGGATCGACCGGGTTTTCGTCAATGGTGTGGCCTACGGAAAAGGGCACCGCATGGACACCGGTGGTCTCAAGGGGCGCAAAGCCATGCTCACCGTCACCACGGGTTGTTATGAAAACATGGTGGCGCCAGATGGCCTGCTGGGCGACTTGAACGTCAACCTTTGGCACCTGAATGCCGGCACCTTGGCCTACGCCGGATTCGAGGTGTTGCCGACCTTTGCCTCCTGGTCCATTCACTACACCGATGCGGCAAAACGCGCCGGATACCTTGAGGCCTATGCAGGGCGCATCCGTGAACTGCAAACCCTGAAACCGCTCTATTTCCACCCGACCAAGGACTTTGGCGCGGACTGGCGGCTTCGGGCCGATGTCGAGCCCGCGACGGTCGGCCATCGCCGTGTTGTGGAGAAATCCAATTGAAAACCATTCCCATCGCCAGCCAAAATGACGCAGCGGTGCAGCACGGAGCAGTCCAGCGCAATGGCGCACCGCGCAACTGGGATCAGCTTGTCCGGCCTGAGCACGTGCATGGGTTGGTCTACACCGACCCGGCCATTTTTGAAGAAGAGCTGGAGAAAATCTGGCGCCGTGTCTGGGTCTATGTGGGGCATACCAGCGAAGTGCCCAACGCCCATGATTACGTGATGAAGTCGATTGGCCCCGAGCCCATCATCATGACGCGCGGGCCAGAGGGCAAGGATGGCAAACCGGGCGACGTCCACCTGTTGCACAACCGCTGCGCCCACCGGGGTAACCGCGTTTGCGTGACACCCCAGGGCAACGCGCGCTCGTTCACCTGCCCCTACCACGGCTGGACCTATGCGAATGACGGCAAGCTGCGCGGTTACCCTTTTCCGTCGGGTTACGACGGTGTGGACAAGAGCGCGCTGGGCCTTGGCCGCGTAGCCCGCATCGGCATTTACAAAGGGTTTGTTTTCGGCTCCATGAGCGCAGAGGGCATCAGCCTCGAAGAACACCTGGGGCCAGCCATGCAGTCGATTGATGCGCTGTGTGACACATCGCCGCAAGGTGAGGTTCAAATCACTGCCGGTTTCCTGCAGCACCGGGCGCGCGCCAACTGGAAGTTTCTGGTGGAGAACGAGACCGATGGTTACCACCCGTCCTTTGTTCACGCCTCGATTTTTGAAGTCGCAAAAAGCGGCATCGGCACTCTGTATAGCAGCAATTCAACGGCAGTGTCACGTGATTTTGGCAATGGACACACCGAGAACGACCTGCGACCGGAGTTCCGAAAACGCGACGTTCCCATGAGCTGGTTTGGCACCACGGCTGAAAAGCTGCCGGACTATACGGCCCAAATGAATGCGGCCTATGGCCCGGACAAAGCCCGCAAAATCATGATCGACGGCACGCCCCATATCATGATTTACCCTAACCTGTTTATTGCCGAAATCCAGATTTTTGTGATCCAGCCGCTGGCGGTGAACGAGACGGTGCAACACGTCACCGCCCTGCAGTTCAAGGGCGCACCCGACCTGAATCGCCGCCTGCGCCAGCAGACCATGGGCTCGGTGGGACCGGCCGGATTTTTGCTCGCAGACGACAGCGAGATGTACGAACGCACCCAGCAAGGTGTGCAGTCAAGCAACCCCGAGTGGCTTTTTCTGGGGCGGGGCAAACACCGCGAACGACGTGACGACAACGGCTTCCTGATCGGCGACGCGACCGATGAGACCCCCACACGTGGCATCTGGAAACACTACCGCGCCTTGATGGAAGCGGCATGATGGCCATGACCAGTGCAGAGCGCGAACTGCTGCAGGACGTGACACAGTTTCTGTATACCGAGGCACGCCTGCAGGATGACCATGCCTACGACGCCTGGGAGGCACTCTGGACCGACGATGCGATCTACTGGATTCCCGCCAACGGCGAGGGAACTGATCCTGAAAACGAAATGTCCATCGTTTACGACAACCGCTCGCGCATAGCCTTGCGGGTGCGCCAGTACCATACCGGCAAACGCTTCAGCCAGTCACCTCAGTCCCGCTTGCGCCGTCTGGTATCCAACGTCGAGATACTGGAGGACGCCGGCAGCGAGATCCGCGTGACGGCGAACGCGGTGGTTTTTGAATCGACGGCGCGGGGTGAACAGGTCTGGGCTTCGCGCAATGAATTCCTGCTGCGCCGGGTCGATGGCGGCTTGCGCATGGTGCTGAAAAAAATCATCTTGATCAACAACCACAAGCCGCTGTACACGCTGGCCTTCCTGATTTGAAAGACGGGCCCGATGCGCAATGACACAACTTCCCCAAGCAATGCACCGAGAACCGGCTCACTGACCCTCATCGGCGAAGGGGCCGCGCTGCTGTCACTGGACCCTGACGGCGTGGCGCATTTGCGCATGAATCGCCCCGAGGCTGCCAATGGGCTGAGTCTTGAAATGCTTCAAGCACTGCAGCAGGTTGTGATGGCGGTGCATGGCGACAGCCGCGTGCGGGTCGTGTTGCTCACCGGTGCCGGCAAGAATTTCTGCGCGGGCGGTGACGTGCACGCATTCCTGAGCAAGGGCGCACAGTTGCCAGACTACATCCGCCAGGCCACGTCGTACCTGCAAATCGTCGCCTCGATGCTGATGCGGCTCAACGCACCTGTGGTGGCGGCCGTGCAGGGTTTTGCCGCAGGCGGCGGCGGAATGGGCCTGGTGTGTTCGGCCGACATGGTGGTGGCCGGGAAATCAAGCAAGTTCCTCGCGGGCGCCACCCGTGTGGGCATGGTGCCGGACGCGGGTGTGTCAGTCACGCTCACGCACCTCGTGGGCCTGCGCAAGGCGATGGAAATCCTCATGCTCAATCCGGTGATCAGCGCGGACGAGGCCCTGCAGATGGGCCTGGTCAACCGCGTGGTGGCCGACGACAAGATTGAGGCGGAAGCCCTGGCCCTGGCGCGGCAATTGGCCACCGGTGCACCGGCGGCATTGGCCGCCACCAAACGCCTGCTGCTCAATGGCCTGGCCATGGGCCCCGAAGCTGCCATGCCGGAGGAAAACCGCACGCAGGCACAACTGTGCGGCATGTCGGACGCGCTCGAAGGGCTGGCCGCGGTGATCGAAAAGCGCGCGCCAAAATTCACCGGGCGCTGAGCCCAGTTATCAACTCAGGCCACCTCCCCGACGCCGACCATGAATTTGCCACTTGCTGGACGATGTGCCCTGGTAACCGGCGGCGCCAAAGGGATTGGTGAAGCCATCGCCAGGCGTTTGCGGGCCGACGGTGCCGATGTCGTGATTGCCGACCTTGACGTTGCAGCCGCGCAAATTCTTGCGGTTGAAATCGGCGCAACACCCGTGCAACTGGATGTTGCCAACGCTGCCCAGGTGCGCGCAAGCTTGCTGGCGCTTCCCGGAAAGAAGCCGATCGACATCCTGGTCAACAACGCCGGTATCGATCAACATGCGTTTTTCACCGACACTTCAGAAGACGACTGGCAGCGCTTGATCGCTGTCAATCTGATGGGCGTTTTTGCGACCACCCACGCGGTTTTGCCCGCCATGCAGGAAGCAGGCTGGGGTCGCATCATCAACATTGCATCAGAAGCCGGACGCCTGGGTTCCCGGGGCGGGGCGGTTTACGCAGCGGCGAAGGGTGGCGTCATCGCCTTTACGCGCTCAATTGCCCGCGAAAACGGCCGCAAGGGCGTGACCGCAAACGCGATTGCGCCGGGGCCAATTGACACGCCCATGTTGCGCGCAGCCGTGGCACAAGGTGGCGAGCGCCTGCTGGCGGCCATGACGGGCGCAACGCTGGCCGGGCGACTGGGTACGCCACAGGAAGTGGCTGCTGCCGTAGCCTTTCTCGCGTCGGATGGCGCGGCCTTCATCACCGGAGAAGTATTGGGTGTTTCCGGCGGCATGGGTTGCGGCGCATGACATCAACGGGTGGCGCACCGCGCCCAGATGTCGATGCCGTGGTTGCGCGCATTCGAACGGTTTACCAAAACTGGGGCCGCAAAACGCCGGTGGCGCAAATGCGCAACGACTGGGACGTGCTCTTCGGGCGGGAAATTCCTGGCGCACGCATTGACGCCACCGCCATCAATGGGGTGGAAACGGCCTGGATTTGTGCGACCGGTGTTCACAGCGAATCCGTTGTCGTGTATTTCCATGGTGGCGGTTTTCAGGTGGGCTCGCTGCTATCGCACCGTGAACTCATGGCGGGCATTTCAGCGGCGGGGCGTTGCCGCGTGTTGGGCGTGGACTACCGGCTTGCGCCCGAACACCACTTTCCTGCGCCTTTGCAGGATGCACTGGCCGTGTTTGACGGCTTGTTGGCTCAGGGAATAAGCATCGACCAAATCGCGCTGGCCGGTGACTCGGCAGGCGGTGCGGTGGCGCTCTGGCTGCTTTTGGCTTTGCGCGATGCGGGTAGGCCATTGCCCAGCGCCGCAGTTTTGATGTCGCCCTGGACGGACCTGAGCGCCTCCGGTGCCAGTTACGAGACGCGGGCGGCGGCAGATCCCATCCACCAGCGTCCCGTGATTCAGGCTCTGGCCCGCAATTTTCTGGGTTCTGGCACAGTTGCTGGCGATGCGCGCGGCGCGGCCGTTTCGCCTCTGTTTGCAGCACTGCATGGCTTGCCACCTCTTCTGATTCAAGTGGGCGACCGCGAGACCG
>JANNMM010000312.1:0-27943 GCA_031397915.1 Rhodoferax sp. | reverse complement strand
CAATCTTTACCGGTTTTTGGTGGCTTAACGCAGCTTGCGTTGGTGGATATCATTGCCGGATGAGCTTTTCGGCAATTTTTTTGGCCTTGCTGCTGGAACAGGCCCGGCCTTTGGGCCCTGGCAACAATGTGCACGCCGCCATGCGCTCCTGGGTGCGTATGGCGAGACTCAATTTTGACGCCGGACAACACCCCCATGCCTGGCTCGCGTGGAGTGTTGCGGTATTGCTACCTACCGCCATCACTTTGGCCATTCATTGGCTGCTGGTGGCCACACTGGGCTGGTTTGTGGCGGTTCTGTGGAGCGTCGCCGTGTTGTACGTGAGCCTGGGTTTTCGCCAGTTCAGCCACCATTTCACCGATATTCGGGACGCGCTTGAAGCTGGTGACGATGCCCAGGCGCGTCGCCTGCTGGCGGCCTGGCGGCAAATCGATGCGCGCGAGCTCGGTACCAGCGAGATCGTGCGGCAGGTGATTGAACATTCGGTCCTTGCCGCGCACCGGCATGTGTTTGGCGTGTTGGCCTGGTTCTCCGTGCTGGCCGCGTTGGGCCTGGGACCGGCGGGCGCCGTGCTGTACCGGCTCAGCGAATTTGTACCGCGTTATTGGGCGCACCACGGAGACGCCCAGCACCAACCGGTCAGCGCGGCCTTGCTGAACGCGTCCATCCGTGTCTGGCAAATCATTGACTGGGTTCCCGCACGCATCACGGCGTTCGGGTTTGCCGTGGTGGGAAGTTTTGAAGAGGCCATTGACGCCTGGCGCAACTACGTTGAGCGAAGCAACGGCATGCCCGACCAGGACGGTATCATCCTGGCGGCGACTTCCGGCGCGGTCAACGTGCGGCTCGGTGCTGAGCGTCCTGACCCGACGGCGTCGGTCGATGCGCCAGGTCAGCCAGTAGGCCAGGAGGCACAGTTGGCCCATTTGCGCAGCATCGTCGGCCTGGTGTGGCGCTCCGTTGTGATGTGGATGGTGCTGCTGGCTCTGCTGAGCCTGGCCCGGCTGCTGGGCTGATTCAAAACCTGGACTGGCTCAGTTCCGCAAACAGGCGACCATATATCTGATAGCGGCTCACGCTGACCTGGTCCTGGGCCGCGCTGGTTTCGTCCGGTGACACGGCGGCGATCACCCCGCACCCTGGCTCATGAAGGTGCGTGCAGTTGTAAAACTTGCAGCGCGCAACGTGGGGCTTCAAATCCGGCATGTAGGCCGCCAGTTGGGCGGGGTCAATGTGGTTGAGGCCAAACTCCTGAAAGCCGGGCGAATCGATCAATGCGGTGTGTTGCTCGCCACCCGAGGCGGGGTCCAGCCAGTACCAGGTGGTGCTGGTGGTGGTGTGTTTGCCTGAGTTCAACGCGCGTGAAATTTCGCCCGTTTCTGCCAGTGCCTGCGGGCACAACAGGTTGATCAAGGTGCTTTTGCCTGCGCCGGAAGGGCCCAGAATAAGCGTGGTTTTGCCCTGCAGCAATTTGAGCAATTCAGCGCGGTCGACGTCTCCGGAACGCTTGAGAGACAGCGGCAACACGCCATATCCCATGTGCCGGTAGGCTTGGAGGCGTTGCCAGGCCTTTTCAAAGGGTTCCACCAGGTCGCTTTTGTTCAAGGCAATGACGGGCAGGATGTGCTCGGCTTCGGCGGCAATCAGGGCGCGGGACAGCTGGCTTGCCGAGAATTCGGGGTCAGCCGCCACCAGAATCAGCACCTGGTCAAGATTGGCGGCAAAGGACTTGGTGCGCAGTTCGTCCTGGCGGTAAAACAGGTTGCGCCGAGGCTCGATTTTTTCAATGGTCCCATCGTCGCCTGTCGCCAGCCACAAGACCCGGTCGCCCACAACGCCTGTGCTTTTTTTGCCGCGTGAATGGCAGATCAGACGCCGCCCAGAGGGTGTTTCAACCAGAAAATGGCGGCCGTGGTTGGAGACGATCAGGCCAGGTTCAAGGGCCTGCGCAGTCATGCCAGCAGAGCGTCAATGTGTGCGGCGCAGTCAAAGTCGGTGGCTGAAATTCCACCCACGTCATGGGTGTTGAGCCGCACCACACAACGGTTGAAATTCACCACCATCTCAGGGTGGTGGTCCTGCTGGTGTGCCACCAGGGCCACACCGTTGGCGAAGGCCATGGTCTCGAAGTAATTGTTGAAGCGGAAGGTCTTTTCAATCGCAACCGAGTCGCCGTCGCCGCCGAGCTTCCAGCCCTCCAGCCGGGCCAAGGACGCCACCAGTTCAGTGGCAGAAAGCGAACGCCGCTTGACGCCTGTCCAACTCTTGATGGGAAGGTCTGAGCTCAACACTTCTCCTCTTTTAGTGAATATGCCATCAAGTGGCCATACGTGTCAGGCGCTCGCTGGCCGGCGGGTGGGAGTAATAAAACTTCACAAACAGCGGGTCCGGCGTGAGGGTGGAAGCATTGTCTTCGTAGAGCTTCAGCAGCGCGGCAGACAGATCGGCGCCACTGGTTTGCTTGACGGCATAGGCGTCGGCTTCGAACTCGTGTTTGCGCGACAACTGCGCGAACAAGGGTGACAGAAAGAAGCTGAACACGGGCGCAGCCATCATGAACAGCAGCAGCGCCAGTGCGTCATTCGGGCCGCCCAAATTGGGCGCAACGCCAAGACCCGTATAAAACCAGGACTGCGAGGCCAGCCAGCCCAACAGCGCAAATCCGGCCAGGCTCAAGGCAAACATCGACGCAATGCGTTTGAGCACGTGTTTGTGTTTGAAGTGGCCGAGTTCATGGGCCAGCACCGCATCGACTTCCGGGGCGGTCAGCTTGGCCAGCAGGGTATCGTAGAACACCACGCGTTTGGACGCGCCAAACCCGGTGAAATAGGCATTGGCGTGTGCACTGCGCTTGCTTCCGTCCATCACAAACAGCCCCTTGGCGGCAAAGCCACAGCGCTGCATCAAGGCCGTGACGCGTGTTTTCAGGGATTCATCTTCCAGCGGTTTAAACTTGTTGAAAAGCGGTGCGATGAAGCTCGGGTAAATCAACAGCAGCAGCAAATTGAACGCCATCCACAGGCCCCAGGCCCATAACCACCACAGACTGCCCAAGGCACCCATCACCCACAGGATCAGGGCCACGAGGGGCAATCCGATGGCGGCACCGACCAGCGTTGATTTCACCAGGTCGACCAGCCACAATTTGACTGTCATTTTGTTGAAGCCGAAACGCTCCTCCAGCACAAAGGTCTGGTACAGCGTGACAGGCAGCTCGATCAGGCTGCCCACGAAGGCAAAAACCGCCAACAGGGCAAGCTGTTGCCAAAGGCCGGGGCCTATCCCGTCCATCAGCCATTGGTTCAAAACGTCAAGTCCGCCAAGCAGGGTCCAGCCGAGCAATACGGCGGCACCCAGTGTCAGCTCCAGCAGACCCAGGCGCGCCTTGGCAATGGTGTAGTCAGCGGCTTTCTGGTGCGCTGCCAGCGTGATTTGGCTGGCGAAGGCTTGCGGCACGGACGCGCGGTGTTGTGCCACATGGCGAATCTGGCGCGATGCCAGCCAGAATTTGACGGCCATGCCCAGCAAAAGACCAGCCGCAAACAGCAGGGTCAACCAGGCGGCGGGGGAAGTGGAAGCAGTCATTGCTCTCAAGTTTAGGCCATCGGTGACAATTCAAGCCATGCCCGAACAAAAGCTCAAGGAGCCGAAAAAGCCGAGCGCACACCAGGCGCCACCCGCCAATCTGGTTCATGGGCAAACCCACCCACCGGCCTTGACGCTGCGCAAATCCGACCAGAACCTGGTCTGGCTCGATTGCGAAATGACCGGCCTGGACCCTGCCACAGACCGCATCATTGAAATTGCAGTCGTCGTTACCGGCCCCGACCTCACCCCCCGCATCGAAGGCCCGGTGCTGGTGATCCACCAAAGTGACGAGCGGCTTGAAAACATGGACAAATGGAACACCGGCACGCACGGCAAAAGCGGGCTGACCGACAAAGTGCGTGCTTCCACCATAACCGAGGCAATGGCGGAATTGCAGGTCATCGAATTCCTCAGCCACTACGTAAAAAAGGGTGTTGCCCCCCTGTGTGGCAACAGCATCAGCCAGGACCGGCGCTTCCTGGTGAACTACATGCCCGAGCTGGAAGCTTTTTTGCACTACCGCAACGTCGATGTAAGCACCTTGAAGGAGCTCGCCAAACGCTGGCGGCCAGACGTCTACAAAGCCTTCAAAAAGAAGCAGCGCCACACGGCGCTGGCCGACGTGCACGAGTCCATCGACGAGCTTCAGTACTACCGTGAGAATTTCCTTGTGGCACCCGCTTCATATAGTAATTAGGTGAAAACCCGAAGGTATGGCATAATCAAAGGCTGCGCTGGGAAACCAGCGTTATTGCACATCTCCTGTCACTCACAGGGCTCTTTCAGGTTCATTGCCATACAGGTTCACAAAAACCAGCTGGCTGAAACCCCGAATCAAAAGCCCCAAGCGCATGTTCAGCCCGTCAAGCCGGGTGCCAGCGCAGGTTCCGTTTGATGGTTGATGTTTTTTAGGGAAGCGTTTTGCTTCCTCAACCATTGACGGGACAGCGACTCCAAGAGCCGCCGTTCGCGTGTGAGAAATAAATGACTGACACTTTTTCTGTGGCGGGTGACTTTGCGCTTGCGCAATCTGCTGATTTTTCTGCCGACTCTTCGTCCGCCGATTCCTTTACAAACCAATCCGCCGAGTACTTCGCACAGCCAGCCGCTGAGCTTGCTCCGCCCCAGGGCGATGTTGCCTTGCAGGCCCCTGCTGAAGCCCAAGTACCCGCCAAACCCAACGGCTTTATCGCCCTGGGCCTGGCCCCCGAGCTGATCCAGGCCGTGACCGACATGGGCTTCACCGAGCCCACCACGGTGCAAAGCAAGACCATTCCCCTGGCCATGCAAGGCACAGTGGACGGCGCTGCGCGCTTCATCGACCTGATGGTCTCCAGCCAGACCGGCAGCGGCAAAACCGCCGCCTTCCTGCTGCCCGTGTTGCACACCTTGCTCAAACAGCAAGCCGACGCTGAAGCCAAAGAGCGTGACGACTTCGCCCGCGCCACGGCCGAAGCGGCTGCCAAAGGCGAGCCCGCACCCAAGCGCCCCAAACGCAAAGACCCGACCAACTTCCGCAACTTCAAGGCCGCAGAGCCGGGCGCACTCATCGTTTGCCCAACGCGCGAACTTGCCCAGCAAGTCGCCCATGACGCCATCGACCTGGTGCGCCATTGCCGCGGCCTGCGCATTGCCAACGTGGTGGGCGGCATGCCTTACCAGTTGCAAATCGCCAAGCTGCAAAACGCCAACCTCGTCGTCGCTACGCCTGGCCGTTTGCTCGACTTGCAGCGCTCGATGCAGATCAAACTTGAAAACGTGCAGTTTCTCGTGGTAGACGAGGCCGACCGCATGCTAGACCTCGGCTTTGCCGACGACCTGGCCGAGCTCAACCAGCTCACCATCGAGCGCAAACAGACCATGATGTTCAGCGCCACCTTGGCGCCGCGCATCCAGCAACTCGCCGGACGCGTCATGCGCGAGCCGCAGCGCATCCAGATCGATTCGCCGCAAGAGAAACACCAAAACATCAAGCAGGTGATGTTCTGGGCCGACAACGCCCAGCACAAACGCAAGCTGCTGGACCACTGGCTGCGCGACACCACCATCAACCAGGCCATCGTCTTTGCCAGCACACAAATCGAGTGCGACGGCCTGGCCAATGACCTGCAGCAAGACGGCTTCAGCGCCGTGGCTTTGCACGGCGCCCTGAACCAGGGCCTGCGCAACCGCCGCCTGATGGCCCTGCGCGAAGGCCATGTGCAGATTTTGGTCGCCACTGACGTTGCAGCGCGCGGCATCGACGTGCCCACCGTCAGCCACGTCTTCAACTTCGGCCTGCCGATGAAGGCCGAAGACTACACCCACCGCATTGGCCGCACCGGTCGCGCCGGGCGTGACGGTTTGGCCGTGACGATCGCCGAGTTCCGCGACCGCCGCAAGATTTTTGACATCGAAGCCTACAACCGCCAGCCCATCAAGGCCGACGTGATTCCGGGCCTCGAGCCCAAGCAGCGTTTCCCCGAGTCGCGCCCTGGCTCGAACTTCGGTGGCCGTGTCAGCCACGCAGCCCGTGGCGGCAACGAAGGTTTCTCGCGCGACCGCAAATTTGGCGGCGGTGGTAATGCGGGCGGTTCCGGCGGATTTGGCGCACCACGCGGCAATTTCCAGGAGCGCAACGCAGGCGCCCCGCGCACGCCTGGCTCCGACAGTTTTGGCAACAACGCCGACCGGGGCGGTGATTTCAGCTACCAGCGCAAAGGCGGCTTCAATGACCGATTTGCCGGCGACCGCAATCCGGCTGAGCGCAATTTCGCCGACCGCAAACCGGCCTTCGCCAAACCAGCGGGCGCCAAAGCCTTCCGTCCCGCGCCCGGCCCCAAGGTTTTTGTGCCTCGCGACGCGCAAAAGCGCCCGGCCCGTAACGCCTGATCCCCGGTTGGCTAAAACGCCAAATTGTTAACACCCATGTTAACAATTTGGCCGACAAAGTGTGATTTGAGCAATATGCGATAAAAAATCGACACTCAAGTCACATGAAATAATCATTGTTTGCTATATAAAACATAGCAATCGAATTCTGAAGTTTGGCGGCTCGCAACCGGCGCCTGGTTGCATCATCAACCTCGGCCGGCGCCGGTCTGTGCACCGGTGGCCGGTTTTTACGGCTTCTCGGTGGACTCGATCACCGTGCGGGTGATCACCACCGGGTGTTCGCCAACATGAAACGCCAACTTGCGGTCTCGCAGCGCGGCGTCCGAGGCGGTCACCCGCTCGAAGCGGCGCAGGTGCTCTGTCCATGACGCGTCCACAATCTGTTCGACAAAACGCCCAGGCGTGCTCACGTCCCGCAGCAACTCCCATTGCAAGGCACCGTGGCGCAGCCGGCTGCTGCGGCTTTGCTGCATCAGTGCGCGAAACTCCGCGGCCTGCGCCGGGTCGATGAAATACTCGATGCTGGTCACCACGTGGCCACTTTGAGGGGGTGAAGCCGCCACCGGCACGTGAAAGGTGTCGGAAGGTGTGAGGTCTTCTTCCACGCGGTGGTCCTTCATGCGCCAGATCGCCAGCATCATGGTTGCAAAACCGGACGCGGCGCCCACACACACACTGACCTGCACCGTTGACAGCGTCGCCACTTGCCCCCACGTGGCGGCACCCAGCGCACTGGCACCCATGATCGCCATCTGGTACATCGACATGCAGCGCGCGCGCACCCAGTCGGGCAGACCCATTTGCAGCGAAACACTCAAAGCGTTGGCGGTGGTGATCCAGGCCGTGCCGAGGGCAAACATGGCCGGCACGGCGATCCAGGCGGTCGGTGCAAAGGCGACCACAAGCATCGCCACCGACTGCAACAGCGCGCTGCGCGCCACCAGGCCGTCGCGCGACCACATCTGGCGCAGGCGTGGCATGTACAAGGCGGCCGCGATGGCACCCGAGCCCATGGCCGCCAGAAGGAGTGTGTAGGTGCCCGCGCCGCCACCTTCCAGGCCCCGCGCCACCAAAGGAAGCAACGCCAACAGGGCCGTGCTGTGAAAGAAAAACAGCGAAATGAGCACCAGCACACCCTTGAGGTGGCTCGATTGCCCGGCAAACTGCAAACCCACGCGGATCGCGCTGAGCAGCTTCTCCGGCCCGAGCGGTGGTGGCTGGACGTTTCGCTTCCAGCGGGAAATGGCAAAGGCTGCGATCAAGGACAGGACAGCGTTGAGCAGAAACACGTAAGCGCTGCCGAAACTGGCGATCAGGGCGCCGGCGATGAGCGGCCCTACGATGCGCGACGCATTCATGGCGATGCCGTTGAGCGCCAGCGCGGCTGGCAATTTGTCGCGCGGTACCAGCTCCGGCACGATCGCGGCATACACCGGCCAGCGCAGCGCCAGGCCAACGCCATTGGCAAACGTGAGCGTCAGCAAAATGGCTGGGGTAATGACGCCTGCAAAGACGGTGACGCTCAACACCACGGCCACCAGCGCCACCCAAAGCTGTGTCATCAAAAAGAAACGTTTTCGGTCCAGGATGTCCGCCAGCGCGCCGCTGGGCAGCCCGAGCAAAAAGACGGGCAGGGTGGAAGCGGTGGCCACCAGCGCCACCCAGATCGGCGTGGTCGTCAGCGAGGTCATCATCCACGCGGCGGCCACGTCGTTCATCCACAGACACGCGTTGGCAGTCGCCCAGGTGAACCACAACATGCGGAACACCGGCACCTGCAAGGGCGCCAGCGCGGCCGACAAAGACGACGGCCGCGCCTGCGGCTGGTCGATTTGCGGGGACGGGCTGGGCATAAACGCTTGGTCTACATCAGCAGGTGTTCGCCAGCGTTGTCACCGCCCAGGGTCACATAGTTCACCTTGCGGATGTCCATCAGTTTTTTTCCACCCGAATAACTGATCGAGCTTTGAACGTCCTGCTCCATCTCGATCAGGGTGTCCTTCAGCTGGCCCTTGATCGGCTCCAGGATGCGTTTGCCTTCGACGTGTTTGTATTCTCCCTTGTTGAAGTCGCTGGCCGAGCCGTAATACTCCTTGTACAACTTGCCGTCGACCTCCACCGTGGCACCGGGGGATTCTTCGTGCCCGGCAAAGAGCGAGCCAATCATCACCATCGTCGCGCCAAAGCGGATCGATTTGGCGATGTCGCCGTGGTCGCGGATGCCGCCGTCGGCGATGATCGGTTTGGTTGCCACGCGGGCGCACCATTTCACGGCGGAGAGTTGCCAGCCGCCGGTGCCAAAGCCGGTCTTGAGCTTGGTGATGCAGACTTTGCCCGGGCCCACGCCGACTTTGGTCGCATCTGCGCCCCAGTTTTCAAGGTCAATCACGGCTTCAGGCGTGGCCACGTTGCCCGCGATGATGAAGGTCAGGGGTAACTTCTCGCGCAGGTAGGCAATCATGTTTTTCACGCTGTCGGCATGGCCGTGGGCGATGTCAATGGTGACGTATTCCGGCGTCAAGCCCAGGGCGGCGAGTTGGTCCACCGTGTCGCGGTCGGGTTGTTTGACGCCCAGCGAAATCGATGCATACAGGCCCTTGGCCTTCATGGTTTTGACAAACTCGACGTTGTCCAGGTCAAAACGGTGCATCACGTAGAAGTAGTTGTTGTGCGCCAGCCATTGGCAAATGGGCACATCCACCACGGTTTTCATGTTCGCCGGGACGACAGGCAGGCGAAAACGCCGCCCGCCCAAATCAACCCCTGCGTCACATTCAGATCGGCTCTCCACACGGCACTTGCGGGGAAGCAGGAGGATGTTGTCGTAGTCAAAAATTTCCATGGTCGAAGCTCCGGGGTGCCGCAATAAACGGCCAAAAAAAACCGGGCCACAAATGTTGGGGCCCGGTGCCTGATTCTACGCGGGCGGCGATACGCAAACACTTGCCGCTGTGGCGAGGGTCTGGCCAGTCGCGTCCTGCACCCAGGCGACGACCCGAATACGCTGTGGGTTGCTGCCTTCAGGAAGGCCCATGGGCCGGGATTCAGCGTGGCGCCGGCCTGATTTCCAAGTCAATACCAAAGCGTTTCTGACCAACAACCGCTCAACCGGGCTGCCCTCCTCATCCGCACGAATTTCCTGCGCCAACACCAGCCAAGCCGTCAGCGGGTATTGAATGCGGGCTTGGCCGACGGGCTTTTTCTGCGGCAAGGTCAATTCAACAGACGCTCCCATGTAGCCACCCAGAGCAACGCCGCGGGCGACGCGAAGTTTTACACCACGCGCCAACGGCGCAACCGCGGCACCTGAACCTGCACCAGGGTGGACAGCGCTGGTAATCGGCACAGCCAGCGCCAGCGATTCAAGGCGTTGCAAACTGTCTCGGCTGGCGGCGGCCCACAAAGGCGCGTCCTGGCCTGCGGCGCTTGGGACGATCCAGTCAATGGCTAGCGCTTGGGGATCGGGTCTTTTTGTGCCCGACTCGCTCCAACAGGTGGCGCAATCGGCATTGATAAAGCGCTCCAGCACCCCCTGAGGCGCGCGTTGGCCATCACTGCTGCAGGACGACTGCGCCAAGGCGGGAGCCACCACGAGGCTGGTCGCGAGTGCCACAATCAACAGGCCTGAAAAGGAAAAAAATGAAACCACGTGTGGATTGACCCAATTTGCGCTGGATTTGCCTTTGCATGTCACCCTGATAAATTGCCAAAGTAGTTTACAAAAATTCTTTTATGAAAAACTGCTGCTGGCCTGAGCATTTTGGGAGCCAAACGCCGTGAGCCTCCCCTTCCTGCTTCTGATGGGTTTTCTGATCGGCTTGAAACACGCCACCGAGCCTGACCACCTGGCTGCCGTGGCGACCCTGGCGTCGGGCCAGCAGACCCTGGCGCAAACCATGCGGCAAGGAGTGGCTTGGGGGGTCGGGCATACCATCACCCTGATGCTGTTTGGCGGGATGGTGCTGGTGCTGGGCAAGTCAATTCCACCATCGCTTGAGCAGGCGCTTGAATTTGCCGTCGCTCTGATGCTGATCGCGCTCGGCGCCGATGTGCTGGCGCCAAGCACTTCAAAGGCGCTGCGCCAATCCCAGCCGCATACACACGCACATGTGCACCCGCAGCGCCTTCCGCTGCGCGCCCTGACGGTGGGCATGATGCATGGCCTAGCCGGCTCGGCAGCGCTGATTCTGCTGAGTCTGGACGCGGTGCAGTCCTATGGGCTGGGCCTCGTTTACATCACACTGTTCGGCCTGGGTTCCATTCTGGGCATGGCCTTGTTTTCGGTCGCGATCGCCGTGCCTCTTAGGCTCTCGGCCACGGCCCGCCTGGCCTGGCTGCACAAAGGCATCACGGCCGCCGTTGGGGCCTTCAGCTGTTTGCTGGGTATCGCGATGGCCTGGCGCGTTGGCATTGTTCAAGGCCTGTTTGCCTGAGGTGGCACAACACAGGAAACAATTCGACCATTTCGGTCGTGCACTGGCACCAAATCCTGGGAAAGTCCGCACGCGGATTCCTACAATGGCGGCATGTTTTCAGAAGTTCCCGTTGGCAGCGCCCGTCCTGTCGCTGCGCCAAACTCCCCGCTCTTGCAGAATCTCAACCCCGAGCAGCTCGCTGCTGTGGTGTTGCCGGATGAACACGCGCTGATTCTGGCCGGAGCGGGCTCGGGCAAGACCCGCGTGCTCACGACACGCATTGCCTGGCTTTTGCAGAACGGCCTGGTTTCCCCCGGCGGCGTTCTGGCGGTGACCTTCACCAACAAAGCCGCCAAGGAGATGATGACGCGCCTCTCGGCGATGTTGCCGGTCAACGTTCGTGGCATGTGGATTGGCACTTTCCACGGCCTGTGCAACCGTTTCTTGCGCGCCCACTACAAGATGGCCAACCTGCCGCAGGCCTTTCAGATACTCGACACACAAGACCAGTTGAGTGCCATCAAGCGGCTTTACAAACAGTTTGACATTAACGACGAACGATACCCGCCCAAACAGACGCAGTGGTTCATTGGCGGCTGCAAGGAAGACGGCCTGCGGCCGTCAGCGGTGGAAGCGAATGATTCCGACACCCGCAAGAAAGTCGAGATTTACCAGCTTTATGAAGACCAGTGTCAGCGCGAAGGCGTGGTTGATTTTGGCGAGCTGATGCTGCGTTCCTACGAACTTCTGCGCGACAACGCGGCCATCCGAGAGCATTACCAAAGGCGTTTTCGCTACATCCTGATTGACGAATTCCAGGACACCAACAAGCTGCAATACGCCTGGATCAAGATGCTGGCCGGGCAGGGCGCTTGCGCAACTGCTGCGCCAGGCGGCAGTGTGATGGCGGTGGGCGACGATGATCAGAGCATTTACGCCTTTCGCGGCGCGCGTGTCGGCAACATGGCCGACTTTGTGACCGAGTTTGAGGTTTCACACCAGATCAAGCTGGAGCAAAACTACCGCAGCGGCAGCAACATTCTGGATTCGGCCAACGCGCTGATCAGCCACAACCAGCACCGCCTGGGTAAAAACCTGCGCACGGACCAGGGTGCGGGCGAGCCGGTGCGGGTGCTCGAGTCCCCGAGCGATTACGCCGAGGCGCAGTGGATGATGGACGAGATCAAGCAACTGGTGCGCGACGATGTCGAGCGAAAGGAGATCGCGGTGCTGTACCGCTCCAACGCGCAAAGCCGGGTCATTGAGACGGCGCTGTTCAACGCTGCCATGCCTTACAAGGTCTATGGCGGCTTGCGCTTTTTTGAACGCGCCGAAATCAAACACGCCCTGGCTTACCTTCGGCTTCTGGAGAACGCCAGCGACGACACCAGCTTTCTGCGCGTCGTCAATTTTCCGCCACGCGGTATCGGCGCGCGCTCCCTGGAGCAATTGCAGGATGTGGCAAAAAGCCAGGGCGGCTCACTGCACAACGCCGTGGCTGCGCTCAAAGGCAAAGCCGGTGCCAACATTGGTGCGTTTGTCGCCAAGCTGGACGTCCTGCGCGAGCAAACCCAGAACCTCACCCTGCGTGAAATCATTGAGCTGGTGCTGGGCCACAGTGGTCTGGTCGAGCACTACCGGGCTGACCGCGAAGGCGCAGACCGGGTCGAAAATCTGGAGGAACTGGTCAACGCCGCAGAGAGTTTTGTGACGCAAGAGGGTTTTGGCCGCGACGCTGTGGCGCTGCCGGTCGACGAATTGTCGGCAGGTTTTCAGGCAGACACCAACCCGCCGGCGCCCGATGCTGAAACCGGTGAAACTTTTAGTCCGCTGGCAGCGTTCCTTACCCATGCCGCGCTGGAATCCGGCGACAACCAGGCCCAGGCCGGGCAGGACGCGGTGCAACTTATGACCGTTCACGCCAGCAAGGGCCTGGAGTTCGACTGTGTTTTCATCGGTGGCCTGGAGGAGGGGCTGTTTCCGCATGAAAACTCCATGAGCAGCCTGGACGGACTCGAAGAAGAGCGCCGCCTGATGTACGTGGCGATCACGCGCGCGCGCAAACGGCTGTATTTGAGCCATTCCCAGACGCGCATGCTGCACGGACAGACGCGGTACAACGTGAAAAGCCGGTTTTTTGAAGAGCTGCCCGAAGATGCTTTGAAATGGGTAACCTCAAAATCCGTTCAAAATTCATCTGACTTTAGAAGATCTCAATATTTTGGTTCAAATAACATAGCAAACAATAACCAATATTTAAGACTTAGTTCAGAGAAAAGTTCAGTATTTTCAAGTGATAAAAATATTGTAGATCCACCCCAAAAAGAGCCAGGTCAGCACGGCATTCACGCCAAGATGAAAGTGTTCCACAACAAGTTTGGTGAAGGTGTGGTTCAAGCCATTGAAGGCAGTGGCAGTGACGCCCGCGCGCAGATCCATTTCCCGCGCCATGGCGTCAAGTGGCTGGCGCTGGGTATTGCCAAATTAACACCCTTACCGTGACGGACTTGGCCAACCAGGGCATTTGGGCACTGGCGAACCGGCGCTCTTGGGGTTAAAGTCGCGAAAACAGCAAAACCCCGCAGCATGTCGTGCGGATGTTTGGCGGAGGCCCCACAGTGACAACCTATCAGCAACGCAAGTCTGAAACCTTGCAGAACCCGAAAGCTTCCTTGGCGCGACGTGCAACAGACACCCACCTGAGTGGCATGCAGATCGAGGAGGCCGACAGCGACCAAGCCTGGAAAGACTGGGAAGACGCCGTGGACGAGCAAGCCCGTGACGCCGAGCCGACCCAGCCTTCACCGCTGGAGTGAGGCCGGCGCGAAATAGTTGACATTTCGGCCTGCATCGAAGTGTCGGCCCCAAGGTTTGGAAACTTGACGGCGGCACCTGCCTCCAACCGGTCTCATCCCAACCCAGAGGAGTTTCCGATGTTTCGTTTAAACATGGCCAAGCCCGCGAGATCAACACTTTTTGCAGTCGCCCTGGCCGCTGCGACGGCTTTTCCGGCTTTTTCCGCCGACACGCCCAGCACCCCGAATGCCGGCGAGCGTCTGGTCACGGCGCGAAAGGCGATCGACGCCAAAGACTGGAACAAAGCCCTGTTTGAGCTGAACCAGGCCGTGCGTGACGAGCCGCGCAATGCGGATGTGCACAACCTGCTGGGGTACACCTACCGCAAACGCGCCACGCCAGACATCAGCAAAGCCTTTGAGCACTACAAGACGGCGCTCAGCCTGAACCCGAAACACAAAGGTGCGCACGAGTACATCGGCGAAGCCTACTTGACCGACAAAAAGCCCGCTGAGGCCGAGAAACACCTGGCCCAGCTGGAAGCCATTTGCGGCAACAAAACCTGTGAAGAGTATGCCGACCTGGCCAAAGCCCTGGCCGACTACAAGGCGAAAAACTAAACGTTGTCTTATTTGCCCAGCATTTCGGCAGGGTGCATTTGCCCGGGCTTGTTTTCAATGTAGCCGCGCCCGTCTTTCACACCGCGCAAGCCAGCGATTTGCCAGGCGGTGCGCTGGTTCACCAGGCGGGCCAGAATTTCAAGCTCTTCATCGGTGTGGTTGATGGCGCCAGCCGGGTTCAGCATGCGCCCGTTGCGCGGTGCCACCTCGCCCCAAAACGCCTGGTGGTAGCTCGACTGGCTCTGGGTTTTGTCATTGCCCGCCACCATGTCCACCGTGCCGTAACAATTGCAGAAATAATTGCGGCCGTCCTGGTTGGCAAATATTTCAGAATAGACGCCCGTGCCCCGTATGCCGGCCGTCATGGTGGGCATGACGATCAGGCGGTTGCTGCCGCGCCCCCAAACGCTGGCCACGCCACCGGCGATCAACCGCAAAACGCTCACCACCGAGAGGGTTGCGCCGCGTTCCACCACCATCATGGAGTTTTGCCGCATCTGGAACGACGAATTGCCCAGCACAAAGATCAAATTGGAGCCCGGGCCGGTCTGGATGCGGTCGCCAGTCTGGATGGTTTGCTGCGGCAACAGGCGCCGGCCGTTGAGCTGCGCGTCGCCCACCAGTTCGACCACGTTGGTGCGTGACTGCGCCTGCGCGACTTCAAAGCCGCCCATTGCCGTCCAGGCCGCAGCCGCCTTGACGAAGCTGCGCCTCTGGAACCACTGAACTTCAGATTCACTGCGCCCTTGCAATATATGTTGACTCATGAGGGGTCTCCCGGTGTGGCTTCAAAACAGTCTCTGACTGTGAAATAGATGGAGGTGAAAAACATGGCCGCCATCAACATGGCGATGGGGAACATCACCGCAGTGGCTGCTGTAGGCCCGCCGACGGCTGCTGCGACCAGCGAGACAACCATGCCGGTCACGGCGAACAGACCGAGCCAGGCCAGCCCATAGGTGGTGAAGGCGGCAAAATTGCGCACACAGGCCATGAGGCTGAAAAACAGGCTCTTCACCGGTGCCATGCCTTGCCAGTACACCAGTGCCGGCGCATGCCAGAACATCATCGAAAGGGGCAGGTACAGCGCCATCGAGACCCACATGGCCAGCTGGAAATCGCCCTCCATCACCAGCTCGCGCGTGATCGAGCCACCCACCAGGTACAGCTTGGCGAACTTGCCACCATCGAACAGGCTGGAGAAGCCCATCACGAGCAGGAAACAGGCTGCATAAATTCCGCCCAACACCAGCATGCTGCGCATTTGTGGCTTGGCAGCCCGAAAAGCGGTGAGCAAGATCGACGGCATCGGGAATTTGCCCTTGGCCGCTTCTTGCGTCGCCACCATCAGGCCCAACGTGGCAGCGGGCAGCAGTGCCAAAGCCAGCACGTTGCCCAGCACCGGCACAATTGCCAGCACCGACATCACCGCCATGAACATGAAGAACAGGCCGGCCAGCGCCAGTGGCTGTTTGAAAAAGGTTTGGCATCCGAGTTTGACCCATTGAATGCCAGTACGCGCGGGAACAATATTCAGTTTCATAAATTTGGGGTCGCCAGGTTCGAATGCGGCGCGCAGCAATAGTTTCAGGCCAGTTCGCGCATTAGTTCACGCAGGACCCGTTCAAAGTGGGCCGGGTCATGCGCCTTGAGCATCGAGGCTTCGCGCGGCAAATGGAAGTCCCACAAGCGCGAGATCCAGAAACGCAGGGCACCGGCGCGCCGCATGGTCGGCAGCGCCCGCCATTCTGCACCCGAAAGGGGCCGCACGGTGGCGTAGGCGTCTACAAAGGCGCGCTGGCGCTGCACACAGGTGGCGCCGGTTTGCAGGTCGATGCACCAGTCGTTCAGGGCAACCCCGATGTCAAAGGCCCAGGTGTCAACGCCGGCAAAATAGAAATCGAAGAAACCCGTGAGGGCCGGTGCACCATTGGGGGCGTCGGCACCATTGGCGACAGCGACCGGTGTTTCAAACATCACGTTGTCACGGAACAGATCGGCATGCACCGGGCCACGTGGCAGGGCGTTGAACGCGGACGACGTGGCGAAGTGGTTTTGATACGCCAGTTCGCTGCGTATCAGGGCGCTTTGCGGTTCGTTCAGATGCGGCAAAACCACCGGCACGGTCTCGTTCCACCAGGACAGGCCGCGCAGGTTCGGCTGGGTCAGATCAAAATCGCGCCCGGCCAGGTGCATGCGCGCCATCATCGCGCCCACTTCAGCGCAATGTGAGGGTGAGGGTGCCAGCTCGCTTCTGCCACGCAGGCGGTTGACCACAGTGGCCGGTTTGCCATTGACGGCGTAAAGCAGCTCGCCGCGCGGGTCTGCTGCCGGGTCGGGCACCGGCACGCCGTGCAGTGCCAGGTGTTTCATCAACTTCAAATAAAAGGGCAACTGCGTTGCCGTAAGCCGCTCAAACAGCGTGAGTACAAACGCGCCCTGGTCGGTGGTCGCAAAGTAGTTGGTGTTTTCGATGCCTCCCTGGCAACCTTCCAGATTCTGCAGCTGGCCCAGGTTCAGGGTTTTCAGGAGTTCGCCGGCCTCGTCAAACGAAACCTCGGTGTACACCGCCATAGGTCAAAAACGCGAGGGAAACCGCACGGCGTCAGAAACCCATCACTTTCCAGGTGCGCTCGCCAGTGGCGGGCTTCACGTCATAGGCCGGGAAACCACTCTTGGGCATGACCGAGATGCTGCGGGTTTCGCCGCCAAAACGCACTTCGTCAATGCGGACCTCGGCGTTTTCGACGCGGATGCGTTCGATCAGCTGGTTGCTTCTGGAGGGTTGGGTGTTTTGCGGCGCTTCAACCTGCGGCGTGCGCGGGCTGGCTGCCACAGGCGCCGCAGTTTGGGCCCACAGTGGGCCGGTTCCCAGCCCGAGGGCCGTGAGCAGAATGGCTAAGTGGCAAAGCGTGCGCATGCATCGATTGTAGGGCCACCCCGGCTGCGCGAAGGGGCGCAAAATAAGGGCATGAGCGACCAGAATCCAACCCCCACGTCCACCGCCACTGTCCCGGCCGCTGGCCAAACCCTGCTGCTGGTAGACGGCTCCAGTTACCTTTATCGCGCCTTCTTTGCCGGTGGCGATTCCATGCACATCACCCTGCCCGACGGCTCCGAGCTAAAAACCGGCGCGATCCGCATCATGATCAACATGCTGGCCAGCCTGCGCAAGGACGTGCACCCCGAATTCGCCGCCTGCGTCTTCGACGCCAAAGGCCCGACTTTCCGCGACGCCATTTACGACAAATACAAGGCTCAGCGCTCGCCCATGCCGGACGACTTGCGCGTGCAGATCGAGCCCATCCACGAGGTGGTGCGGCTGCTCGGCTGGAAGGTGCTGGTGGTGCCCGGCGTGGAAGCTGACGACGTGATCGGCACCCTGGCCGTGGCGGCAGATTCGCAAGGCATCGACGTTGTCATCTCGAGTGGCGACAAAGACCTCGCGCAACTGGTGACGAAACACATCACCATGATCGACACCATGAACGGCAAACGCCGCGATCTGGCTGGTGTGGAGGCCGAATTTGGCGTGCCTGCGCGCCTTATGCTGGACTACCAGACGCTGGTGGGCGACGTGGTTGACAACGTGCCAGGTGTCGACAAAGTGGGTCCCAAAACCGCCGCCAAGTGGTTGCAGGAATACGGCTCGCTCGAAGCCGTGGTGGCCAACGCGGCCAACATCAAGGGTGTGGTGGGTGAAAACCTGCGCAAGGCGCTCGAGTGGCTGCCCACCGGGCGCCAGTTGCTCACCATCAAAACCGACTGCGACCTGGCTGGCCACATGGAGGGCCTGCCGGCACTGGACGCGATCGCAGTTGGCGCGCCGGACAATACCGCCTTGGTGGCTTTTTACGAGAAATTCGGTTTTAAAGGCCTGGTGCGCTCACTCGCCAAGGTGGCTGGCGCGGGGGAGGGCGATTCAACTGGCGCGGCACCCCAGTCGGCCGCTACGGGCACATCTGCCGGCCATTCGCCTGGTTTGTTTGACGAGGCCGAAGCTGCAGAAGCGACCACGCCCGCGCGCTCCCGCGCCACCACGCTGCGTTACGACGCCATCCTCACCTGGGACGCCTTCGACACCTGGCTGGCCCGGCTGCAAGCCGCAGAGCTTGCTGCGGTTGACACCGAAACCACTTCTCTCGACGAGATGGTGGCGCAAATTGTGGGCATCAGTTTCAGTGTTGCGCCGGGAGAAGCCGCTTACATCCCGCTCACGCACGACTACCCGGGCGCGCCCGAGCAGTTGCCGCGCGACGAGGTGCTGGCCCGGCTCAAACCCTGGCTGCAAAACGGCAGCAAAAAGAAACTCGGCCAACACGTCAAATACGACCGCCACGTGTTCGCCAACCACGGCATCGAGGTGCAGGGCTACGCGCACGACACCATGCTGCAAAGTTATGTGCTCGAAGTGCACAAGCCGCATGGCCTGGCCAGCCTGGCCGAGCGCCACGTGGGCCGCAGCGGCATCAGTTACGAAGATCTCTGTGGCAAGGGCGCGCACCAGATCAAGTTCAACCAGGTTGATATTGCCAAGGCGGCCGAATATTCCTGTGAAGACAGCGACCAGACGCTGGACGTGCATCTGGCGCTGTGGCCGCAGCTGGAAAACAACCCCAAACTGCGCGCCGTCTACGAGCTGGAGATCGCCAGCAGCGAGACGCTCTACCGCATTGAGCGCAACGGCGTGTTGATCGATGCCCCCATGCTCGCGGCGCAAAGCCATGAGCTGGGCCAGCGCATGATGCAGCTGGAGGCGCAGGCGCACGAACTGGCCGGGCAGCCCTTCAACCTTTCGAGCCCCAAACAGATCGGCGACATCTTCTTCACCAAACTCGGGCTTCCCGTGGTGAAAAAAACCGCCACAGGCGCGCCCAGCACCGACGAAGAAGTGCTGGAGAAACTCGCAGAAGACTTCCCGCTGCCGGCCAAAATCCTGGAGCACCGGGGCCTGGCCAAACTGAAGGGCACTTACACCGACAAGCTGGCACAACTCGCCAACCCGCGCACCGGCCGCGTGCACACCCATTACGCGCAGGCAGTAGCGGTGACCGGGCGGCTCTCCAGCAACGATCCGAACCTGCAAAACATTCCCATCCGCACGGCCGAGGGCCGGCGCGTGCGCGAGGCCTTTGTGGCCGCGCCCGGCTGTGTGATTGCAAGCAGCGACTACAGCCAGATCGAGCTGCGCATCATGGCGCACATCAGCGGCGACGAGTCGCTGCTGAAAGCCTTCAACGCGGGGCTCGATGTGCACCGGGCCACTGCCTCCGAAGTGTTTGGTGTGGCGGTGGACGCTGTGTCGAGTGAGCAGCGGCGGTACGCCAAAACCATCAACTTCGGCCTGATCTACGGCATGAGCGCATTTGGCCTGGCGCGTTCGCTGGGCATCGACAATACTGCCGCAAAAAACTTCGTGGCGCGTTACTTCCAGCGTTACCCGGGCGTGAAACGCTACATGGACGAAACACGCCTGTCGGCGAAAGCCAAAGGTTATGTCGAGACCGTGATGGGGCGCCGCCTGTACCTGGCCGAGATCAACTCACCCAACGGCCCGCGCCGCGCCGGTGCCGAGCGCCAGGCCATCAATGCGCCGATGCAGGGCACTGCCGCCGACTTGATCAAACTCGCCATGGTCAAGGTGCAAAACGTGCTGGACGCCGAGCAACGCGGCACCAAAATGATCATGCAGGTGCACGACGAGCTGGTGTTTGAAGTGCCACAGGACGAGGTTGACTGGGTGACATCAGAAATACCGGGCCTCATGGCCGGCGTGGCCGAACTCAAGGTGCCGCTGCTGGCCGAAGTGGGCGTGGGGCCCAATTGGGACAAGGCACATTGACGGTTTTACCCGTGGGTTGGTTTAATTTGAAGCGCTATATAAATAGTAGCAAACTATTGAATTTTTACGTGACTTGGGTGTCAAAAAGCCTCCAAATTTGGCAAAAAAGACACCCAAACCTGAAAATGTTAATACCCATGTTAATTATTACCGGCCCCGCAAAAACAGTGCATCCAGCTCCCTGATGCTCACCTGCCGCCACGTGGGCCGCCCGTGGTTGCATTGGTCAGAGCGTTCGGTGGCTTCCATCTGGCGCAAAAGCGCATTCATCTCTTCGAGCGTCAACTTGCGGTTGGCGCGCACGGCCCCGTGGCAGGCCATGGTGGAGAGCAACTCGTTTTGCGCGCGCTCAATGACGTTGCTGGCCTCGTGTTGCACAAGCTCAGCCAACACACTGCGGGCCAACTCGGTGGCGTTGCCCTGCGCCAGCGCACTGGGCACGGCGCGCACGGCCAGGGTTTTGGGAGAAAACGCGCTGACTTCCAGGCCGAGACTGGCCAGCGCGTCAACGTGGGCCTCGGCTGTTGCCACTTCGAGCGGAGTAGCCGCAAAGGTGGCCGGAATCAACAGCGGCTGGCTGGCCACGCGCTGCTCGCGGCTGGCCGCCATTTGTGTCTTCAGGCGCTCGTAAACGATGCGCTCGTGCGCCGCGTGCATGTCCACAATGATCAAACCTTGCGCGTTCTCGGCCAGGATGTAGATGCCTTGCAGCTGCGCCAACGCGCGGCCCAGCGGCCAGGTTTCAGCCGCCTGCGTGGCTGGCGCGTCGGATGAACCCGGTGAACCTGAATATTCCGGCTCAAAAGTAGTGCCTGATGCGCGCGTCGGCGCTTGCCACAAAGCGCCCATGTCTTCTATCCGGTGGCCTAACGCTGCCGGTCCACCCGCTGCGAAGTTGATAGCAGATTGCGGCCATTTTTCGAGACTCGAAGGGCTGTAAGTCTCTGCCGTGCGGGAATTTTCCGCCGAAATGTCGGCCATGGCAGCCACGGCAGCCACGCCTGAGCGGGGTTTGGCCAGCGCGTCTTCCACTGCGTGGTGCAGCGCCTGGTGCACCTCGCGGCTGTCGCGAAAGCGCACCTCGATTTTGGTCGGGTGCACGTTCACGTCCACACGGGTCGGGTCAATCTGCACATACAGCGCGTACACCGGCTGGCGGTGGCCGTGCAACACGTCCTGGTAGGCGCTGCGCGCGCCGTGCGTGAGCACCTTGTCGCGCACGAAACGCCCATTCACGTAGGCAAACTGCTGGTCGGCGCGGGAGCGGGCCGCGTCTGGAATGCCGGCGCGACCCCATACGCGCACGGGCAGGCCGAATTGCGGTGCACTGATGTAGTCCACCCGCACCGAGCGCTCGACGAAATCGTCGCCCAACACGTCACGCAGGCGTTGGTCCATGGCCATCTCGAGCGGCCCGGGCAGGGCGCGCCATTGCTCGACGAGCTTGCCCTCGTGCCAGATGGCAAAACCCACGTCGGGCCGGGCCAGGGCATGGCGGCGCACGGCTTCCACGCAATGGGTGAGCTCTGTGGCGTCGGTTTTCAGAAACTTGCGCCGCGCGGGGGTGCTGTAAAACAGCTCCTTCACCTCCACGGTGGTTCCGGGGCTTCGTGCGGCGCGGTTCAACTCGCCCGAGCGGCCGTCCAGCGTCCAGGCATCGGCTTGACCCTCGGGCCGGGTGGAGATAGCGCAATCGGCGATTGAATTGACGGCGGCCAGTGCCTCGCCGCGAAAACCCATGGTGCCAACCGACTCCAGATCGCCCAGGCTGGCGATCTTGCTGGTGGCATGGCGTTTGAAGGCCAGCGGCAATTCTTCGCGCAGGATGCCCGCGCCATCGTCTTCCACCGAAATCAGCCTCACGCCACCGGCCAGCAGCCGCACGGTGACCTGGCTCGAGCCGGCGTCAAGCGCGTTGTCCACGAGTTCACGCACCACAGAGGCAGGCCGCTCCACGACCTCACCGGCAGCGATCTGGCTGATCAGCTCATCGGGCAGTTCGCGGATGGGGCGGCGGGAAGCGGAAGTTGGGGAGGGGGAGAGCCTGGCGTTCACAGCCGGATTTTAGGCTGCGAGGATAATTCGGCCGCATGGAACTTGTTGCCTTCGCCATTGATTTCATTCTCCACGTAGACAAATACCTGGAGGCGTTTGTCACCAACTACGGATCGTGGGTGTATGCCCTGCTGTTCCTGATCATTTTTGTCGAGACCGGTGTGGTGGTGATGCCGTTTTTGCCCGGAGACTCGCTGCTGTTTGTTGTCGGGGCGATGTGCGGCGTGGGGCTGATGAGTTACCCGGTGTCGGTCGGCCTTTTGTTCGCTGCGGCAGTACTCGGCAATCAAAGCAATTACGCCATTGGCCGCTACTTTGGCCCGCGTGTCTTCCAGTGGGAAAATTCGCGATTTTTCAACAAAGCCGCCTTCTACCAGGCGCATGCGTTTTACGAAAAATACGGCGGCATCACCATCGTTGCTGCGCGTTTCATGCCTTTCTTGCGCACCTTTGCGCCGTTTGTCGCGGGCGTGGCCCACATGACCCGCAGCAAGTTCACCTTTTACGACGTGACCGGCGGCGCCTTGTGGGTGGGCGGCATCATCACCATCGGCTACTTTTTTGGCAACATTCCGTTTGTGAAACTGCACCTGGACAAAATCATCTGGGCGATGATTTTGCTGCCGGGCGTTCTGGTGTTGGTGGGTGCCTGGCGGGCACGCCGCAAAAGCACCCTGGATTGACATGAACATGAAAAGTCGCTGGGTCTGGTTGGCTGGCCTGTTGGCTATGGCATTGGCAACGGGTGCTTTGTACCTGGCCATGCGTGGCACGGCGGTTGATTCGGTTGAGGTGCAACAGGGGCCAGTCGTGCGCACACTGCAATTTTCAGCGCGCGTGGCCACGAAGTCGCGCGTGGACGTTGGCAGCACGGTCACCGGGCGGGTGGTTCGTGTGCGTGTGGTCGAAGGGGCGCAGGTTCGCGCGGGGGACGTTTTGGTCGAGATGGAGTCGATCGAACTGCAGGCTGCCGAGGCACAAGCCCTGGCTTCACAGCAACAGGCGCAAGCGCGCCTGGTTGGGCTGCGCACGTCGGGCCGTACCGCGGCGCAGGCGGGCCTGGCGCAAGCCGACGCCACTTTGCGGGCAGCCGAGTCGGAACTTGCACGGGTACGCCAACTGGTGGCGCAGGGTTTTGTCAGCGAATCAAGGCTGGACGATGCCCAACGCGCCGTCGCGGTTGCACGGGCTCAGCAAGACGCTGCGCAGGCACAGGCCCGCGCCAATGGCGATGCCGGCACAGATGTGCAACAGGCCAGCGCGCAATTGGCACAGGCCCGGGCTGCGACTTCAGCGGCCAGTGCCCGTCTCGCGCAGACCCAGTTGCTGGCGCCGGCCGACGCAAGGGTGCTGTCTCGGCAAGTCGAGCCGGGGCAGATTGTGCAGCCTGGCAAAGCGCTGCTGAGTCTGGCGCTGGCAGGGCCCACCCAGCTCATTGCTCAGGTGGACGAACGCTTTCTGGACCAGTTGCAAGCCGGGCAGAAAGCTTCGGTATTGGCCGACGCGTTTCCGGGGCGCGCTTTCACAGCTACCGTGCTGTCACTTGCACCAGCGGTTGACGCCCAGCGCGGTGCGATTGAAGTGAAGCTGGCACCGACAGGTGACGCCCCAGACTTTTTGCGTGAAGACATGACGCTGTCGGTCGAGGTGGAAACCGCCCGCCGCGAGCGCGCCCTGGTTTTGCCACTGGCGGCATTGCGCCAGCAGGCGCAGGGCAAGCCGATGGTGCTGCTGGCGCAGGATGGCCGCGCCACAGAGCGCGCTGTCACACTGGGTCTGCGCACGCTGGACCTTGCTGAAGTGCTGGAAGGCCTGGTCGCTGGCGACATGGTTTTGCTCGGGGGCGCCGTCAAGGCTGGCGACCGTGTGCGCCCCAAGCCGATGTCTGGTCTGCCCGCCACAGCGGTTCCGCTCAAGGGCGGCGGTGGCGATGCCGGTTCGGCCATGACCAACGCCATCGGCCGTTGAAGGCTTCGCGAGCATGATCTCCTGGCTTGGTTTTGAACGGCGGGTTGCGTTGCGCTTTTTACGCGAAGGCCGGATGCAGACGGTGCTGATCATCGTGGGTGTAGCTGCCGGCGTCGCGGTGATTGCCTACATCTCGGCATTGATTACTGGCCTGCAAAACAGCACATTGACCAAGACTCTCGGCACGCAGGCGCACATCACACTGATGTCACCTGACGATGCCGTTACCCCGGCGCGGCCCGCCACAGCGGGTGACACCCTGCTCACCGACACCCAGCCGCGCGCCCAGCGCCTGCGTTCGGTCGCCAACTGGCAGTCACTGGTGCCGCTGCTGGAACGCCAGGACGCCATTGCCGGTGTGTCGCCCATGGTGACCGGTGGTGGCCTGGCGCTGCGGGGTGAGGCGTCCCAGGCGATTTCTCTGGTGGGTGTGGACCTTGACCGCTACGATCGTGTGGTCGGGCTGCGCGGCAAGGTGGTCAGTGGCTCCGCGCGCCTGCTGCCAGGAGAAGCCATTGTGGGCCGCGATCTGGCTGCGGATCTGGGCGTGCGCGTGGGCGACCGCTTCACCGTGCAGACGGGTTTGTTGAATGACTCGGTGCGGGTTACGGCGCTGGTGGACCTGGGCGTCAAAGAGCTGAACCGGCGCACCGTCATCGTTCCGCTGCGCCTGGCGCAAAACCTGTTGGGTTTGCCCGGCGGGGCAACCAATATTGACCTGACGATCAAAAACGTCTGGATCGCCCAGTCCTTGGCGCTAGACCTGCGCCGGCAATTTCCCTACAAGATTGAAAGCTGGCAGGAAAGCAATGCACAACTGGTCTCCGCGCTCAACGCGCAGTCTGTCAGCACGGCATTGATTCGCGGCGTCGTTCTGGTCGTGGTGGCGTTGGGCATTGCCAGTGTGCTGGTGGTCTCGGTGGTGCAGAAGCAGCGCGAGATTGGCATTCTTCGGGCGATGGGCGCGACTCGCGGCCAGGTCTTGCGGGTGTTTCTGGTGCAGGGCGCAGTGGTGGGTGCGTTGGGGTCGGTGGTTGGCGTGGCACTGGCCGCGGCCATGATCTGGCTCTTCACGCGTTTTGTGCGCGGCTCGGATGGTTTGCCGCTGTTCGATATCGGTCTGTCGCCTGCACTGGCGGGCCAGGTCGCGCTGATCGCCTGTGCATGTGGGGTGTTGGCGGCGATCATGCCCGCCCGACGCGCAGCCGCCATGGACCCAGCCAAGGCAATCCGGATCTGATGGCATGACTTCACCCCTGGGCGGTGCGGCATTGCTGGATCTGCGCGATGTCCGCAAGAGTTACAACATCGGTCGCCCCAACGAGGCCGAGGTGTTGCACGGCGTGTCACTGCGCGTGGCGCGCGGCGAGTTCGTCGCGTTGGTGGGACCTTCGGGCTCGGGAAAAAGCACGCTGCTGAATATCGTCGGCCTGCTCGAGCCCATGACCGGCGGCAGCTACCTGCTGCAGAATGAAGAAGTCGTGGGGCTGAATGATCTTGCGCTCACACTGCGCCGGCGCCACCAGTTGGGATTTGTATTCCAGTTTCACCACCTGTTGCCAGCCTTTACCGCGCTGGAGAACGTGACCATGCCCGCGCTGTTGAGTGAAGGGCATGTCAGCAGCAAACAGCTCAAGCGCGCCCGTGACCTGCTGGCGGCTGTCGGGCTTGCCCATGCGATGGACAAACGCCCGTCGGAACTCTCGGGTGGCATGCAGCAGCGGGTGGCCATTGCACGGGCGCTGGTGCAGGAACCTCCGCTGGTACTGGCCGACGAGCCCACCGGCAATCTGGACACCGCATCCGCCGACGAGGTGTTTGTGCAGATGCGGCGCATGCATGCCGATCTGGGCATTTCATTTGTGGTGGTAACGCACGACCCGCGGCTGGCGGCGCGCTGCGACAGATTGGTGGAGCTGATTGACGGGCGGATTTCGCGCGACGAGCCTGTCACACGGGCTTGACCTTGCCTCTGCGGGCTACGGCTGGCGTCTGGGTGCCGTTCGCAGCAATTCCGCCAGCTGGTCTTTCCAGAACTTGGCCTGGCCGGTGGTCCCGTGCCCTGCCGTGACATCACTGGCAGGGATCAAATAGTACTTCGCGCCAGGAATGCGCTTGAGTTCACGCTCCATCAGGCCCGTCTCGGGCGGGTTGCGCTCGTCGTCGGCTGAATTGACCACCAGCAAGGCTGCCTTGATTTTTTCCAGGTTCGGTGCAGGGTTGTAGTCGCGCGAGCTGTCCCATTGGTACAGGTGGTTGTTGGCGTCGCCGGTGTAGGGCGCTGCCAGGCGCGCGTCTAGCAGGCGGTTGGCAGCAGCGGCGGTGGGGGCCGCCTTGGCCAGGGCCTGGTTGCCGCCGTTGGTGCCCACGCCGTAGAACACCGAGGCAAATGCGGCACTCCTGGGTTGCTGGGTGTAGTTGCCGTTGTTCCACGCGGGGTCATTGCGGATCGAGTCGGTGATCAGGCGGCGCATCATCCAGTTGCGGCTACTCATCTCGGTTGGTTGCGAGGCCATGGGCAGGAGGGCGTCCATCGCGTCGGGGTATCGCGTGCCCCAGATCCAGGTCTGCATGCCGCCCATCGAGTTGCCGGTGACCAAGCGCAGCTTCTTGATGCCAAAGTGCTCGGTGATGAGGCGGTATTGCGCATCCACCGTGTCGTTGTAGTTGTAGCGCGGGAAGGCGGCTTTCAGGCCATCAGACGGTTTGCTCGATTTGCCGGTGCCAATCGAATCGGGCAGGATGATGAAATATTTGGTGGCGTCGAGCGGCTGGCCCGCGCCAAACAATTCGCCGCCATAGGCCGGGTTCAGCATGCCAGTGCCCGAGCCGGTAGTGCCGTGCATCACCAGCACCGGCTCACCTTTGGGGTCGCCCACGGTGGTGTAGTTCATGCGCAGTTCGGGCATGACTTCACCAGTGTGGAACTTGAAGTCCTTGAGCACATAGGCGCCTTCCTTGGGCGCTGGAAACTCGGCCGCGTTCGCAGCGATGGCCAGCAACATGGCGGCGCTCACGCCGGCCGCCTGGGCAAATTTGTCCATCAAACTCATGGCAATCTCCTTAGTTTCAAACGTTGGTCAAGGCAATGAAAACGTGCACGCAGTACGAACACGCCACACTATTTCAGCACCGCGCTGGCCTGTGCAGCGGCGATCAGGCCGGTGGCGTCCACCGGTAACAGGAAACCTTCGGCCACCGCGCGGGCTGCGGCTTTCCTCACTGCTTCGACATAACCCGCGTGGTCCCGGTAGCGCTCCTGCAAAGACAGACGCGGGTCGTTGTTGGCCTGGCGCTCGTTGGCATCTTTGGCAAAGGGCAACATGCCGCCCACATAGTTGCAGATCTGGCCTTTATGAAAGGGCCGATCACCTGCGGCCGTGATGTTCCAGCCCAGGTAGGTGCCCAGGGGCGCGTCCAGCAAAACCACCGGCACACCGCCCACTTCGTTGCCGTCCGCATCGACTTTCGGTGCCAACATGCGCAGTACGTTCCTGATGCGTGGCGGCGCGTTGGTGGCGATGCCCGAGCCGTCGCGGTTGTTGAACTGCGCGCCCCAGTCGTAGTCATGAACCGGCAAGATGAAGTCCGGCTCAGGTGCCGATGCCCGCATACCCGGCAAGGTGGGGAAGCCGATCGCGGCTTTGTGCGCGTCGGCGAGTTGGCCTTTGGCGAGTGTTGGGTACCGGTTGGGAGGGGGTGTTGTGCCCTTCATCACCCAGTCGCGGAAATGCACACGCAGTGCGTTGATGGTGTGCAGGTGCGTTACCGGATTGGCGGGCAAG
>JANNMM010000305.1:0-12374 GCA_031397915.1 Rhodoferax sp. | reverse complement strand
ATGAAAAAAATAGGCGATGAAGTCACGTATTTATTAATAAGATTGCTATATAAATAATAGCAATCCATGCCAGGTGTCTAACCCGTGGGTGATCTGCCGGTGACCATGGCGAAAACATCCAGCGTTTCCGGGTGCGGCCAGTCATCGCTGGCCCAGGCCACGTGCTGGTCCGGGCGGATCAAGGTCAGGCGGCGCGGGTACAGCGCGGGCACTGCCGGGTTGTCGGGGCGCACCACCACCAGCGGTACATCCCACCGGTGAGCTTCGCCCACGGCCGCTTGAAGGGCAGATTCGGCCACCGGAGCGCTGACCAGCAGGGTGAAGCCGGCGCCAAAATGGTCAAACAGCGCGCTGCCGTCATGCAGCCACACGTGCGGCGCGCGGCTGCCGGGCAGGGCATTGGGGATGTAGTTGAGGAAGTCGCGGGTGTGCGGGTTGGCGCCGACCACGCCCACAGGCACTGGCTGCACCACCGGTGAATCGTCGTAGCGGTCACCCAGCATCGTGCCCAGGGTGTAGAACTCCGGCAGCTTCGCGGCCTGGATGCGCTTGCCCACGCGCTGGCGAATCGCCGCGCCGTCGGGCGAGTCGTCTTCCATGCCTTTTTCATACAGGTTGCCGCCCAGGTGCGCGTGGTTGGCGCTGGCTTCCTTGAGCACGTGCAGGTGCACCGGCCGGCGTTCGCGCTCGTAGCTGACCAGCAAAGCCTCACCGCCCCAGCCCTGGAGCACGGCAGCGAATTTCCAGCCCAGGTCGACCGCGTCACTCACGCCCATGTTCATGCCAAACCCGCCAAAGGGCGGGTGCAGGTGGCAGGCGTCACCGGCGAGGAACACCCGGCGGTCGCGGTAGTGCGTGGCCACCACCTGATGCGCCACCCACTCGTCGACGCTCAGGGCTTCATAGGGAAGATCGATGCCGGTGGCCTTGCGGATCAGCGCTGGCGCGTTGTCGAGCGTCACCTGTACATCGGGCGCAAGGCCGGTGGGCATGAAAAACCAGCGGTCGCCGGTGTCCATCGGCCCCATCAGGCAAGGCACGTCCGCGTTGACCTGCCAATACATGATGGCTTTGCCGTTCGGGTGGGCTTGGGCCAACCCGGGCGCGCGAAAGACGATGTTGTAGTTGCGGGACATGCCGAAGGTGCCTTCCATCTTGGCCCCGATGGCCTCGCGCACGCGGCTTCGGCCGCCGTCGCAACCGGTCAGGAATTGCGCCTGCACCGTGTCGTCTTGCCCGGTTTCCAGGTTGCGGATGGTTGCCACCACCGCGTCCGGGCCCTGCTCAAGGTGCAGCAATTCGGTGTTGAGGCGCACCTCGACCGACGGCAGCGTGTCGAGGTGTTGGCGCATCACCTGCTCAAGCGTGTACTGGGGGATCCATTGGCCGTGTTCGGCATACAGCGGGTTGCGGCCCGGCGCGCAATACATGGCGTTTTCGAAACGCGCCAGCGGGTGCCCGTTCAAGCGCGTGGTGAATACGACGTTGGACGGGTAGTCCACACCAAACGGCGAGGCCTCGCGCAAGGCGCCAGCAATGCCCCAACGGCGAAGGTGTTCACGGGTGCGCACATTGGTGGTTTTGGCGCGCGGTGCCACACCGATGCGCGCATTCTTTTCGATCACGAGGCAACTGATGCCGCGCGACCCCAGCTCAATGGCCAGGCCCTGGCCCACCGGGCCGGCCCCGACGATGAGGACTTGTGTGGTTTTCTGCATCGTGTTGGGGGCCGCTCATCGGGCGCCAGGACAAGGGGCAATCACGTGGGCAACGGATGCTCTTGGTTGGTGATGAAGTTCTCTGGCACCGACGGGCCCCAGACGTAAAACGAGTCTTCGGGCGGGTGGTCGGCGGCGGGCCAATCGAGGTTGGCGGGGATGTAGTCAATGCCGGCCGAGTATTCGCAAAAGCTGCCCCACGGGTCTTCCACATAGTTGAAGAAGTTGGAGCCCAGCACGTGCCGCCCGACCCCCCAGCCTTTGCCCCAACCGGCATTTCGCATCTGCTCCATGCCGTTGCCGACCTCGTCCACGCTGGCGACGTCCCAGCTGCTGTGGTGCAAGCCGGCTGCGTGGGACTTGGCAAACGCCACCAGATGGTGGTCGCTGCCGTGGGGCGTGTGCATGAAGGCGATCACGTCGGCGTTGTAGTCACTCATGCGCAGGCCCAGCACGTCTATGCAGAACTGCGCCATGCGCGGCACGTCGGGTGAATACTGCAGGATGTGCGAGAGGTTGCGCGGCCGCACCGGTTTGACCTTGCTGCGGCTCGGGGCAGCGCCCTGACCGGCAGAGACCGACACCACCGGTGCCGGCTGCGTGGGTGCCGAGGGCGAGACTTTGGGCGCGACGATCAGCTGAACGGCGATGCCGTCCGGGTTGCGCAGCCAGATGCCTTGCTCTCTGCTGATATCAGCACTCAAAGGGTGCGCGGCGATGCCGATGCCCAGTTTGGCCACCCGGTCGCGAAACACCGCTTCGTCTTCGGCAAAGATGCCATAACGGACAAACTGCAGCAGTTTGCGCTCGCCCGCCTTGAAGATCGACGCCCAGCAATGCGGTTTGCCAAAGGTGTAGAGGTCCAGACGCTGGCCGCAAGAGCCCTCGGCTTGGCGCACGTCCAAGCCAAAGGCCGAATAAAACGCCTGGGCGACGGCCAGGTCGGGCACGGCAAACACGAAACGGTCCACCGAGTGGACGGCCACCACGCCCGGGCGGCGCGACGTAACGGGTGCAGATGCGGCTTGATTCACGGTCGGTCTCCTGCTGAGTACATTTAAAGAGGCACAGCTTGATTGTGCAGGGATGTTGCGGCTGCCGAAGGGTTGCAGGACGATGATAAGTGGGCTTTATCGCAACGCGTCCAGCAACAGCGCATGAATGCCGCCAAAGCTGCCGTTGCTCATGCACACGATGTGGTCACCCGGCTGCGTTGCGGCCAGCACTTGTGCCGCCAGCTCGCCGATGGTGCCCGCCACTTGGGCGCGCGCGCCCATGGGCGCCAGCGCCTCCACCGCGTCCCAGCCCAGGCCGCCACTGTGGCAAAAGGCCAGGTCGGCCGATTCCAGACTCCACGGCAGCTGCGCCTTCATCGCCCCGAGTTTCATGGTGTTGGAGCGCGGCTCAAAGACAGCCAGGATGCGTTGCTGCGGTGTGGGGCCAGCACTGATCTGGCGGCGCAGGCCATCCACCGTGGTGCGGATGGCCGTGGGGTGGTGGGCAAAGTCGTCGTAGAGGGTGACGGCACGGGCACCTTCGCCGACCCTGCCGCGCACCTCCATGCGGCGCTTGACGTTCTGGAAACCCTGCAACGCCTGGCAGGCCGCGTCGACCGACACACCGAGGTGCTCGGCCGCCGCGATCGCCGCAAGCGCGTTCAACTGGTTGTGCAGGCCGGTTAGTGCCCACTTCACTCGGCCAGCCCTTTGGCCTTGGATCTGCACTTCAAAATCGCTGGCATCGCCGGTCGCCGAGACATCACTGACTGCGGCGCCAAAACTGCGCACTTCGCTCCAGCAGCCTTGCGACAAAACCCGCTGCAAACTTTCTTCCAGACCGTTCACCACGACACGGCCATTGTCAGGAACCGTCCGCACCAGATGGTGAAACTGCCGCTCGATCTGGCCCAGGTCGTCAAAAATGTCCGCGTGGTCGAACTCCAGGTTGTTCAACACGGCGGTGCGCGGGCGGTAATGCACGAACTTGCTGCGTTTGTCGAAAAAGGCAGTGTCGTACTCGTCGGCTTCTATAACAAATGGCGCCCCCACGCTCCCCACTGCGTGTGGTTCGCTGCCCCTCGAGGGGGCCGTGCCTTGCTTGGGGCGGCCCGGCGCGGCGGCGGCACTGCCTTGGCCCAAACGTGCTGAAACGCCAAAATTCAAGGGCACGCCGCCCACCAGAAAACCCGGCTGAAGGCCGGCAGCCTCCAGAATCCAGGTCAACATGGCCGTGGTGGTGGTTTTCCCGTGGGTGCCGGCCACCGCCAACACGTGCCGCCCCTGCAACACATGCTCGGCCAGCCACTGCGGCCCGCTGGTGTAAGGCAAACCGGCACGCAGGATGGCTTCCATCAGCGGGAACTTCGGTGAGCCGTCGGGCAAATGTGCGCGGCTGACGACATTGCCCACCACGAACATGTCGGGCTTCAACGCGAGTTGGTCGGCGCCAAAACCTTCAATCAGATCAATGCCCAAAGCCCGCAACTGGTCGCTCATGGGCGGGTAGACACCCGCGTCGCAGCCCGTTACCCGGTGCCCGCTCTCCCGCGCCAACGCCGCCAAACCACCCATGAAGGTGCCGCAAATACCCAGAATGTGAATGTGCATGGCCTGAATTCTAGGGAGGGCGGGGGTTCGCTTCGAATCCCGCTTGGCGGCACTTGCCTGTGCCCGCCTTGGCTAATACGATTCCGCTGGTAATAATGGCCTGTGTTTCTGCCCTTTGGCGCGTGGCTCCTTCACGAAAAGCGGCGGAACCTGTCCGTTGAGAACCGCGCCAGGTGAAAAATTCTGCCTGTGAGCCTACCAGCATCGCTGGAGCCGCACCTTCGTCATCACTGTCGCCGTCGAATCAAAAATTGCCATGAATTCATTGTCCGGCGCTTACGAATGGGCTCGCCAAAAAGCGGATTTGAGGCTGCATGCGGTGATGCACACCTTGTTGTACCCCGGCGTTCTGGGCAGCTTGATGTATGCGCTGCCCGACAATATTCTGAAAAATGACTCGCCGTTCACGTGGTCACGCAACGGCTTGGGAATCCTGCTGGCCCTGGCGCTGTTTGCCGCATTTGTGGCCGATTACCTGCATTCGATCAGCGAAGAGGCGAAAGCGAGCTACTCCAACGGAACCTTTTGGGCCGACCTGGTAATCGTTGTCCTGGTTTTCATCGCGGGGCAAAAGGTGTTGGGAACCAAGGTACTGCCCGATTTGTCTGAATTCTGGTTTCTGGCCGGGGCAAAACTGTGCGCCGTGGCCTGGGAAGGTCTCACTTACCAAAACCCCATGAGCCCATCGACGGCGGAAACGGCGCCTTCGCCCACACCCATAGAAACGGATGTCGCATTCGCGTTGGCCTTTTTGTCGATTGGCGGGCTGATCCTGTTGTCTAAAACGGGTTACCAGGTCGCGCTGATGCTGGTTCTTTTTGCCGACGCCCGGTGGTACTTTGGCTTCAAAGGGTCTGACAAAAAGAAGGAGGAAGAAAAACCGGCCGAACCGAACGCCTTGGCGAAACGCCTGTGATGTCGGGCACCGCGGCGGCGCAAGGCTTGATTGAGAGCGGGTCATTTTGCCAAGGTATTTCACCCATCGTACCCAAAATGGGGTTTTTTCGGGAATTTTAGAGGCAAACCGGAATTTTTTGTAAAAAATGGACCTCCAAGTCACGTCAATAGAACTCAGTTTGCTATATTAATAATAGTAAATGCACTGTGTGGAAATTAGCGCCTACTTCAATCTGCATTGCGAGCCTGCTCCTGTGAATCCTTTAACTGCCGAAATTGCCGCCACCGCCGCCCGCTTGGTGGTCGAGGAGGGTCTGGAGTTTGGCCCTGCCAAGCACCGCGCGCTCAAGGTTCTGGGGCTGTCGGCCCGCACACCGCTGCCGGGCAACGACGAGCTAGAGGCCGAAGTGCGGGACTATATCGCGCTTTTTTGTGCCGACACCCAGGCCGTGGAGCTGCGCGCCTTGCGCCAGCACGCCCGCGAATGGATGGAGCGCCTGGCGCCATTCCGGCCGCATTTGGGGGGTGCGGTGTGGCGTGGCGTGGCACGGCGACGCGGCGCAATGACATCTTTTTGCAGCTGTTTTGTGACGACAGCAAATCGGCCGAAATAGCCTTGATCGACCAGCGCGTGAAATACCTGGCGCAGCGTGTCACCGGTTTTACCGGTGAGGCGGTGGACGCCTTGAGTGTTCACAGTTTTTGCCGGGCGCTGAACGAGGAGATCGGCGTGCACCTGATGGTCTACGACTACAACGCGTTGCGCGGCGCCTTGAAGCCGCAGGTGAATGGGCGCGCGCTGCGGGGCGATGCAGCGGCAGTTGCTAAACTGCTGGAAGACGATCCCCAGTTCTGCGCTCCCCTCCAAGCTCCCCTCTAATCTCCCCTATGACAGACCACCCCCATTCCGGCACACCACCGGCTGCGTCACGCCGTCTGGCCGTGTGCGCCACCGTGGCGGCAGCGTGCGGGCTTGCGCTGGGCTGGTGGAAGTTTGGTGACACGCCGTCCAAAACGTCGGGCAGCGCTGAGCAAGGACTTGGCAACGCCAGCGACGCTGAGCGGCAATTCTGGCTCACCACGTTTGATACGCCCAGCGGCGGGCAACTGCCGCTCGCCAGTTTCAGGGGCAAACTGCTGTTGGTCAATTTTTGGGCCACCTGGTGCCCGCCCTGTGTTGAGGAATTGCCGCTAATTAACGCGTTTTTTCAAGAAAATAAAGCTAAAAGCTGGCAAGTACTTGGAATTGCTGCCGACAACGCAAAGGCTGTCACGGACTTCACAGCCAAATTGCCGCTCAGTTTCCCGCTGGCTCTGGCGGGCATGGCGGGGGTGGAGTTAAGCAGAACCTTGGGCAATCTCGCGGGCGCCCTGCCGTTTACCGTCATCTTTGGCAAGGATGGTAAAGTCCAGCACCGCCAAATCGGGCGGATCACGGCCGATCACCTGGCCAGCTGGAGCCGACTTGAATAAGCTGGTTTTTGCAGGCCAATATCGCTCAAATTGAATCTATTACCGTTCGAAGCACAAGACTTAGTCAATATTGACCGAATTTAGGGTAAATTCGCGCCGATTGACAATATTGGCAAGCCCTAGCCGCAGAACGAGTTGGAGAAAACATGGACTTACGTAAACTCAAGACCCTGATCGATCTGGTGTCAGACTCGAACGTGTCCGAGCTGGAGATCACCGAGGCTGAAGGCAAGGTGCGCATTGTCAAGGGTGGTCAGCCAATGGCCCAAGCCTACTCAATGCCCACGGCTGTGCCCTTGGCAGCCGCACCGCAAGCGGCCGGAGCCGCCCCAATTGCTGTGGCTGCGCCGCCGGTTTCCACCAACCACGTTGTCAAGTCGCCGATGGTGGGCACCTTTTACCGCAGTGCGTCGCCTGGCGCCAAGGCCTTTGTCGAGGTCGGCTCTGTGGTCAAGGCGGGCGACACGATTTGCATCATCGAAGCCATGAAGATCCTCAACGAGATCGAGACCGACAAGGCGGGCACGGTCGCCCGCATCCGGTGTGAAAACGGCGAAGCGGTGGAGTACGGGCAGCCCTTGTTCGAAATCGAATAACCCGGCCGCCCAACCCCCAGCACCGTGCCATGTTTAAAAAAATACTGATCGCCAACCGCGGCGAGATTGCCCTGCGCATCCAGCGCGCCTGCCGCGAGATGGGCATCAAGGCCGTGATGGTGTATTCCGAGGCCGACCGCGAAGCCAAATACATCAAGCTGGCCGACGAAGCCGTTTGCATTGGGCCGCCGCCATCGTCGCAAAGTTACCTCAACATGCCGGCCATCATTTCTGCGGCGGAAGTGACGGACGCTGAAGCGATTCACCCCGGTTACGGCTTTTTGAGTGAAAACGCGGATTTTGCCGAACGCGTGGAAAAAAGCGGTTTCCAGTTCATCGGCCCCACGCCCGAGTCGATCCGCATCATGGGCGACAAGGTCTCGGCCAAACAGGCCATGATCAAAGCCGGAGTGCCGTGTGTGCCAGGCTCCGAAGGCGAGTTGCCAGACGATCCAGCGCAGATCCGGCGCATCGCCAAATCTGTCGGTTACCCCATCATCATCAAGGCCGCTGGCGGTGGCGGCGGGCGCGGCATGCGGGTTGTGCACACCGAAGCCGCGTTAATCAACGCGGTGCAAATGACCAAGGCCGAGGCTGGCACGGCATTTGGCAACCCGGCGGTCTACCTCGAAAAATTTCTGCAGAACCCGCGCCATATCGAAATCCAGATCATGGCGGACAAATACAAGAACGCGGTTTATCTGGGCGAACGCGACTGCTCGATGCAACGGCGCCACCAGAAAATCATCGAGGAAGGCCCGGCGCCGGGCATTCCGAGGAAGCTGATCGAGCGTATGGGCGAGCGTTGTGTGGCGGCCTGCAAGAAGATCGGCTACCGCGGCGCTGGTACGTTTGAGTTCCTCTTCGAGAACGGCGAGTTCTATTTCATCGAGATGAACACGCGTGTGCAGGTGGAGCACCCGGTGACCGAATGGATCACCGGCGTGGACATCGTCCGGACCCAGATCATGGTCGCGGCCGGCGAGAAATTGCCGTTCACGCAGCGGCAGATCGAGATCAAGGGGCATGCGATCGAATGCCGGATCAACGCCGAAGACCCGTACAAGTTCATCCCCTCACCCGGGCGCATCACCATGTGGCACCCCCCTGGCGGCCCGGGGGTGCGGGTGGACTCGCACGTTTACACCAACTACTTTGTGCCACCCAATTACGATTCGATGATCGGCAAGATCGTGGTGCATGGCGATACCCGCGAACAAGCCCTGGCGCGGCTGCGCACGGCGCTGGGCGAGACAGTGGTAGAAGGCATCAACACCAACATTCCGCTGCACCGCGAGCTGATGGTGGATGCGAAGTTCATGAGTGGCGGCACCAATATCCACTACCTTGAGCAGTGGCTTGAGCAACACAAGCGCTGACCGTCGTGTACCGTTTTCGCCATGTTTGAGCTGAGCCTGATTTGCCCGCAGGATCGGGTGGAGCCGCTGGGTGACGCCCTGGAAGCTCTGGACGCGCTCAGTGTGAGTGTGGACGACGCCGACGCCCAGACCGACGCGGAGCAGGCCCTGTTTGGCGAGCCGGGCATGCCGCCGCCCAAAGACGGCTGGCAGCGTTCGCGCATGGCAGCGTTGTTCCAGACGCAAAGCGCGGCTGAAGAGGCCCTGAGGCTGGTGAGCCTCCAGGACTTTTTCGTGGGTTGCAAACCCCTGGGTGTGCGCCCTGTGGCCGACCAGGACTGGGTGCGCCTGACGCAATCGCAGTTCGAACCGGTCGAGATCACGCCCGAATTCTGGATTGTTCCGACCTGGCACGAGCCACCGCTCACGGCCAAGCGGTTGATCCGCCTGGACCCTGGCCTGGCATTTGGCACGGGTACCCACCCCACCACCCGCATGTGCCTGCGCTGGATCGCGCGTTACGGCGCGGCACTTGTGGCGCAGGGCGGCCACTGGGGCCGGGTGCTGGACTATGGTTGCGGCTCCGGCATCCTGGCCATCGGTGCTGCAAAATTTGGCGCGTCTGACATCGATGCCGTGGACATCGATCCGGCTGCGGTCGTGTCGACCGAACAGAATGCCCAGGCCAACCGGGTAGGCCTCAAGGCCGGGCTGCCGGATCAGGTCAGCGGCCGGTACGGTGTTGTTCTGGCGAATATTCTGGCCAGCCCCCTGAAAGTGTTGGCGCCGCTGCTGTGTGGCCGCATCGCGCCTGGCGGCTCCCTGGTGCTCGCGGGTATTCTGGAGCGGCAGGCTGACGAACTGAGCGCCGCCTACCAGCCCTATATTTCCCTGGGCGTCGCCGACTCCCAAGACGGCTGGGTATTGATGACCGCCACAGCCGTGTGATGTGTGCCGCGGCGCTTCCGGTCCAGCGCCTGAAACCTGAAGCTGCCCTGTTCTAGAATTTCGACACAATGAGCCTGATTACCCGCTGCCCGGCCTGCCTGACCACATTCAGGGTTGTGCCCGATCAGTTGCGAATATCGCAAGGCTGGGTCCGCTGTGGTCAGTGCGAGCAGGTCTTTGATGCGAATGCGGCGCTGGTGGACGGTGTGGCCGAGTCCCCCAAGGCAGCAATTGCCGAGGACCCGCCCGAATACCCGGAACCCGTCCAGCGGGCAGAACCTGATGGGCCACCAGAGAGGGACGAGCCGTTGCCTCAGGCGTCACCCGATGCCGCGCCAGACCCGTCGCTCGGTTTTCCGGCAAATGACGCTGTTGCGGTCGATGTGCCGACCCCGCCAGTTCCCGAACCCGAACCCGAGCCCGCCGATGTGCCTGCGGAGGTGGACGTGGACCTTGGCGCCAGCTCCGACGCCGTCGCTGTTGCCGTCGCGGACCCGGAGGTGCAGCCAGCAGCCGAGGCCACGCCACCGCCAGCGCCGCCACCACCGCAGAAGCCCGTCGAGCCGAGCCATCAGGACCTCAGTTTCATGCGCCCGATGCCGGGAAAATCGCCCTGGCAACGAACCTCGGTGCGTGTGTTCCTGGCTTTACTGGCCATTGGCCTGCTTGCTGCGCTGGGCATACAGGGCGCAGTGCATGAGCGCGACCGGATCGCCGCCATGTTTCCACAAACCAAACCAGCCCTTCAGTGGGTCTGCCGGCAACTGAACTGCACGGTGTCGAATTTGCGGCAAATTGAGTCGGTGGTGATCGATAGTTCTTCGTTCAACAAGATCCGTCCGGATGCCTATCGCCTGAGCATTGTGCTGCGCAATACGTCTGCCCTGGACGTTGCGATGCCGGCACTTGAATTGACGCTGACCGACTCCCAGGACCAGCCCGTGATGCGCCGGGTTTTGCTGGCCAACGAGTATTCTCCCGTCAGTGCCCTGGGTGCTGCGGGTGACTGGACCGGTGCCGTTGCCATCACCATCCGTGGCAATGGGTCAGACCGTTTCTCCGGCTACAAGGTGCTGGCCTTTTATCCCTGAAGGCCGCTCCCCTGCAAATCAGGGGGCGAAGAAAAAGCCCGACATCTTTCGATATCGGGCTTTGAGTGAACCGCCAGCTTTTAGGGCTTGGAGGCCGTAGGAAACGGCCAGGCGGCCTGCGGGTTCAGAGTGGTCTGAGCAGCAGGGGCAGCGGGTGCAGGCGCTACCTTGGCAGCAGGGCCTTTCGCGGCTTTCTTTGCAGCCGGTTTTTTGGCAGCTTTCTTGGCGGCAGGCTTTTTGGCGGCAGGCTTTTTGGCGGCAGCTTTCTTTGCAGGCGCTTTTTTGGCGCCGGCTTTTTTGGCTGGGGCTTTCTTAGCGGCTGCTTTTTTAGCGGGCGCTTTTTTGGCAGCGGGCTTTTTGGCGGCAGCTTTTTTGGCAGGCGCTTTTTTAGCGGCTGCTTTTTTCGCTGGAGCTTTTTTAGCTGCTACTTTCTTCGGTGCTGCTTTTTTTGCTGGTGCAGCTTTTTTCGCGGTGGCCTTTTTTGCGGCCGGTTTTTTTGCAGTTGCCATTTCAATTTTCTCCTTGATCAAGTAACAAAGAGCACTTCATGCGTTGTTGGTTTGCATGAAGCGATTCATGGTGTTGGGTAGACCCCAGCACCATGAACTCGGGTGCACACACCGAACTTGCCCTCTGTGGGGCAATGTTCGACGTGTGAAATTCTGAAAACATTTTTTAAGTATGGGTTTGATCGGTGGTTGGGCCAGGGCTTCAATCCCAGGACAAAGCGCCGCCAGACTGGTATTCAATCACTCGGGTCTCGAAGAAGTTGCGCTCTTTCTTCAAGTCGATCATTTCGCTCATCCAGGGGAACGGGTTCTCTTCGTTGGGATACAGCGCTTCCAGGCCGATCTGGGTGGCGCGCCGGTTGGCGATATAACGCAGGTAACCTTTGAACATGGAAGCGTTCATGCCCAACACGCCACGCGGCATGGTGTCTTCGGCATAACGGTACTCGAGCTCGACGGCCTGCTCAAACAGGGCCTTGATTTCGGCCTTGAATTCAGGCGTCCAGAGCTGCGGATTTTCGGCTTTCAACTGGTTGATCAGGTCGATGCCGAAATTGCAGTGCATGGATTCGTCACGCAGGATGTACTGGTACTGCTCGGCGGCGCCCGTCATCTTGTTTTGGCGGCCCAGCGCCAGAATTTGCGTGAAGCCCACATAGAAGAACAGCCCTTCCATGAGGCAGGCGAACACGATCAGCGACTTGAGCAGGGTCTGGTCGGTTTGGGGTGTGCCGGTGTGGAAGTTCGGATCCATGATGGCCGCAATGAAGGGCAGCAGGAACTCATCCTTGTCGCGGATCGACTTGACTTCGTTGTAGGCGTTGAAGATTTCGCTTTCGTCCAGGCCCAGCGATTCGACAATGTACTGGTAGGCGTGGGTGTGGATCGCCTCTTCAAAAGCCTGGCGCAACAGGAACTGGCGGCACTCAGGTGCCGTGATGTGGCGGTAGGTGCCCAACACGATGTTGTTGGCAGCTAGAGAATCGGCCGTGACAAAAAACCCCAGGTTGCGTTTGACAATGCGGCGCTCGTCTTCGGTCAGGCCGTTCGGGTTTTTCCACAGCGCGATGTCGCGCGTCATATTGACCTCTTGCGGCATCCAGTGGTTGGAGCAGCTCGCGAGGTACTTCTCCCAGGCCCATTTGTATTTGAACGGCACCAGCTGGTTGACGTCGGTC
>JANNMM010000185.1:0-2214 GCA_031397915.1 Rhodoferax sp. | reverse complement strand
GTCGCGCGCAGGTCTTGTCCAATTCCGGCGTCGACGCGCTGCGGGCCTCGGCGGCTCTGGCCGTACCGATTCCCTAGCAGCCGGGCGCAAACCTGTCCTGTGACGAACGGGCGCGCCAGGCCTTGACGCTGTATGGCGCGGCCCTGGCGGCCTCACGCCTGCGCGATTTCACGGGTGCCTCGGCGCAGCTGGTGAAACTCTCGGCTCTCACCAAAAACGATGCCGCAGCAGGTCGCCTTTACCGCCTGCTGGCCGCAGAACTCGCGCTTGCCGCTGACGATGTGCCGCAAGCCAGCACACACCTGTCTGTGCACAACACTGTTTTGAAGACACTGGCCGCCACTTCTGCTGACAACGCAGCCGGCACGGGTGTCAAGACGGGCCGCCCGGAAGTCATCCTTGGCGCAAGCGTAGCGATCCGCGCGGGCAAGGCGGCCGATGCTGCCGAGCAACTGCAAGCCTGGGTCGCCTCTCACCCGCGTGATGCGCAAGCCTGGCAATTGCTTTCCACGGCCCACGCCGCACTGGGCAAAAACCTGCGTGCAATACGCGCTGATGCCGAAAGCCAAGTGGCCAGGCTGGACTACGCCGCTGCCGCCGACCGCTTCAAGGCGGCACAGGAACTCGCGCGCGACCTGGCCCGCAAGGGACAAGCCGACCACTTTGAGGCGTCCATCATCGACAGCCGCTCGCGCCAGGTGGCCCTACTTCTTCGGGACCAGGCGCTCGAGCGCTGACTCGATCACGATGCCGGCCAGCGAGTAGATCAAGGAGCCGATCAGCGCGGCGACAAAACCGTTGACGTGGAAACCGTCCAGTACACCGGCAGCGGCCCAGAACATCAGCGCGTTGATGACAAACATGAACAGGCCCAGCGTGAGCACCGTCACGGGCAGCGTCAACACAATCAGGATCGGGCGCAAAAACAGGTTGAACAGCGCGATCACAATCGCGGCGATCAGCGCCGAGGTGAAGCTGGTCACCTGCACACCGCTGTAAAAATGCGCCACCGCCAACAGGGCGGCAGCGCTGAGCAACCATTTGAGGATGAGTTTCATGACCGCAGATTATCACTGCGGCCATGAAAACCCATGGCGACCCTTTAGTCTGCGGCAAGCGCCATCACAGTCCCCACGCCGACCAGTGCCCCTGGCACCGCGAGCCCGTCACGTTATGATGCGCCTCCTTTCCAACACAAACCCGTGGCCGGCATTCACATCACCGATATCGAGTCCGCCATCAACTACTGGCGCGACAAATCGCCTTCGCCTGACGGTTATTCACTGGCCCGCGAGACGCGCGCCTTGGCCGAGGTCTACGCCACGATGGTGTTTTTCCATGAAACCGAGGCCGACGAGTTCTCCTTCCCCATAGCCGCCTACGCGGCCTGGCTGGCCTGGTACGAGACCACGCCCGACACGCCGTGTATCGCCATCTGCTCGACCAGCCAGGGTGACCCGACCTGCAAGGGCTGCGGCCGAAGCTTTGAAGAAGTTCAGCGCTGGACCGAAATGCGCCCGGCTGAAAAACGCCAGACCTGGCGGCGCATCACGATGCAGGGCACGGCCTGGCGCTTCAACAAATATGCCGAACGGGCGGCCGAGCGGCGCCCGACAGCGCCTGACACGCAGGCTAAGGTGACACCCGGCGGGCTGGACTAGGCGCTGCAATCGAGCGATTGGTACGCTCAAACGACCAGTAGGCTCAAACAATCGACATGCTATTAAATATATAGCAAACTACTTTTGTTTTACGTGACTTGACCGCCTAAAGATCTCAAAATTGACGAAAACTGGCGGGCCTCTGCCAAATTGTTAACACCCATGTTAACAAAACGCGCAATCCAGCCTATGCGTTAACTTGCAAGTTTATTATTGGCATTGCGACGGTTTTTGCGGTTTATTTCCAGCGCAGCGGTTCAATCTCCACATTGCGCGCGCCGTCGCCCAGCATCAGCGCACCCTCCTGAACGGTTGCTTGCAGCTGCATGCTGCGCTGCGCCAGCGCGATTAGCGCCTGCGATTGCGCGGCGGGCACCCGCCAGACGCTCAGGTTCTGCGGCCGGCTGAGTTTGGACTGCATGGTTTTCCACCAGATGTCGGCGCTGGCGCTGAAGCAGTACAGCGCAACCTCGTCGGCCTTGCCACAGGCCTTGATGAGGGGTTTGTCTTCGGGTTGGCCGACTTCGATCCACAGGCGCGTGCGGCCGGTGAA
>JANNMM010000165.1:0-2055 GCA_031397915.1 Rhodoferax sp. | reverse complement strand
ACCAGATCGGCCTTGTTTTCCTTGTCGGCCATCCAGCGCGCGGCGGAGCTGGAGGCGCCGCCCTGGCTCAACGCAAAGACGCTGGCGCCTTGCGGTCGCGGCGTGAAAAACGCGTCGGCGTGGATGCTCACAAACAGGTCGGCCTGCACGCGCCGCGCTTTTTGCACGCGCACGTGAAGCGGTACAAAAAAATCGGCGTCGCGTGTCAAGAAGGCACGCATCGCCAATTGGGAGCTGCCGTTTTTCACGCTGGCGGCGTTGATACGGTCTCGCAGGCGGTGCGCCAGCTGCAGCACCACGTCTTTTTCGCGCGTGCCGCCCGGGCCCACGGCGCCCGGGTCTTCGCCACCGTGGCCGGGGTCCAACGCGATGATGATGAGGCGGTCGGTTTTGGCGTCCGGCACAGCGCCGGGTTTTGGCGCAGCGCCTTTGCGGTTGGACTTCGCGATCAGGTCACCCAGCGGGTCGGCCGCCGCTATGCCGGCGCTGGCGGCCTGCTGGGCGCCCTCTGCCAGTTGCCGGTCTTTGAGGCGCTCGGCAATCAGCGCCGCCAGCGGGTCGGCCGCCAGCGTTGGGTACAAATCGAACACGAGGCGATGCTGGTAAGCGGCGATGGGTGGTAGCGTGAACACCTGCGGCTGGATCGGCACTTTCAGGTCAATCACCAGACGCACCATACCCGGCGTGTTTTGCCCCACACGAATGCCGGCGATGTTCGGGTCATCGCCCTGCACCTTGGCCACCAGCTCGCGCAGCGCCGGGTTCAGCTCGATGCCCTCAATGTCCACCGCCAGGCGCGGCGGCGAGCCTACCAGCTGTTGCGTTGCCTTGAGCAGGCCATCGGATTCGATCGTGACGCGCGAATAGTCGGGCGCTGGCCATACCCGCACCGCCAATATCGTCGCGCCCCATGCGATGTCAGCGCGCCCCAGCAACAGCACGACACTGCCCCGCGCCAGCAACTCGCGCCGCTTCAAAGATCGGCTCCCTGGCCACGGCCACCTTGAATAAGGGCCAGGCCCGCAGGCGTCTGCGCCACGATCTTCACCTGGCGCGCTTCATCCGGCAACACACCGATGTGCAGCACCAGATCGGCCGGCGGCAACTGGCCCGCCACGTTCTCGGGCCATTCGGCGAGTTTCAGGCCCGGGCTTGCAAAAATGTCGCGAAAGCCTGCGTCAGCCCATTCACGCGGATCGCTGAAACGGTAGAAGTCAAAATGCCAGATGTGGAACCCGGTGCTAGCGTCGGTCAATTCATAAGGCTCCACCACCGCGTAGGTCGGGCTTTTGATGCGCCCCTGCACACCCAGTGCGCGCAGCAGGTGCCGCACGAAGGTGGTTTTGCCAGCGCCGAGTTCGCCGTGCAGTTCGATGAACGCGTTGCGCACGTGCGGGTTCGCCGCGAGTGATTCGGCAAACGCTTGCGTCGCCGCTTCATCGCGCCAGAGCGCTTCGCGTTCGGTTTTTACAATGGCTGCGCCACCATGCAACAAATCCTTCAATCCGCCCCTCAATTCCATAACGCTCAATTGTTGTCCCAAATTCAGGCCTGGGCCCTGGAACTGGGATTTTCCCAAATTGGCGTGACCGGGGTCGATTTATCGTCCGCCGAGGCACCCCTGCTGGATTGGCTGGCCAACGGTTTCCATGGCGAGATGGCTTACATGGCAGCCCACGGCCTCAAACGCACCCGCCCAGCCGAGCTGGTGCCGGGCACCGTGAGTGTGATCACGGCGCGGCTGGACTATTTGCCCGCGTCGAGCGCTGCCGAATGGCAAGGCATCGAATTCGAACGGCTGGGCCGCCCGCAGGAGGCCATCGTCTCGCTCTACGCGCGGGGGCGGGACTACCACAAGGTGCTCCGAACTCGCCTGCAAAAACTGTGCGAGCGCATCCAGAGCGAAGTGGGGCAGTTTGGCCACCGCGTCTTCACCGACAGCGCGCCCGTGCTGGAGGCCGAACTCGCCGTGCGCAGCGGCCAGGGCTGGCGCGGCAAACACACCCTGGTGCTCAACCGCGAAGCGGGTTCGATGTTTTTCCTCGGCGAAATTTA
>JANNMM010000035.1:0-3917 GCA_031397915.1 Rhodoferax sp. | reverse complement strand
CTTGGGCAAGTGGCGCTGGTCGGTGAACCAGGCGCCAGCCAGCCCGGCCGGTGTGGCGGCTAAGACCATCATGCCCAATGGGCTGTCGATGGCGGTTTGAACGATGGATGGGTGAAATTTCATGATAAATAAAAATTTACTAAAAATATTTGAAGATTAAGTCACGAAAAATATGGTTTTATTGCTACTAAAAAAGTATAAAAATTGATTATAAATAAATCAAAAATTATAGTTAAATTGTAAAAATAGACTTTTATCACAAATAATTAACATGCAAGTTAATTATTTCGGTTTCACAACGTCGCCCACGCCCGCACCACAGCGTAACTGCGCCACGGTTTCCACGCCTGCGACATCGCTTCAACCTCTTTCGCCGCTTTTTTAGATCCCAAAACGCCCAGCGCCTTGTGCAGCGCCACGTCACCTGCCGGGAAGGCGTCGGGCCAGCGCAGCGCGCGCATGGCGATGTACTGCGCCGTCCAGTCGCCAATGCCGGGCAATTCTTTCAGCGCTGCCATCGTCGCCGGCACGTCTGCGCCCGCGTGCAGCGTGATGCGCCCGCTCGCCACACCATTGGCAATCGCCACAATCGCCGCCTGGCGCTGTTTGGCAATGCCCAGGCTGCCCAGCGCGTCGCCACTCGCGCCGGCCAACACCTCGGCGCTTGGGAACAGGCGCGTCACATCGGCAAACGGCGTCGCGACGGGTGCGCCAAATTTGTCCACCAGCCGCTGCGCCAAAGTCCGCGCCGCTGCCACGGTGATTTGCTGGCCCAGCACCGCACGCACCGCCAGCTCAAAGCCGTCCAGGCAACCCGGCACACGCAGGCCCGCGCCATTGGGGAAACGGCTGTGCATCACCGCATGGACGGCGGCCGGGTCAGCGTCGAGGTCGAGCCAGTGGCGCACACGGCGTATCACCAGCGGCAGCGCGCTCTGCAAAGAATCGCTCACAGTGAGCACGGCCTGCGAATTCGCTTCGTCGAAGCACACGCTGAGCCAGCCGGCCTGAAGCCTGGGGGCCGCCGGGGCGCTGCCGTCATTGCTGGTCACGTAAAAGCTCGTGCGGATGGTTCCCCGAATGTTTCCCATTGACGGCAAAGGCGCGCCCACGTCTATTGCACTGACCGAGGCGATCGCGCGTTTCTGCAAAAACGCGAGCATCGCGGCGGCGTCATACGGTGGGCGGTAACCCAGGCGCACCGTGGCGCCTTGCGCCTTGCCCGATGCACCCGTGGACGCAGCCGCCCCGGCGCGGCGCAAGGCAGTCGGGTTCAATTTGTAATGTCCGACAAAAGCCGCGTTAAAACGCCGCAAGCTGGCAAAACCGCTCGAAAGTGCGATCTGCGTCACCGGCAAATCGGTATCGGTGAGCAGTTGTTTGGCCGCCAGCAGCCGCCGCGTTTGCAAATACTGCAGCGGTGAGACACCAAATTGCGCCTCGAAAATACGCCGGACGTGGCGGTCACTCACGCCCAGGCGCTGGCTCAAGCTTTCCATGCTTGTGACGCCACCCACGCTGCTTTTTTCGCCATTGCTCCAGCGCTGCGGATCGTCGAGCAAACGCGCGGCTTGTTGCGACAACATCGCACTCGCGTCCTGTGTCGACCAATGCAGCACCTGCGGCGCAAGCTCGGGGCGGCAACGCAGGCATGGGCGGAAACCCGCGTGTTCGGCCTGGGCCGCGTGGTCAAAGAAGCGGCAATTTTCTTTTTTGGGCGCTTTCACCTTGCAGACCGGGCGGCAATAGATTTTGGTGGATGTGACACCAATGAAAAACCGACCGTCAAAACGCGCGTCGCGGGCCTTCAACGCGAGGTAACAGGCGTCGGCGTGGGTCGCGTCTGGCGCGCTGGCTTCTTGCGCTGTTTGCAGCGATTCGACGTTGGTCATGCTTCAATGATACGTCGCAGAAACGAATTGACTAGCCGTTTTCGGACATGTCGTTGTGCGCTTTGCCTGCCCTTGCCGGCCAATGGACGCCAAAACCCGGTTGTGGCAAAGTGGCGGTGCAGCGCATCGCCCAGCCGGCCCCCAATGGGTGGATGGTCCGGCCCAGGGCGCGTCAGGCCCATTGAGAAAAGGTTTCCCATGAAAATCGAACTGGTCGTGGCCACCATCGCAGGCGTGGTCGCCGTCATCAGTGCGCTGTTTACCTACATGGCGCAAACCAGCGCTGCGAAAAGCCAGGCCGACGTCGCCCTGTTGCAACTGGCGGCGCAGTGAGGTGATGACTGTGGCAATGGCCGCGCTCCCGCGGGCCGCTGGCTTGGCGGCCATGTTGGCCGCGGTGGCCACCGCGCCGCTGGCGATGGAGGTCACGGTGATGGGCAACACCATCATTCTGTCGGGCCCGGTGAAAGGCGATGAACTGCCCCGCGTCAAAAAGGCATTCGCGCAAAACCCCGCCATTCAGCTGGCCGTCTTGCGCAATTCCTGGGGCGGCCACGCACCCACGGGTTACTGCATGGGCGAGCTGTTTCGCGCACGCGGCATGACCACCGCCGTCTCCGGGTATTGCGTCTCTTCGTGTTCCCGCATGTTCCTGGGCGGCCGGGAACGTTTGTTTACCGACGACTACCCGGTCGAGCAGACCTTCGTGGGTTTTCATGGCCACTATGACGCCAAAGGGAACCTGAACGCCAAACGCGTGGCTGAATACGGCCTGTTCCCCTGGATCATCAAGTACTCCGACGGCAAGGCCGACGAGGCCCTGGTACGGCGCTGGATCACCATTCCGCGCGCCAGCGGCGCCGTCAATTTCTACCACCCGGACTTGGCCGCCAGCCACAAGGCCAGCGTCTTTGTCTGCGACGGCAGTGAGCGCAGTTGGCCCTTAGCATGTGCAAGCCTGCCCACCGACGCGCTGGAACGCGGTGTGATCACGGGCACACGCCGCATTTCAAGCCCGGGCTAGGCCTGCACCGCGGCGATACTCGCTGGCCATGTCGTTGCCCATCGCGTCCCTATTCCTGTTGCCCCTCATTTACCTCGCCTTCATCAGCCTGGGGCTGCCCGATGGCGTATTGGGCGTGGCCTGGCCGGCCATGCGGCTCTCGCTGAAGCAGCCGATCGAGGCGGCTGGCCTGGTCACCATGGTCGCCACCGGCTGCTCGGCGCTGTCGGGTTTTGCCAGCGGCGCGGTGCTCAAACGCTTCAGCGCCGGCAGCGTGGTAATGGCCAGCGGCTTCATGACCGGGCTGGCGCTGCTGGGTTTTGCCGAGGTTCCGGGTTTTATCTTGTTGCTGCTGCTGGCCGTGCCGCTGGGCCTGGGCGCCGGCGCGGTGGACGCGGCCATGAACCACTTTGTCGCGCGGCATTATTCGGCGCGCCACATGAACTGGTTGCACGGCTGCTGGGGCCTTGGTGCCACGCTCGGGCCGGCGCTCATGGGCGTGGCCCTGGCGCAAGCACAGGCACAACCCGACGCGGGCGGCTGGCGGCTGGGTTACCAGCAGATCGGCCTCTTGCAAATCGGTCTGGCCGTGTTGTTCCTCGTGAGCCTGCGCCTTTGGCGATTGGCGCCTGCCGTGGTCACACCAACGGCTGGCGGCATAGGGGACGTGGGGGGCCCCGAGAGGCCGGCGCCGCGCCGGCTCGCGTTGTGGCTTGCGCCTTTGCTGTTTTTTCTGTACGCGGGTGTTGAGGTGGGCACCTCCTTGTGGGCGGCCACGGTGCTTGTGGAGCAACGCCAGGTCAGCGGCGCGACGGCGGGGCTGTGGCTGTCGGGCTTTTTCGCGGCCATCATGGGCGGGCGTTTCGCCACCGGGCTGATGGCGCAGCGCCTGGGCAACCGCCGCTTGGTGCGTTATGGCTTGGTGCTGGCGATTGGCGGGGCGGGCCTGTTCAGCGTGGGCGGCCTGCCGGTCTGGATCTCGCTGGCCGCTCTGGTGGCGCTGGGCCTGGGCTGCGCACCGA
>JANNMM010000357.1:0-5306 GCA_031397915.1 Rhodoferax sp. | reverse complement strand
GTGCTGGACGGCGACCTGGACCAGTTCATCGAAGCTTCACTGAAACAGGGTGTGTGATGACAGCAGAATCGCCAACAGGCATGCGCACGCAATTTTTCGCCGGGCCGCCCCAAGAAAAATTAGCCCCCTCGGGGGGCAGCGAACCACGCGCAGCGGGGAGCGTGGGGGCCTTTATCTTCGACATGGACGGCACCATGATCGACTCCATGCCCTTTCACGCGAAGAGCTGGGTGGAATTCACTCGCCGACACACCATCCGCATTGAGGTTGGCGACCTGATGGCGCGCACAACGGGCCGTACCGGCGCCGAGTGCATGAACGAACTGTTTGGCCGCGTGGTCGCCGCTGAGGAGGCCTGGGCGCTGATTGCCGAGAAAGAAGCCATCTACCGCGATTTGTTTGAACCGGTTTTTGCTGAAGTGGCCGGGTTCAAGGCATTTGCTCAGCAGTCCTTGGGAATCAAGTTGAAGCTTGGCGTGGGCACCGCGGGCGACAAACACAACATCGCCTTTGCTTTCTCGCACTTGAAGTTGCCCTTCGCACCACATGCAGTGGTCGGTGGCGACGAGGGTTTTCCGGGGAAACCGGAGCCTGCTATATTTTTGGAAGCGTCAAATCGAATGGATGCGAGACCCGGGTCTTGCATTGTCTTTGAAGATGCGCCTTTTGGCATTGAGGCTGCGCGCCGGGCCGGCATGTCTGCCGTGGCGATCTGCACGAGCCACACCGCCGCTGAGTTGGCCGGCCCCCACGTCCTGGCGCACGCCCGGAACTTTGACGAATTGATGGACAAAAAATTTCTGGAGACTTTGAATGTTGCTATTTCGTGATGGTGAAGGCGCCGCTGCAGTGACGCGCCGCGAGGACTACACAGCGCCAGCATGGTTCATCGACACGGTCGACCTGACCTTCGACCTGGACCCCGCCAAGACCCGGGTGCTCAACAAAATGCGTTTGCGTCGCAATGCGGCAGCGCCATCACAGGCCCTGCGTCTGGACGGCGAAGCGCTCAACCTGGCGCGGGTACTGGTCAATGGCCAGGGTACTTCGTTCAGGATGGATGGCAACCAGTTGGTGCTGGAAAACCTGCCCGAGGGGGACGACCCGGTTGACCTCGAGATATTCACCACTTGCGCGCCGGCCAAAAACACCAAGTTGATGGGTCTGTACGTCAGCAACGGATCCTTTTTCACGCAATGTGAGGCGGAAGGGTTTCGCCGCATCACGTATTTTCTGGACCGCCCCGATGTGATGGCCCTTTACACGGTGACCTTGAAGGCCGACAAAGCCAAGTACCCGGTGTTGCTCTCAAATGGCAATCTGGTCGGGCACGGCGACTTGCCGGGCGCAGAAAATGCCGGGCGCCATTTCGCCAAATGGGTTGATCCCCACAAGAAGCCGTGTTACCTGTTTGCCCTGGTTGCCGGTCAACTGGTGTGCCGTGAGCAGCGCATCATTTCGCGCCATGGCAAAGAGCACGTCTTGCAGGTGTATGTCCGCCCGGGTGATCTGGACAAAACCGAACACGCGATGAACTCGCTGATGGCCTCCGTCACCTGGGACGAAGCCCGCTTCAATTTGCCGCTGGACCTCGAACGTTTCATGATTGTCGCCACCAGCGATTTCAACATGGGCGCGATGGAAAACAAGGGTCTGAACATCTTCAACACCAAATATGTGCTGGCCAGCCAGGCTACGGCGACAGACGCCGACTATTCCAACATTGAAAGCGTGGTCGGCCACGAATACTTTCACAACTGGACGGGCAACCGAATCACCTGCCGTGACTGGTTTCAGCTGAGCCTCAAGGAAGGCCTCACCGTGTTCCGGGACCAGGAGTTTTCACAGGACTTGTGCAGAGAGCCTTCAGCCCGCGCGGTCAAACGCATCGAAGACGTACGCGTGTTGCGTACCGCGCAGTTTCCAGAAGACGCAGGGCCGATGGCGCACCCGGTGCGGCCAGACAGCTACCTGGAGATCAACAATTTCTACACCGTCACGATTTATGAAAAAGGTGCCGAAGTCGTGCGCATGATGCAGACGCTGGTGGGCAGGGACGGGTTCGCCCGTGGCATGGCCCTGTATTTCGGCATTCATGACGGTCAGGCTGTCACCTGTGACGAATTTGCCCAGTCCATGGCGGACGCCAACCTCCAGTCCGACCTGGGCCACCTGTTGCCGCAGTTCAAACTCTGGTACAGCCAGGCTGGAACACCCAACGTCAAAGCAGTGGGAGACTACGACGCAGCAACGCAGGTCTATCGACTGACACTGACCCAAACCTGCGCGCCGACGCCGGGCCAGCCCGAGAAGCAGCCCTTTGTGATTCCGCTGGAAATCGGCTTGCTCAACGCCAATGGCCGGGACTTGCCCCTCCAGCTGGCTGAGGAGTCTGTCCCGGGCGCGGGTTCACGGGTCTTTGTCATGACGCAAGCCAGTGAAACACTGAGCTTCATCAACGTTCCGGCGGCGCCGGTGCCTTCCATCCTGCGCGGATTTTCGGCACCGGTGACGCTGGAGATCGATTATTCCGACGCGGAACTGCTCCACTTGCTGGCGCACGACTCAGACGCGTTCAACCGGTGGGAAGCCGGACAAAGACTGATGCTGCGCCAGGCCCTTGAATGCCTGAAAGCGGCCACGCAGGCGTCCATACCCAGGCCGCTGAACGAGGCCAGCATTTCGGCATTGCGTGCGGTATTGCACAACGCGGACCTGGACCCCGCTTTCAAAGAGCTGGTACTCACCCTGCCCTCTGAAACCTACATGGCAGAGCAACTCGATGTGGTGGACCCGCAACGGGTGCATGCCGTTCGCGAAGCCATGCGCGCGCAACTCGCCACCGATTTGCAAGCTGACTGGGAGTGGGCCTTCCACACCCATCAGGACACCGGCAACTACAAGCCGGATCCGGTCTCATCGGGTCGTCGCAGCCTGGCTGGCCTGGCCTTGTCGCAGCTGTGTCTGGCGGCGCGTTCAGAAGGCACATCCACCTGGCCCGAAGCCGCCATGCGAAGATTCACGTCGGCCGGCAACATGACCGACCGCAGCAACGCCCTGGTCGCGCTGATCGGTTCGGGGCATGAACTGGCAGCGCAGGCCTTGCGCCAGTTCCACCAGCTGTTCAAAGGCGATGCGCTGGCGATCGACAAATGGTTTGCCTTGCAAGGCGGCGCAATCGACCGCAATGGACAGGTCTTGCCGCAGGTGCGCCAGCTCATGGCCCACCCGGACTTCAACCTGCAAAACCCGAACCGGGCGCGCAGCCTGATTTTCAGTTTCTGCAGCGCCAACCCCGGCGCGTTTCACCGGCCCGATGCGGCGGGCTACGTGTTCTGGAGCGATCGGGTCATGGAGATAGACGCCTTCAATCCGCAAGTGGCCGCGCGCCTTGCGCGAGCCTTGGACCGCTGGAGCCGTCTGGCCGAGCCGTACCGCAGCGCAGCACACGAAGCGATCAAACGCGTGGCGGCCAAACCCGATTTGAGCAACGACGTGCGCGAGGTCGTGGGCCGAGCGCTGGGAGATTGACATGACAAGCAGAATTTCGCTCACGCGGTATCTGGTCGAAAAGCAGCGCGTCGACGGGCACATACCGTCGCAGTTGCGTCTGCTTCTGGAAGTGGTTGCACGTGCCTGCAAGAGCATCAGCCAGGCTGTCAACAAGGGGGCGCTGGGTGGCGTGCTGGGAACGGCGGGTTCTGAAAATGTGCAAGGTGAAGTCCAGAAAAAACTCGACATCATTGCCAACGAAGTGTTGATTGAAGCCAACGAATGGGGCGGGCACCTCGCCGCGATGGCCTCAGAGGAAATGGAAGGCATCTATGTCGTGCCCAACCGTTATCCCAAAGGCGAATATTTGCTTTTGTTCGACCCACTCGATGGCTCCAGCAACATTGACGTGAACGTGAGCATCGGCACGATTTTCAGTGTGCTCAAAATGCCTGAAGGTGACCGCGGCGTCGATGAAGGCGATTTTTTGCAGGCCGGCAACAAGCAAGTCGCAGCCGGTTATTGCGTTTATGGCCCGCAGACCACCCTGGTGCTCACGGTGGGCGACGGCGTGGCCATGTTCACACTCGACCGCGAACAGGGCTCCTTTGTGCTCACACAGGAAGATGTGCGGATCCCGGCAGACACCAAGGAGTTTGCCATCAACATGAGCAACATGCGCCACTGGGCAGAGCCGGTGAAGCGTTATATCGGCGAATGCCTGGCCGGGCAAACCGGGCCGCGCGGCAAGGATTTCAACATGCGCTGGATTGCGAGCATGGTGGCAGATGTTCACCGCATCCTCACGCGCGGCGGCGTGTTCATGTACCCGTGGGACCAGCGCGAGCCGGAGAAACCCGGCAAGCTGCGCCTGATGTACGAGGCCAACCCGATGAGCTGGCTGATTGAACAGGCGGGCGGCGCGGCCACCAACGGGAAAACGCGCATTCTGGATATCCAGCCAGCCAAACTGCACGAACGCGTCAGCGTGATCCTGGGCTCCAAAAATGAGGTGGATCGCGTCACTGGCTACCATGGAGACCAGTGATCATGCTCAAGTTTGCCGGGCTATAATCGAAGGCTTGTGCCGGTGTAGCTCAGTCGGTAGAGCAGCTCATTCGTAATGAGAAGGTCGGGTGTTCGATTCATCTCTCCGGCACCATTTTTCAGGCTTAGCCGTGTCGCAACGACACCATGTTCATAGCCTCCAAACTCCTTTCCTTTGCCACCCAGCCTGTCGGCTGGGCGATTCTGCTTCTGGCGGCAGGTCTGTTGTGTATTCGCCGGTGGCGCATGGCGGGACTGGCGCTTTGCTGGGCTGCGCTGCTCGTGCTGCTGCTCATCGGGTGGGAAGGGCCGGTTGACAAGGCTCTGCATCGGCTCGAGTCGAAATACCCGGCAGTGACACCTGAAACCAGTTTGACGCCCTACGTTGGTTTAGTGGTCCTGGGTGGCGCGCTGGGAAGCTCTTCCCTGTGGGAAAAACCGGGACAAATCGCATTGACCAACGCCGCTGAGCGCATGGTGGTTCCCCTCACTCTGCTGCAGCGCTATCCGCACCTGAAACTCGTATTCACGGGCGGTGAAGGCAACCTCAATTGGGCCAAATACACCGAGGCCGACCGCGCCAAAATCTTCTTTGACCTGATGGGGGTTGACCCAACTCGTGTGATGTACGAGTCTGCCTCTCGCACCACCTACGACAACGCGGTGATGACAGCCAAGCTGCCGGGCCTTAACCCAAAGCAGCCCTGGCTGCTGGTCACCACCGCCGCCCACATGCCCCGCTCAATGGGCGTGTTTCTCAAGGCTGG
>JANNMM010000131.1:0-1524 GCA_031397915.1 Rhodoferax sp. | reverse complement strand
ATGCCCTGGTCCTCGTCTGGCAAAAACCCAGCGGGGATTTTGGTGAACGCAAATGCGACAGCAGCCAGAAGCACCCCATAGCCAATCATGTAGGGCCAGCTACGGCCTAACATGTGACGTACCACCCCCTGATAACGGACGTTGCTGCGATCAAAGGTGCGGTTGAATGCACCAAACAATCCCTTGTTGGTCAGGGCGTGACCCTTTTTGACCGGCTTCAGCAGCGTGGCACACAAGGCTGGCGTCAAGATCATGGCCACGAACACCGACAGCGTCATGGCCGACACGATCGTGATGGCAAACTGGCGATAAATTACCCCTGTGGAGCCGGCGAAGAACGCCATCGGCACAAACACCGCCGACAGCACCAGCGCAACCCCCACCAGCGCGCCCGTGATCTGCGTCATCGATTTGCGTGTGGCTTCCACGGGTGACAAGCCTTCTTCGGTCATGACGCGCTCAACGTTCTCCACCACCACGATGGCATCGTCCACCAGCAAGCCGATGGCCAGCACCATCGCCAGCATGGTCAGGGTATTGAGCGAGTAACCAAAGGCCGCAAGCACCCCCATAGTTCCCAACAACACCACCGGAACCGCAATAGTCGGTATCAGGGTGGCGCGGAAGTTCTGCAGAAAGAGATACATCACCACGAACACCAGCAGCACCGCCTCGATCAGTGTTTTGACCACTTCTTCAATGGAAATACGCACAAACGGTGTGGTGTCATAAGGCTTGAGCACCTTCATGCCTGGCGGAAAAAATGCGGTCAGCTCCGCCAGCTTTGCGTCTACAGCCTCGACCGTCTCCAGTGCGTTGGCTCCTGTCGCCAGCTTGATTGCCAGCCCGGCGGCAGGCTTGCCGTTAAACCGGGAAACGGTGCCATACGATTCGCTGCCGCGCTCAATTCGCGCCACGTCCTTAAGGCGAACCTGCGAACCATCGGTCTGGATGCGCAGCAGAATTTCTTCAAACTCGGCAGCCGTTTTAAGCCGCGTTTGCGACGTGATGGTGGCGTTGAGCTGCTGGCCGACTGCCGCTGGCAATCCGCCCAACTGGCCACTGGAAACCTGCGCGTTCTGTGCTGAGATCGCGTTTTGCACGTCGAGCGGCGTGAGCTTGAAATTGTTGAGCTTGCTCGGGTCGAGCCAGATGCGCATGGCGTACTGGGAGCCAAACAGAGTCGTATCACCCACACCTTCCACCCGGCTGATGGAATCCTGGACATTGGCCGCCACGTAGTCGCCCAAATCAGCCTCACTGAGCTTGCCGTCTTCAGAAACAAAGGCCAGCACACTCAAAAAGTTGTTGGCGGCCTTGGTGACCTGAATGCCCTGTAACTGCACTTCTTGCGGCAACAGCGGCGTGGCCAAAGCCAGCTTGTTTTGCACCTGCACCTGTGCGGTATCAGGGTCGGTGCCGTTTTCAAACGTCAGGGTGATGGTCACGCTGCCCGACGATTCACTGGTTGATGCTATGTAGCTCAAGCGATCCAGCCCCTTCATCTTTTGCTCGATGATCTGG
>JANNMM010000268.1:0-7451 GCA_031397915.1 Rhodoferax sp. | reverse complement strand
GCGGCCAGCAGCGCCGATGCGGCCGTGGTTCTGGTCGACGCGACCAAACTCGATTGGCAAAGCCCGGGTCTGTCGCTGTTGCCACAAACACGCCGCCACTCCCTTCTGGTCAATTTGTTGCGCGTGCCGAATATCGTGTTTGCCGTGAACAAGCTCGACGCCATTGCCAACCCCACGCTGGGTTTCACACACATCAGGGCGGCGCTGGAAAAGTTCGCGCAAGATGCCGGCATCAGCATCGCCGCCATCGTGCCGATTTCGGCGCTGAAAGGCCAAAACGTGGTGGGGCCAACACCCGGCTGGTGTGCCTATGACGGCGAGAGTTTGCTTCAGATTCTGGAGAAGCTTCCGGTCACGAAGGCCGAAGCTGATTTGGCGTTCTCCTTCGCGGTTCAATGGGTGGAAAAGTTTTCCGGCTCCAGCGACATCAGCCAGGGGCGACGCGTTTTTTGGGGCAAAGTCACGACGGGTAGCGTCCAGTTGGGGCAACAGGTGGCCATTCTCCCAGGCGGTCAGACCGCTGTGGTGGCCAAAGTGATGGACCATGTCCGCTGCGAAGGCGCGGTGTTTGCCGGTCATAGCGCGGGCATCGTATTGGACCGCGAAGTCGATGTCTCGCGCGGCGACTGGTTACTGGCCTCCACGCTCCCCCCTGGGTGTGGTTCGCTGCCCCCCGAGGGGGCCGTGCCTAGCTTGGGGCGGCCCGGCGCGTCGGCAGCCAGCGACCCCGATGGCAAAACTTTCAACATCACACGCGAACTCAAAACCACCATCGCCTGGATGGATGATGAACCCCTCGTGGCTGGCCGTGTCTACTGGGCGCTTCACGGCAACCGCTGGGTGAAGGCCAAGATCCAGCGCATCGTGCACAAGCTCAACATTGAAACACTGGCCGGGGAGGAGGCTGACCACCTCGACCCCAACGCCATTGGCCATGTCGTATTGGCCCTGCAAGAGCCCATCGCCACGTTGCCCTATGCGGTCTCGCGCACGCTGGGTGCCATGGTTTTGGTGGATACGGCTTCACATAAAACCTCCGGGGCCGTTCTGGTGCAATAAAATCGGCGATTACCCTTTGACCACCCTACACAATGACCCACACCGTTACCGAAGCCTGTATCAACTGCAAATATACCGATTGTGTGGACGTGTGCCCTGTGGATTGTTTCCGTGAAGGCCCCAATTTCCTGACGATTGACCCAGACGAATGCATTGACTGTGCCGTGTGTATTCCGGAATGCCCGGTCAACGCGATCTACGCCGAAGAAGATGTGCCAGCCGACCAACAACACATGACCAAACTCAACGCCGAACTGGCCAAACTGACGGGCTGGAAAAGCATCACCAAACGCAAACCAGGTCCACCTGACGCGGATGCCTGGAAAGACCGCACCGACAAGTTGCAGTTTTTAGTCCGCTGATCATGGCTGACATCATTGAGACGGATGCCGTCATCGTCGGCGCGGGCCCGGTTGGCCTGTTTCAGGTGTTCGAGCTGGGCCTCCTGGAAATCAAGGCGCACGTCATCGATCTGCTGCCGTATGCCGGTGGCCAGTGCATCGAGTTGTACCCTGACAAGCCGATTTACGACATCCCGGCCATCCCCGTTTGCACGGGCAAAGAGCTGACTGACAGCTTGATGAAGCAGATTGAGCCTTTTGGCGCCACCTTCCATTACAACCAGGAAGTAAGCCTCATCGCCAAACAGGCCGATGGCCGTTTCCTGCTGGAAACGTCTGCCGGCACGCGCTTCATGACCAAGACGATTTTCATCGCTGCGGGCATGGGCGCATTTCAGCCGCGTTTGCTCAATGTCGAAGGCGTTACAAAGTTTGCCGACGCCGATTCACCCGACTGTCAGGTGTTCTACAAGGTCAAAAACCGCGCCGCGTTTGCCAATCAGGATGTGGTGATTTTGGGCGGCGGTGATTCAGCGCTGGACTGGACACTGGATTTCATGACAGACGGCCCGCTAAAAGCCAAGTCTGTCACCCTCCTGCACCGCCGCGACGGATTTGCAGCTGCCCCGGCCAGCGTCGCCAAAATGCGCGCCTTGTGTGAAGCCGGACAAATGAAATTCATGATTGGCCAGATAACCGCGCTCGAAGAAACAGGCGGCCGCTTGAGCGGTGTCGTCGTCACTGCGCCAGACAACAGCACCCAAACCCTGCCGCTTTCCATGCTGCTGGTATTTTTTGGCCTCTCGCCCAAGCTGGGTCCGATCGCCGAGTGGGGCATCGACATTGAGCGCAAACAGCTCAAGGTGGACACCGAAAAATTCCAGACCAGCATCCCCGGCATCTTTGCGGTCGGCGACATCAACACCTACCCCGGCAAGAAGAAACTGATTTTGAGCGGCTTTCACGAATGTGCGCTGGCGGCCTTCGGCGCATCGGCCGTCGTCTTCCCGGACAAAAAGGTAATGCTGCAATACACCACCACGTCGCCCAAGCTGCACAAGGTTTTGGGGGTGGAGACACCGGTTTTCAACACATAGGCCGTTTGCCAAGCAACGCGGGGTAAAATTCAGCCGTGTTTGCAAGAACACATTCGCTAGGGGTGTTGCCGCCTTGATCCGTCAAGGCAGCGACTGAGAAAGTCCCTTTGAACCTGATTGAGGTAATCCTCGCGCAGGGAAGCAAAGTCAGTCCCATCACCGACTCCGCCTTCCTGCCACCGCTTTGCTTGGAGCAAATTTGATGGCAATTTCTGATTCTTCCGCGTCCCTTTCCCTGCCTGCTGGCAACCTGGCTTTGCAGCCCGTGCCAACCGGCGATCGCGTTTTCGGCTTCTCACAACACCTGTCGCTCTGGTTCAGCCTGGGTGTAGGCTTGCTGGTGATGCAGGTCGGCGCCTACCTGGTGCCAGCCGTAGGCCCGCGTGATGCGCTGGTCGCCATCGTTCTGGGCTCTGTGATTGGTGCAGGTCTGCTGGCCTGGACGGCCAAGCTGGGATGCGATTCCGGCCTCACCAGCGCCGGCCTGATGCACAGCACCTACGGCAGCCGGTTCGCCAAACTGCCGATCATCCTGAACATCGTCCAGCTCGTGGGCTGGACCACGTTTGAGCTGGTGGTCATGCGTGACGGCACCGCTGCGATTGCCAAACAGTCCTTGGGTCTGGATCTGAGCGGCTTTGGCGGCATCGTTGCCACCACAGCCATTTGGGGCGCGGTGTTGTGCGCCTTGATTGCTGCGTCCATGCTCACGACAGTTCGCAAACTAATTGGTAAATTCGCTTTGCCTTTGGTGGTGATTTCTCTGGTCTGGCTGACCTGGCAATTCGGCGGTCAAATTGCCGCCAAAGGTTTTGACGCATTCTGGAACAACCCTGGCAAAGGTGGCATGGGTTTGCTGTCCGCCATGGATTTGGTCATCGCCATGCCGGTCTCCTGGTTGCCCCTGATCGCTGACTACGCCCGCCACGGGAAAGACGGCAAATCCGCCCTGAGTGGCACCTGGATCGGGTATGCACTGGCCAACATCTGGTGTTATGCCCTGGGCGTGATGGTGGTCACGGTGGCAGCACCTGGCACCGATCTCGTAACCGCCTTATTGCTGGCACAAGGCGGCCTGCTCGCGCTGGGACTGATCCTGTTTGATGAAATCGACAACGCCTACGGCGATGTGTATTCCGGCGCCGTCAACAGCCATAGCCTGTTTGCGCAGTGGAGCATTCGCCAATGGGGCATTGCCGTGGCGATTGTGTGTGCTGTGTTGGCGCTGTTCTTGCCCATGCACAGCATTGAGCCGTTTTTGTTGATGCTCAGCTCTGTGTTTGTGCCACTGTACGGCGTCATTTTGGGTCGCATGGCCACACAAGGCAACAGCCCACCTGATCGCGCCAACGTGACCGGAAGCAGTGTCAATGTGTCTGCTGCAGTTTTGTGGATTGCCGGCATCGTGCTGTACCACGCCCTGGCCAGGTGGGTGCCGCAGTTCGGGTCGGCGTTGCCCACACTCGCATTCACCTTCGCGCTGGCCTGGGCCACGCGAATCAAGGCGGCCTGACGATTCAGGCGCTATTCAGAATTTTCATGGCAACCGGCGCATGACCATGGTTCAACGGCCCGGACCCTTGCCCGGTGTGCACGTGGGCACCGGCCGCAATCGCCTGCAGAATATAGGCGCGGGCGAGTTTGACGGCACTTTCAAGTCCGTGCCCCATGGCCAGATGCGCTGCGATGGCCGACGACAGGGTGCAGCCGGTTCCATGACCATTGCGGCTGCTGATGCGTCTGGATTGAAGGTGAAGGTTTGCAGCGCCCGTTTGGGCCAACACGTCAACCACCTCGTCGCCCGCCAAATGGCCTCCTTTGAGCAGTACCGCACTGGCGCCCAGTTTCAGCAGGTCACCCGCAGCAACGTCCAACTCATCAATTCGAGAAATGCCTCGATGGAGCAACAGGGCTGCTTCATCAAGATTGGGCGTCACCACCAAGGCACGGGGAAACAGCTCCCGCACCAGCACCTGAACGGTTTCCTGCCCCACCAGGGTGTCTCCGCTGGTGGCGACCATGACCGGATCAAGGACCACGTTTCTCAGACGGTAATGGTCGATTGCCCAGGCAACGACCTGCACGATCTCGGGCGAATGCAACATGCCGATCTTGACGGCATCCACACCGATGTCCTCAACCACGGCTTCGATCTGCGCCTTCAAAATGTCGGGCGGAACACCGTGAATCGCCCGTACACCAACTGTGTTTTGCGCCGTGATGGCAGTTATCGCCGTCATGCCGTAACAGCCCAGCGAGGCAAAGGTTTTCAGGTCGGCCTGAATGCCAGCGCCGCCGCCGCTGTCGGAGCCGGCAATCGACAACACGCGCAGGTAATGGGGAGAATTCCGTGATGGGTTTGTCATGCGGAAAATTATCGGCGCAATGAGCAGCGCAAAAACCCACAGTGTTGTAATGGGCGCAGGTCTCATGGGCCGCCTGCTTGCGTGTTCATTGGCACAGGCGGGCCATCGCGTCTCCCTTTACGACGCCGGCAAGCCCGACGGCGACCAGTCGGCCGCGCGTGTTGCCGCGGCCATGCTGGCGCCTCTGGCCGAATCGGCGATCGCCGAAGCGTCGATAGTGCGAATGGGCCATTACGCCTTGAAACGCTGGCCCGAGCTGCTGGGCCAACTTCCTGCACCGGTTTTTTTCCAGCAGGAAGGGACCTTGATCGTCTGGCATCGTCAGGACGCGTCTGAGGCCGCGCGTTTTTTGAGGCAGATCGAAGCGAGCGTAAAAGAAGTGGTGGGCCTTGCGGCTGCACAAACTCTGGATGCCACCCAAATCGAACAATTGGAGCCCGCATTGGGCCACCGTTTCGCCCAGGGCTTGTACCTTCCCGGTGAAGGGCAGTTGGACAACCGCGCGCTGCTCGATGCACTGCTTCTGCAACTGATTGAACTGAATGTGCAGATCCACTGGAATACGCGTTGCAATCCAGAAGACTTTTCACTTGCACCAGGCAGTGACGTACAGGGTTTGTTTGATTGCCGTGGCCTGGGCGCCCGCCCGCAAATGCCCAACTTGCGGGGCGTACGCGGTGAAGTCATCCGCGTGCACGCGCCAGACGTCGATTTGACGCGGCCGATCCGGCTGATTCACCCGCGCTACCCGCTTTACATCGCGCCCAAGCCCGGCCACGTCTTTGTGATTGGCGCGACCGAAATCGAATCGGACGACCTGTCTGCTGTCAGCGTGCGCTCCACCCTTGAGTTGCTCAGCGCCGCATATTCCGTGCACAGTGGTTTTGCTGAGGCGCGCATACTGGAAATCAGCAGCCAGTGCCGGCCGGCGTTGCCTGACAACATGCCAACCGTGCGCCAGGTAGCGCCCAACAGCTGGCAGATCAACGGCCTGTACCGCCATGGTTTCCTGATTGCGCCAGCGCTGCTGGACGTGGTGATGCAACTTGTCTCGACAGGCGCCTCCACACTTGCAGCGGAGTTTTCCCTGGATATGGGCGGCGCGGAGTGATCGTCCTCATCAACAACCAATCGGTCGAGTTGTCGCCAGGCGCCAGCCTCGCGGACGCCGTTCGTGCGATTGGAGCGGTGCCGCCTTTTGCTGCCGCCGTTAACATGCAATTTGTTCCCAAACCCCAGCATGAGAAAACCGTCTTGCGTCCCGGCGACACCATTGAAATCATCCGTCCGGTGACCGGTGGTTGAATGCCCAAGTTGAACCCTCATTGGCCTATACAGACTCTCTGACTATGTCGACCCAGCCAAATTCTGACACGCTGCAGCTGTACGGCCAGACATTCGATAGCCGCCTGCTGTTAGGCACGTCCCGCTACCCATCACCGAGCCTCCTGGAAGCCGCTGTCAACCGCGCGAAACCCGCCATGTTGACGGCTTCGCTTCGCCGCCAAAATCTCAAAAGCACATCCCCATCACCCGATGGAGGCGGCACCGGCAATGCTTTCTGGGACCTGCTGGGCCGCACCGGCGTGCCGGTGTTGCCAAACACTGCTGGTTGCCACAGCGTGCAGGAAGTCATCACCACCGCACAGATGGCACGCGAAGTGTTTCATACACCCTGGATCAAGCTGGAGTTGATTGGCGATGACTACACCCTGCAGCCCGACACCCTGAATCTGGTCGACGCCGCAAACCGCCTTCTCAAAGACGGCTTCAACGTCCTTCCCTATTGCACCGAAGACCTGGTGCTGTGCCAGCGCCTGGTTGACGTGGGTTGCGAAGCGGTCATGCCCTGGGCGGCACCAATTGGCACCGGCAAAGGCCCGGTCAACCCCTACGCCATGCGTGTATTGCGTGAGCGGCTCAGCGTGCCGATGATCGTCGACGCCGGCCTGGGCCTGCCATCACATGCCTGCCAGGTGATGGAATGGGGGTTCGACGCCGTACTTCTCAATACGGCTGTTGCGCTCGCACGAGACCCGGTGGTCATGGCCGGCGCTTTTGCCGACGCCGTGCAGGCTGGGCGAAGCGCCTTTCTTTCGGGGGCGATGGTGGCGCAGGACGCTGCCCAAGCCAGCACGCCGGTGCTGGGCACGCCGTTTTGGCATCACCCTTGAAGGCATTTTCATGAATTCGCCCGTTGATCTCGACGTTCCAGAAATGGCAGACGCTATTGTGCAGGCGCATCGCGCAGCCCTGGCCTTGCCCGTTGACAATTTTCGCCCGCTGTTCAGCAGCCCCCAATCGTTACACGCCCACCCGGCCTTTCGCGCGGCAAAGGTGGCGTGTCGCGCCTTGGGTTTCATTGATGCAGACGGGCTCTGCGTCGCCAAAGCATGGCAAAAACAAACGGAGCGACTGGGTCGATTTGACGCGCATTTGTGGCCGCACGAACCAGAAGACTTTGAGTTGGCGCCCTGGCCACGCCAGTCGGCCTTCTTGCCTTGCCCGAAACGTCTGGGCCTCTACGCCGTGCTGCCCGAGGCCGATTGGGTCGCCCGCATGGCCCAAGCCGGTGTGCCGACGCTGCA
>JANNMM010000265.1:0-6836 GCA_031397915.1 Rhodoferax sp. | reverse complement strand
CGCGCGGCGATTTCTTTGGGGGAGAAGGCATCGAAACCAAAAATTTCAGACATGGCGTTTTCCGTCGTATCGACGCCTGAGGATGAGGTTCAGCAGGATTGGGTTTTCGAGTTCAATCAGAAACCTTGCGAAGGAGAGGTCGACGCAACCGAGACTACACCAGTTGGCGCTTGCTTGAAACGCCATGGCGTCCTTTTTGGACAGGGTCGGCCCGTGGGCAAAATCTCCGCGGTAGGCTTGGGCCTCAACGCATCGATTGGCAATCAATCCTTGCAGAAGCCTTCGCCAGTGCGGACTGTCAGACAGTTTGATTTCTCCGTGAGCCACTTCATGCCCGTTTCAACGCCATTGCTTGCTCGAATCACTTCCCGCACACCGTCACGTTCGAACGCGATGCCAGTTTTGACGGCCTTGCCAGGAAAAGTGCGCGGGCCGTCCAGGTTCTGGATCGTGACTGCGTACTTCCCGCTGCCGCCGGTGAGTTGGAGAAATGTACCCTCGGGGCCGGTCCATTTGCCGAGCCACTTGTCGGATGCAGGAGCGACTGCGCTGGTGATGGGACTTGCGGCTTTCTCTTGTGCGGAGCCCGCGTCGCGTTCAGTACAGCCCGCGACAAAAAGCGCCAACGCAAAATACGCAGTCGAGGATAGGTGCGAAAGGTTCATGTAGCAATGCTGTGCTCAGGGCGCCGACGGAGTTTGCATGAGAACCCGAATCCTTTCTCGCCAGCGCCGAGGCACTGGAACCATGATTGCATGGATTCCTGAATTTGTGCACATGACTGAAGTTTGCCGCATTCCCTGTCGCCAGGACCGGGTAGCAAGGTATTAACCGCGTCCAAGCCCCTTCAACAAGCTCAGGGCAACGGGAAAATCAACCCACCGAAAACGGCACGCTCAAAAACCCCCGAAACCGGGCCCGCATCCCGCGTTGCGGCTGCGCCGTGAGCTGGTACCCGGGGAATCGATGCAAAAAACGCCCGATGGCGATGCGTCCCTCCAGCCGAGCGAGCGAGAGCCCGGCGCACTGGTGGATGCCGAAACCAAAGGCCAAATGCCGATTCGGCGGTTTGCCCAGCGCCTCATCGCCGCGGGTGAGATCAATCTGATTGGGGTTGTCAAACACGGCCGGGTCGCGGTTGGCGGCGCCTATGCCCAGGGTGACCAAGGCACCTGCGGGCAGATGCTGGCCGCCGAGCAGCACGTCTTTGACGGCGCGGCGGTTGCCGAGCTGGTTGGAGGACTCAAAACGCAGGAATTCGTCGACCGCAAGTGTCAAACAGGCCTCGGAGTCTCGACCATCAGGCGCAAGTCGCTTTGTTTTTAATAGCAAGTCGGTTTTGACGTCAGGCCATTCACACAGCGTGACCAGGGAATTTCCGATCAAATTGGTGGTGGTTTCATGCCCGGCGTTCAGGATGAAAACGCAGTTTTGCAGCAACTCGGATTCGCTGAGTTCGGAGCCGCCTTCGCCCTGGATCAGGCGCGTCAACACATCGTGCTGCGGGTCGCCGGGGTGCTGGCGACGGTGCGACACCAGGGTTTTCAAGTAGGCGGTGAACTCGCTCACAGCCTGGTTGCCCAAGGCTTCCTGCGCGGGCGTGAGCTGCGGCTCAAGTGCGCCCAGAATCGCCAGCGACCAGCCGCGCAGCGGGCTGCGCTCGGCGTGCGGCACACCCAGCAGGTTGCCGATCACTTCCACCGGGATGGCGCAGGCGAAATCCTCCACCAGATCACCGCCGCCTTTGGCCTCGATCCGGTCGAGCAGGGAATCGACCAGCGTGATGAGCGCGGGCTCCATGTCGTCAATCGCGCGGCGGGTAAGGGCCCCCATGATGAGCTTGCGCACGCGGCTGTGCAGCGGTGGGTCGTTGAAGACGAGGCTGGTGGTGTGGTGGGCAAACAGCGGCGACGCTTCGCCGTATTTGGCGCCAAACTCCACTTTTTTGTCGGCGCTGAAGGTCTGCGAATCGCGGTAGACAGCCACCAGATCGGCATGGCGCGTGAGGAAATACGAGCCGTCGGGCATGGGCTTGACAGGCTCCCTCTCTCGCAGCACGTCGTACACGGGGTAGGGGTTGGTGTAAAAGTCTGGCGGCAACTTCCTCAGGTCGAAACTCGCGGCAATCTCCTGCGCGCGGGCAAGGGTCATGGGCGGCGTGGCGACAAAGTGCGAGGAGGTGGGCGAGGCGTTGGGCATGGCATAGACATTGTTGGTGTTGGGGTTATTATGCGGATTCCTCAACCCACCAATTGGAGCATCTATGGCTGGATGGTACGAACTCACCAAGACCGACAAAGGGCAGTTCTCCTTCGTTCTGAAGGCGGGCAACAACGAAGTGATTCTGCGCAGCGAGCAGTATGACGCCAAGTCTTCGGCCAGCAATGGCATTGCTTCGGTACAGAAAAACAGCGCTGACGACGCCCGTTACGCCCGCGAGACTGCCAAAGACGGCCGTACCTTCTTCAATTTGAAGGCAGGCAACCACCAGATCATCGGCACCAGCCAGATGTACAAGGATGAGTCCGGGCGTGACAACGGTATCAAGTCGGTCAAAACCAATGGGCCGACGCAGACTGTCAAAGATTTGACGGTTTAAGTTTTCGCGGTCAGGAATTCACGAAGCGCCGCGAGGGTTTCCTCCGGCGCTTCGCCCATTTGGTGGTGCCCGGAATTCACCATGACCACCCTGGGCGCCTGGCTGCCCCGTTGCGCCGCCTTGATCAAACCTTGCGCCGCCTTCGGGGGCGTCATCCGGTCAACACTGCCGAGAATGAACAACACGGGGCACTGCACCTTGGCCATGGCCGTTTCGCCGCCGGTGTAGTCGTTGCAGGCCTTGAAGCTGGCGCGAAACACGTTGGCGTTCGTGTTGCTGGCATAGACGCGTTTGGCCAGCGCCAATGAGCCGCCATAGACCCAGGTGCCCGGCCCGAGCACAGACGGTGGCGCAGCCAGGGTTGAGCGCGATAACACGTTGACCATCTCCATGGCTTTCACAGGTGTGTTGACAGAGCCTTCCAGCAAGTCGTTTGACACGTTCATCGGGGAAGCGGTGCCTATCAGCACCAGTTTGTTGACCAACCCCGGTTCGCGGCTGGCAACTTCCATGGCGATAAGGGAGCCGAAGCTGTGGCCGACCAGCGTGACCCTGCCTTGCCCTGAAGCGCGAATCAAGCCGATGACAAAATCTGCTGCCGCTTCGACTGACTCCGGTGGTTCTCCCCTGCTTCGGCAGTGGCCGGGTAGATCGGGTGCCAGCACGTTCCAGCCGTGGTTGGCGAAGTAACGGCTTTGCAGAATCCACACGCTGTGGTCGTGCAGGCCGCCGTGGACGAACACGACGGTGGGTTTCGCGGCATCGAGAGCCTTTCCGCCGGTGTAGCAGTAGGTGTTGTGGCCGTTGACGGTGAATTGCATGATCAAGCTCCCGCTTTTTCGGCTGCTTTTAAAGCACGCTTCAAATCGTCAATCAAATCATCGGCATCTTCCAGGCCAATCGAGAGTCGAATCGTGCCCTGGGTGATGCCGCCCGCGGCCAGGGCTTCGTCGGTCATGCGGAAATGGGTGGTGGAGGCCGGGTGGATGACCAGGCTGCGGCAGTCGCCCACATTGGCCAGGTGGCTGAAAATCTTCAGGGTTTCGACGAATTCTTTACCCTGTTCGCGGTTGCCCTTGAGGTCGAAACTGAACACCGATCCTGCGCCACGCGGCAGCAGCCTTTGCGCCAGGGCGTGGCTGGGGTGAGATGCAAGCATCGGGTGGCCGACGCGCGACACAAAAGGGTTACCCGCGAGAAATTCGACCACTTTCTGTGTGTTGCGCATGTGTTGCGCCATGCGCAACGGCAGCGTCTCGATGCCCTGCAAAATCAGCCAGGCTGTGTGCGGGCTCATACAGGCCCCAAAGTCGCGCAGGCCTTCGCGCCGCGCACGCAGGAGGAAAGCGCCCACGGTGGATTCTTCGGTGAAAACCATGTTGTGGAAACCGTCGTAGGGTTCAGCGAGCTCAGCAAATTTGCCAGACTTTTCGTGGGCAGCAGCCCAGTCGAAGCTGCCTGCATCCACGACGATGCCGCCAATCACCGTGCCGTGGCCGCTCAAAAACTTGGTGGCTGAGTGGTAGATCAAATCCGCCCCGTGTTCGAAGGGTTTCATCAGCCACGGCGAGGTGAGGGTGGAATCAACCAGCAAGGGCACACCCGCTTCATGCGCGATGGCGGACACCGTGGGGATGTCCAGCACGTCCAGGCCCGGGTTGCCCACGGTTTCGCCAAAGAAGAGTTTGGTGTTGGGCCGCACGGCGGTGCGCCAGCCGTCAATATCACCCGGTTTCACAAACGTGGTTTCGATGCCAAACCGGCGCATCGTGTAATGCAGCAGGTTTTGCGAGCCGCCATAGAGCGCGGTGGAGGCAACGATGTGGGAGCCCGCGCCCATGAGTGTCGCTACGCTCAAATGCAGGGCAGCCTGGCCGCTGGCGACTGCAATGGCGCCAATGCCGCCTTCCAGCGCCGCCACGCGCTGCTCCAGAACGGCGTTGGTGGGGTTGCTGATGCGTGAATAGACGTGGCCGGCGCGCTCCAGGTTGAAGAGCGACTGCGCGTGTTCGCTGGATTCGAAGACGAAGGAGGTGGTAAGGTGGATCGGCACGGCACGCGCGCCGGTGGTGGGGTCGGGCGAAGCGCCGGCGTGTAGCGCGAGGGTGTCGAAACCGGGGTCAGCGTAACCTGGCATGAAATCTCCAGAAAGTGCAACAAGCCAAGGGGCTTGACCCTCAGGGCAGATCGGGGTTGAATGCAGCTATTGTGGTTCAGATTTGTAGGCTATATTCCCCATGACTACCGTTTGCGCCTACTGAGGAGAACAGCATGAAAGTCAGCGATATTTTGCGGGTCAAGGGCAGCACCCTGTTCACGGCAACCCCGGAAGACACCCTGGCTGATGCGCTGCAGGTGATGGCCGACAACGACATCGGCTCGCTGGTGGTCATGGCAAACGGCAAAGTGGTGGGCATGCTCACCTTTCGCGAAGTGATCCAGAGCATTGTGAAAAATGGCGGCAGCGTGGGCACCACCACGGTGTACCGCGCCATGGACAACGGCCCGCTGACCTGCACCATGGAGACCGAACTCGATGAGGTTCGCCGCATGATGCTCGAGCGCCACGCCCGCTACATGCCCGTGGTGGACAGCCGCATGCTGATGGGTGTGATCAGTTTCTACGACGTCGCCAAGGCCGTGGTGGACAGCCAGAACTTCGAAAACAAGATGCTCAAGGCCTATATCCGCGACTGGCCGGGCGGTGAAGAGCCGGGCCACGCCGATCTTTGATGGCGCTCGGGGATAATGCTGCGCTATGAGCGGCAACACCTTCGGCAACCTATTCGCAGTCACCAATTTCGGAGAATCCCACGGTCCGGCCATCGGCTGCGTGATTGACGGCTGCCCGCCCGGCATGCGTTTGAGCGAGGCCGACATCCAGCCTGATCTGGACCGTCGCCGCCCCGGCACCAGCCGCCATGTGACGCAGCGCAACGAGCCCGATGCCGTCGAGATTTTGAGCGGTGTATACGAGGGCAAAACTACCGGTACGCCGATTTGCCTGCTGATCAAAAACACCGACCAGCGCAGCAAGGATTACGGCAACATCTTGCAGACCTTCCGCCCGGGCCACGCCGACTACACCTACCTGCACAAATACGGCCTGCGCGATCCGCGTGGTGGTGGGCGCGCGTCAGCCCGGCTGACCGCACCGATGGTCGCCGCTGGCGCGGTCGCCAAAAAATGGCTGTTTGAAAAACACGGCACCGAATTCAAGGGCTGCATGGCCCAGATGGGCGAGTTGGCGATTGCCTTTGAATCCTGGGCGCACGTGCCCCACAACCCGTTTTTTGCCCCCATCGCCGATGTGCAGCTGCTCGAAGACTACATGGATGCGCTGCGCAAATCGGGCGACTCCTGCGGCGCCCGCATCCGTGTGGTGGCCACGGGCGTGCCTGTAGGCCTGGGCGAGCCGCTGTTTGACAAACTCGACGCCGACATCGCCTGGGCCATGATGGGTGTCAACGCCGTCAAAGGGGTCGAGATTGGCGCCGGTTTTGGCAGTGTGAGCCAGCGTGGCACCACCCACGGCGATTCACCCACGCCCACTGGCTTCAAGACCAACAACGCCGGCGGCGTGTTGGGCGGCATCAGCACCGGGCAGGATCTGGAAGTGAGCGTGGCCATCAAACCCACCAGCTCGATCATCACGCCGCGCGAGTCGATTGACGTGGCGGGCAAGCCGGTCGAGGTGGTGACCAAGGGGCGCCACGACCCGTGTGTGGGCATCCGCGCCACGCCGATTCTCGAGGCCATGCTGGCCCTGGTGGTGATGGAGCATGCCTTGCGCCACCGGGCGCAGTGTGGCGATGTGGTGGTGACCACGCCCGACGTGGAACGGGCCCGCAGGCAAGCCTGACACCGGCCTGGCCAGCGCGTGACACCCTCCGCCAGCGCGCCCGGGCCGCGCCATCTGGTTCCGTTTGCGGCCCTCTCAGCCAGTTATTTCGCGCACATCGGTTTCTTCAACCCCTACCTTCCGCTGTGGCTGCAGGAGCAGGGCTTGAGCCTCTTGACCATCAGCCTGCTGGCCTCGGTGCAATCGGCCACACGCCTGGCGGCGCCTTATGGCTGGGGCTGGCTGAGCGACCATTCGGGCGAACGCGTCAAGCTGCTGCGTTTCGCAGCCACTACGGCGCTCGTTTTGTCTTTCGGGCTATGGTTCAACCCCTGGGCGGCCGCGAGTTCACAGGGCATCTTCTGGACCGCGCTGGTGCTGTTTGTGATGTTCCTT
>JANNMM010000244.1:0-2476 GCA_031397915.1 Rhodoferax sp. | reverse complement strand
ATAACGGTACCCGGTACACGGCCCGGTCAACCGCCACCATGGCCCACGTGCGGACAACGGCATCGGCTGCTACTCCCCGGTTCCTTGGCATCAGGCAAGCGTTTCGGGGATTAATCGCCGGTTCCCTGCGAAGGCACCCCAACTCTTCAGGCGACGCGTGGCCAAATTGCAACACCTTGCTGGGGCTTCAGGAATCAAAGCTTTGCCCGGGGGCAGTTTCAGCCAGGCCTTTCGCAAAAGGACCTACAGTAAAAGGAGGGGCGCAAGCTCCGATCAAACCAACCATTCCGCTTGGCACCATGCAAACTTCTTCAAAAACCCCCAAGATCCTGATGCTTTCTCTGGCACTAATGTCTGCCAGCAGCAGTTTTGCGGGTCGCCCTTTGGCAGTCGACGATGCCAACGTCAACGACGCTGGAACCGGGCACGTTGAAGCCTACTACCAGCGCCAGCCGGGCAACACGAATACCTGGACGATTTCACCGGCCTACGGCATCACAGAAGGCGTTGAAATTGCGGCTGCCTTCAACCGAGACAACACGGCGGAGGTCAACACCACCTCGATCCAGGTGAAACTTCGCCTGACGGAATCAAAAAAAACCGGCTGCAATTTCGCCACCTCGCTGGGACTGGCGCAAACCAACGTGGCTGGCACGGGCAGCAGCACTTTCGCCAATGGCTTGATGAGCTGCAACATGGACGAATCGGGCTCGGTACACGTCAATCTAGGTCTGGTCAGCCCGCCTTCGGGCCCGAACACCGGTGTATGGGGCATTGCCTACGAGCGTAATTTTGGTGCACTCACAGGGCACATCGAGCTGTTTGGCGCAGAAAACGCGCAGCCCGCGGTCCAGGTGGGGCTGCGCACCATGCTCACCAAACGCCTCCAGCTCGATGGCACGGTGGGTCGCAGCAACGACGAGGCGATATATTCCCTTGGGTTCAAGTTTCTTTTTTGACCCAGGATCCGCTGAATGAGTGCTCTGTACCTCGCAGGATTCAACCCCAAAGCGCAGGAAGCGCTGGGGCAGTTTTTTCTGGCCCGGGCCAACCGCCCGCCTGGTTGGCATGTCACCGACGATCTCGCGCTGGCCACCGTGATCCTCGTCAATGCCTCCAACCAGGAGATCGTGAATGAGTGCATACGCCTGGCTGCGCCATGGCAGGAACTGGCGCTCGTGGGCGACACTGACTATGGCAGCGGCTGGATGCTCATTCCGCGCCCGGTGACGCCCAGTTCGATCCTGGCCGGCATCAACCAGGTCATGGCGATGAAAGCCCAAATGGGCGACAGCAGCACCGAAGAGGGTGACGCCGGGGCTGACCACACCACCAGCATGCCTTTGACGCGCCCCACGCGCCATGCACCGCTGGTGGCTGCGCCGCCGGTTGACGCGGCCTTCACGCAGGAATTGCAGGACGCGGTGAAACGGCCTAACCCGGCAGACTAGCCCACCCGTCGCTGGGTCATTTGCGCCAGCCTCTTCGCCGCCCGCCATTGAGCGCCTGACGCCACCGACCAGGCCGTGACGCGGCACAATCGGCTTAACCATGCCTGAACTTGTTGATGTTGAAGTGCCCTCCGTGACGGGTGAATTTGTCCGCTACCCCGGTTCCCCCTTCGAGCTGCACCAGCCTTACCCGCCCGCAGGCGACCAGCCCGAGGCGATCAACAAGCTGTGTGAAGGCGTGAATGACGGCGAAGTGTTCCAGACCCTGCTGGGCGTCACCGGCTCCGGTAAAACCTTCACCATGGCGAATGTGATCGCGCGCCTTGGCCGGCCAGCCATCGTTTTCGCACACAACAAGACGCTGGCCGCCCAGCTCTACAGCGAGTTCCGCGAGTTTTTCCCGAACAACGCAGTGGAATATTTCGTCAGCTACTACGACTACTACCAGCCCGAAGCCTACGTGCCGCAGCGTGACCTGTTCATTGAAAAAGACAGCGCCATCAACGAACACATCGAGCAGATGCGCCTCTCGTGCACCAAGAGCATCCTGGAGCGGCGCGACGTGGTGATCGTTGCCACGGTGTCGGCGATCTACGGCATCGGCCAGCCCGAGGCGTACCACAAGATGATCATGACGCTGCGGGTGGGTGACAAACTCGGCCAGCGCGACGTGATCGCCCAGCTGATCCGCATGCAGTACACGCGCAACGACATTGATTTCTCGCGCGGTGCGTTCCGCGTGCGCGGTGACACGATAGACATCTTTCCGGCGGAACACTCCGAGATGGCGATCCGGCTTGAACTGTTTGACGATGAACTCGAATCGTTGCAACTTTTCGACCCACTCACCGGCCGCATCCGCCAGAAGATCCCACGTTTCACGGTTTACCCGGGCAGCCATTATGTAACGCCGCGCGACCAAGTCGTGGCAGCTGTAGAAACCATCAAGCTGGAACTGGCCGAGCGCATCAAGTTCTTCTTGAAAGAGGGGAAGCTGGTCGAAGCGCAGCGCATCGAGCAACGCA
>JANNMM010000216.1:0-26079 GCA_031397915.1 Rhodoferax sp. | reverse complement strand
GGTCTTAGTTTGCTATTTTTATAGTAGCAAACTCCGGCGACTACGCAAGCCGCGTCAATTGCCTGGCGCGCCCACCGTTTGTGGCAGTTTGCGCGTCGTCACCCAGTCGTGCAGCGCCAGCATCACCTCACGCTCGCGCCCCACAAACCCGTGCTGGCTGCGGGCCTGGCACGGCTCGCCGCGCGGCTCCACCGAGCCCTGCACGGTGATCAGCGGCACCTCTTTGCGCCGCGCCACCACACTGGCGTAAGGCGTGGCCCAACACGGGTCGTCCTTGTGGTGGATGAAGAGCTGCGGCATTTTGGCGGCAGACCAGTCAAACGTCGCCATGGCCAACCCGTGGCCGCCACGCCTTGGCATTTCGGTCATGGTGGCGGTGTGGATGGCACCGTCTGCCCGGCCGCCTAGATCGCGCGCCAGGAACGAGGTTGACACCGTGCCGTAACTCGTGCCAGCCAGGTAAACCTGGCGCACCGCGTATTTTGCTTTCACGGCGTCTACCGCTTCGGCGATGTCGGCCACGTGTTGCGCTGAGGTGCGGTAAGCGTCGTCACAGCGCTTCAACTGGTCGGTGGGGCAATCGACGGCGACGGTGAAGACCTGGTTGCTGTTGAGGTGGCGGCGCGCGCGGATCAGGAAATTGCCGCCCATGTCGGTCACGACAGCGCCATTCTCCTCGCGCAGGTTCAGGATGCCGGGGTAACCCGCAAAGAGCAGCACGGCGATGGCGGGTTGCGCGCCGGTGCGCTGGCTCACCAGCAGGTTCAGGTCGACGCCGCGGCCCAGGGGCACGCGCTGCAGGGTTTCGGTCAAGCCCTCACTGGCGCCCGCGCCTTGGGCGAAGGCGCCGGGGGCTGCCAAGGTCAGTGCGAGCGCGAGCGCGCGTGCAAGCGCGCGTGCCGATTTGGATCCGGAGGCGAACCCATGTGCCGCAGGGAGAAGTTGTTTCACAATTCGGAATCCCAATGAAATTTGTGCAGCACCCGGTGCGCGATCGGGGTCACGATCAGCGCGGTGCTGATGATGAACACCAGCCCGGCGTACAAGGCGTACAAACCGGCAAACAGCTTGCCGCCGTAGGTGGCTGGGTTGTTGACGGGTCCCATGCCGCCGAGCAACATGGCGACGTTGAGAAAGGCGTCGATCAGGGGCAGGGCCTCAAATTGCATGTAACCCCAAACGCCCACCGCCAGGGAAAAGGCCAGCAAACCCAGTGCCGCAGCCAGGTGAGCCATCAGGCGCGATGCAAAAGCACCGGAATTCAAGGGTGTGTGTTTTCGGGACTCGTACATGGTGGGCCCTGGCGTGACTTTTCACGTGACCATTCGCCGGGTGCCTGCCACTCTAACTGAATCGGGCGTATAAACAAGTCTGAAGGAGATCAACCATGCCCGAGCCCGTCCTGATTGCGCCACGTGCCCATGACCTGGGCGGCGGTTTTACTGTGCACCGGGTGTTGCCGGCGGCCCAGCGCCAGGCGGTTGGCCCCTTCGTGTTTTTCGACCATTTTGGCCCGGTCACCGCGGGGCCGAATGACAACCACGACGTGCGGCCCCACCCGCACATCGGCCTGGCCACGGTGACCTACCTGTTCGAAGGCGCCATGATGCACCGCGACTCCACCGGTGTCGTGCAGCGTATTGAGCCGGGCGCGATCAACTGGATGACCGCCGGACGCGGCATCGTGCATTCAGAGCGCACCCCTGACGAGCTTCGCAGCCAGATGCGCACCAGCCACGGCGTGCAATTGTGGGCTGCCTTGCCGCCCGCGCATGAGGAAGACGCGCCGTCGTTTGAGCACACGCCTGCCAGTGCCATTCCCCAGGTTGACCTGCCGGGTGCCCGGGTGCGGGTCCTGATCGGCAGCGCCTTCGGGGCCACGTCCCCGGTGCACACCGTCTCGCCCACGCTGTACCTGGACATCCAGCTGCGGGCCGGTGCCAGCCTGGCGATACCCGCGCTGGCCGAGGAACGCGCCATTTACAGCGTGGACAAGGACTTTTCACTCGACGGGTCTGCCGTTGCGGCCCGCAAGCTCGCGGTACTGGAGACGCAAACGGTACCGGTGATGCAGGCCCAACACGACACCCGGCTGGTACTGGTGGGCGGCACGCCGCTGGGGCACCGCTTCGTGGTCTGGAATTTCGTCGCCAGCCGAAAGGAGCGGATTGTGCAGGCCCAGGAGGATTGGCAGGCGCAGCGGTTTGAACCGGTGCCCGGCGAAAATGAATTCGTGCCCTTGCCGCAAGCCCGGCATAGCTGAAGGTGCGCCGGCAGAGGGCCGGTTCAGTGCAGCACAATCCCGCCTGCAGCCGTACTTTTACCGGCGCGTGCGGGTGGCGCACACAAACCGCAGACGTAGGTGCTGGCACGGGCGTGCGGCTCAGTGACGAAATGCCCACCGCACTTGGTGCAATCGTTTGTCACCAGCCGCTGGGTGTCGATGAATTTCACCAGGCGCCAGGCCCGTGTGATCGACAGCAAGGGCTCGACACCACAGCTTTTAACCTGCTCCGCGTAGAGCTTGAAGGCTTTCATGATGAGGTCGATGTCCTCCAGCGCGCTGGCCTTGCCCAGGTATTCGTGGATCGCCAGGAACAGCGAGGCGTGGATGTTGGGCTGCCAGGAGAGAAACCAGTCGATCGAAAACGGCAACTGGCCTTTGGCCGGCGAGTGCCCGGCGACTTCTTTATACAGACGCAGAAGCCGCTCGTAAGACAGGTCGGTTTCCGACTCCAGCACCTGCAGGCGCGCACCGAGCTGGATCAGCGCCACCGCGCGGGCCACCTGGCGCGAATCGGACAATACACTTTTGGTTGCCACGTGGTTTACCGGGTCAAGTTAAACACGGATCACAGCGCTTCGGCGTACCGGCTGGCCATCAGGATGCTGGCGTGCAGCTTGTTCGCGGCGTCGTTGCTGGCGCGGCCGGTTTGCGCAGGCAGGCCATGGTTGGTGAGCAGGTTCCACACCAGGTCGTCGTCCACGCGCATGCGGCACAACAGCATGTTGCCCTGCGCCACCTTGAGCACCTGGGACGGCGAGAGGTTGACAACGAGGTCGGCCGCATCTTCCGACAGGCCCAGACGGTACAACGCCTCGGCGCGGTCGGCACGGATCAGGTTTTGTGCCAGCATCAGGTAGGTGAGGTTGGCTTCGCGGATTTCGGTCAGCAGCTGTTCATTGGTCATGGTGTTCTCCTCGGGCCCCGCGGCAATTGCGCTCTGAGATTGCGGGGATGCCGATGGAGAAGATTTTGTGCACGGGCGTTGCGCGGGCGGCTCGGAAACGGGCTGTAAGGCCTGTCAGGCAAATTCCTACAGTCCGGGGCCAGTGGCATGCCAGCCAGCCTGTTACACCAGACACGGGAATTGGCGGGTATTTCGCGGGCAACTCATGCCATTGGCGAGAGTGCAAAACAGTATGCTTCTCCTCCATGACACGTACCCCGCCATCGCCATTGAAATCGCCATGCCACCGACACTGATTGACTGCTACAAGGCCATTGAAGGCGACAGCCTGCGCATGCTTGCCGCCGCCCACGCGGGTGACTGGCACGGCGTGGCACAGATCGAGAGCGACTGCGCGGCCTTGATCCAGAACCTGAAGCGCCAATGGCGCCAGGAGGGCCAGCAGGCATCGCTGTTGCCGCCGGAACGCCAGGAGAAGCAGCGCATCCTGCAACGCATTCTCGGGGTCGATGCGCAGATCCGCTGCCTGGTCGAAGCGGGTTTGCTGGTTGCAGCCGGCGACGCAATGGTGAACGCCAACCCCAAAGTCCTGCATTGAGACCCAGGAACCCCAACGCCCGATGACGCCCATTGACACGCTGCACAACGCCGCTGCCCTGATGCTTTTGCTGGGCAAAGATGAGGCTGCGTCGATTTTTGGACAACTGCCGCCCGAGCAGGCACACCAGTTGCGGGTGGCCATTGCAGAGGTGGCACAAAGGCCCAAGCCGCCTGCGCCCAGCCCGCTGGATCTGGACGTGAACTTCGACGAATTCGAAGATTCCGCCGAGCGCCAAAGCCGCCTGGTGGCGGACTCCAGCCGCTACGTGCGGGCCATGTTGAACCAGGCCTTTGGTCTGCAGCCAGCCACCGCCGAAGCGACCGCCCACGCTGACGGCGAAACAACCCAGTTCGTGCCGTCGGTGTTGCCCGAGCCGCCCGTTTACGGCGCCGGGCTGGAGCGGCTCAAACGGGCAGAGTTGGCCACCATCGTGCAGATGCTGGTGGCCGAGCACCCGCAAATCGCAGCGGCCATCCTGACGCTGCTGGATCTGGATGTCGCGACCCGGGTCTTGCAAAACATTCCGCCACGGCAACGCGCCGACATCGTTCAGCGTATCGCCCGCACGCAGGTGATCAACCCGGCGGCGCTGGACACGCTGGACGACATGCTTGTGAATCTGCTGGACCAGCGCGAAGCGCGCCGCCGTGGCGCTCAAAGCGGCGCACGCCGCGCGGCGATGCTGATCAGCGGCATGGGCGCCCACATCGAAGCCTCGGTGCTGGAGTCAATCGACAGCACCGATCCGGCGCTGGCGCAGCGCATCCTGGACAAGATGGACGAGGAGCAACGGCCATGACCGAGCCCAAAGGCCAGGGCGAGCTGCCCGTGCCGTCACAGAAAGACCTGTTGTCCAAGGACGAGATCGACGCCCTGTTTGAGGGTCTCGGGGGTGTCAGCCATGCAGGCGCTGCGCAGCAGACAGCGACCAACGCATTTGGCGGAGCGCCAGAACAGGCCGAAGGGTTGTTTGCCTTTGACTGGCAAAGCCTGCCGCACCTCAACCGCGGACCTGTGCCTGCGCTGGAGGTAGTCAACCGGCGTTTGCTGCGGGGCCTGCAAAGTGCGTTGCCGCTGCTGTTTGGCCGCAGTCTGGAGGTGTCCCTGCAGTCGGCCTCGTCCAGACCCTACGGTGATTTCTTGCAGGAAACGCCAGTGCCGTCGGGTTGTGCGATCGTCAACTTGCGGCCGCTGGCCGGGCAGGGCCTGTTGGTGTGTGATCTGGCGCTGGCCGACGTGCTGGTGGACTTGTTATATGGTGGCAGCGGCAAGTCGCAGGGCCCGCCCGACGCACGCAGCTTTGTGTCGATCGGGCAACGTGCCGTGAAGCGCTTGATGGGCGCACTGATGGCCAGTTGCTCGCAGGCCTGGCATGGTGTGGCGGGTTTGAATTTTGAGCTCGAACGGCTGGAAACCCAGGCGCGTTCGGCCAACATCGCCACAGCACTGGACCGTGTTCACCTGAGCGTCTTTCAAGTCCAGGTGGGTGACGCCTTGGGCGCCTTGACGGTGTGCCTTCCTCTGGCCAGCCTGGCGCCCATCCGCGACGTGGTGCTCGCGCCATCCTGGGGCGACTTTGTCCAGGCAGACCGCCGCTGGCTCCCCATGCTCACCCGTGAAGTGCCGGGCCTGAGGGTACCCTTGTTGGCCCGGTGTATGCCGCTGGAGACCAGCGTCGCCCATTTGCTGGCGTTACAGGCGGGTGATTTCATCGCGCTGGGCGAAGAGCCGCAGCTGTTAACCACGCCAGAAGGTTTGACGCTGTTTGAGGGCCGCCTTAAATCGCAATCCGGCCGCCAGGCGATCCAGATTGAGCGCGCCCTCACCGACGCCGTTGATGGAGAGGCGGCGTGAGCGCTGAACCCGACATCACACCCGAACGCGACCTGCGGGCAGAGCGCCCGGCCGCGCCGGCGGATCTCACGCGGGTGCTGGACATTCCCGTACAGCTCTCGGTGGAATTGGGCCGCACCAAAATGCCGATCCGGCAAATCCTGCAATTGGGCGCGGGCTCGGTGGTGGAGCTGGGCACCGTGGCGGGTGAACTGGTTGACGTGCTGGTCAACGGTCACTTGATTGCTCAGGGCGAAATTGTCGTGATGAATGGCAGGTTCGGCGTGCGGCTCACAGACGTGGTGACCGCCGCCGAACGCGTCGCCAGGCTGTCGAGAAGCTGACCAGAACTGCTGGCTTAAACCAGCCCGTTTCGGATGGCGTACACCGTCAGTTCGGCGTTGTTCGTGAGTTTGAGCTTTTCCAGCAGGCGTGAGCGGTAGACACTCACGGTTTTTGGGCTCAGCATAAGTTCCACCGCGATGTCAGCGAGGCGTTTTCCTGAGCCGATCTTGATGAGTGTCTGCATCTCGCGTTCGCTCAGCGCGTCGTGCAGGGCGGCATCGGCAGGCGCGTTGAGGCTCTCTACCAGCATCTGGGCGACTTCCGGGGTGACGTATTTGCGTCCCTGCATCACGGTGCGCACGGCGCGCGCTAGGTCAGCTGGGTCGCCGCCTTTGTTGAGGTAACCCTGCGCCCCTGCACGCAGGCAGCGGATGGCGTATTGGTCTTCCGGAAACATCGACACGATCAGGGTTTTGACATCCGGGTGTGATTCGCGCACGCTGGCCAGCACCTCCAGGCCGCCGCGACCAGTCAGGTTCAAGTCCAGCAGCAACACGTCACACGGGTGGTTGCGAAGCGCTTCACGCACCTCGGAATAACTTCCCGATTCAGCCACCACCTTGATGTCGACCGCCTCACTCAGGGTGTCGCGGATACCGCGGCGCAGCATGGCGTGGTCGTCGCACAAAATCACGCGGATCACGGGGCGACTCCTTCCGAAGGGGCGAATTGCGAGTCCAGCAGGGTCGAGTCCAGCGCGTCCAGCGGGATTGACAGGATGATCGAGGTGCCGCCGCCGGCATCGGGGGCACCGGCCCGGGAACTGATGTCGAGCCAGCCGCCAACCGTGCGGGCGCGTTCGCTCAAACCCTTGAGGCCGAATGACTTGGGTTTGGCCAGCGCGGCGTTGGCGATGCCGCAACCGTTGTCGGCAACCTCCAGCGTCAGCACCCCGCCAGCGTCCGAGATGTCCACCTTGACCTGGCTACAGGCGGCGTGTTTGGCAATGTTGGTGAGCGCTTCCTGCGCAGTTCGATAGGCTGTCAACTCAATACCCCGCGCGAATTCGGGGGACGCGAGGTTGGCGTAACTGCTGCTGGACAGCCGGGTTGGGATGCCATTGCGTTTTTCAAAACCCGCACACAACCACTCCAAAGCGGCCACCAGGCCCTGGTCCAGGATGGCGGGGCGCAAATTCATCATGATGGCCTGGCTGGCGACCAGGGCCTGCTGCAACATGCCGCTGGCCTGGCGCGCGTGTTCGAGCGTCGGCGCATCCTGGTTGTTGCGTGTGATCCACGCCAGGTCAAAGCCGATGGCGGCCAGGGCGCCGCCGACCTCGTCGTGAATCTCCCGCGCTATGGCAGCGCGTTCTTTCTCGATGGCGCGTTGCAACTGGGCGGCGAATTCGGAGAGGCGCTTTTCAGAGGCGGCGAGTTCCTGGTCGGCCCGCGCTTTGTCCAGTTGGGTCTGGTGAACGTCCAGAGCCCGCTGGATCACGGGCCCGAGGCGCGCCAGGTCACTTTTGGACAGGTAGTCGCTCACGCCGAGCTTGATCGCTTCGACGGCCGCGCGTTCGCCGATGGCGCCTGACAACAGGATAAAGGGCGCGCGGGTTGCCTGCTGCTGCAGCGCAGCCAAGGCGTCCAGAGCGGTGAAGCCCTGCAGGTGGTAGTCGGCCAGGATGACGTCGGTTCGCTCTTGCCGCAGGTGTTGCTCGAACCCGTCGAGTGTGTCGACCCGCCTAAGCACACAGGCCACGCCTGCCTTGGCCAGCGAACGCTGGGCCAGCTGGTGGTCCAGCACGGAGTCTTCCAGATGCAGGATGCAAATGGGCGACCGGGCGGGTGTGTCTGACATGCTGGGCTGGATTATCCGGTGCGCTTCGGTCCGGCCCGTTCAGTCGGCTTCCACTTCCACCAGGCAGTCGTAAAAGGTCGGGCCCCGGCCCATGTCAGTGAGGCGCTGACTGGTGAGCTGGTTGACGTTGTGGCCGTCGAGCCCGAATTTGCGCCACCAGACACCCAGACCATTGACCACACCCGGGCGCGCCCGGGGCGAGACCCGGACCTTGCAGCGGTAACTGCCACGCTGGTTGAAGACGCGGACCACGCCGCCAGAGACGATGCCGCGCGGCAGAGCGTCTGTCTCATGCATTTCCAGAACCGGCTCGCCTTCAATGTCACGCAGGCTTTTGACATTGACAAAACTGGAGTTCAGGAAGTTGCGCGCCGGTGGCGAGATCATCGCCAGCGGGTAGGCCGTGGACGTGCCGGCCAGTTCGTAGTTGTCGAGGTGGTTGGGCAGGCCGTCTTGCCCTTGTGCCGCCAAACGCGCGCTGAAAAACTCGCATTTGCCAGAGGGTGTGGGAAAGTTGCCGTTCGCAAACGGCGCGGCCTCTACAGTCAGAGGCACGAAACCATTTTTCATCAGCTTGTCGAAATCAACCGTCGCGCCATATGCGTCGCGGCACAATTTTTCGTCGTCATCGGAAAAACACGGTTCGGTATAACCCATGCGCGCCGCCAGTTCCCGGAAAATCTGCGTATTGGGTTTGGCCTCGCCCAAGGGCGCAATGGCCGGGCGGTTCAGCAACACGTCGGTGTGGCCATAGGCCATATGGATATCCCAATGCTCCAGTTGCGTGGTGGCGGGCAGGAGGTAGTCGGCATAGTCGGCGGTGTCGGTCTGGAAATGTTCCAGAACCACCGTGAACAGGTCCGCGCGCGCGAAACCTTGCGCCACCTGGCCTGAATCGGGTGCCACGGCCACCGGGTTGCTGTTGTAGACCACCAGCGCCTCGATGGCTGGGCCGAATTCAGGCGAGGCCGGCCGCAAGAGGTCGTCGCCAATGGTGCTCATGTTGGTGGTGCGGGGCATCCGGCCGGCCAGCAAATCCGGCCGTTGCAGCACCTGTTTGTCGTACAAAAATTCGCCGGAGCTGGACAAGAGGACGCCACCCGCACGGTGCCGCCACGCGCCCGTGACCGCAGGCAGGCAGGCAATGGCACGCACGGCGTTTCCGCCACCGCGCACACGCTGCAGGCCGTAGTTCATGCGAATAGCGGCGGGCTCGCCATTTTTGAAGCACTTGCCGTAGGCAGCGGCGAGGGACTTGATCTGCGGTTCACTGACGCCGCACACCAGAGCAGCGCGCGCAGGCGGCCATAGCAGGGCACGCGCTCGCAAGGCATCCCAGCCCAGGGTGTGCTCACGCAGGTAGTCATGGTCCAGCCAGTCGTTGTTGATCAACTCGTGCATGAGGGCCAGCGCCAGCGCGGCATCGGTTCCCGGCAACAGCGCGATGTGTTCATGGCATTTCTCGGCGGTCTCGCTTTTGCGCGGATCAATGCAAATCAGCCGTGCGCCACGGCGCTTGGCCTCCAGCGCATAACGCCAGAAATGCAGGTTGCTGGCAATCGAGTTGCTGCCCCAGATCAGGATCAGCTTGGATTCTGCGAAATGCTCCACCCGCATGCCGACCTTGGCGCCCAGGGTTTGAACCAAGGCTTCTGCGCCTGCCGCCGAACAGATGGTGCGGTCGAGTTGGGCGGCACCCAGTTTGTTGAAGAAGCGCGCGGCCATCGCTTCGCCCTGCACCAGGCCCATGGTGCCGGCGTAGCTGTAGGGCTGGATGCCTTCGGCGCCGCGCGGCCCCTGGCTGGCAATGGCTTTGAGGCGTGTCGCGATGTCGGTCAATGCCGTATCCCAGGCCACGCGTTCAAACCGGCCCGTGCCTTTGGGGCCTACACGTTTCATTGGGTAAAGAATGCGCTCCGGGTGGTAGCTTCGCTCGGTGTATTTCGACACCTTGTTGCACAACACGCCATCGGTTTGCGGGTGCGCCGGGTTGCCGTGCACGCGGATCGCGACGCCGTTTTCCACCGTGGTCACGAGTGAGCAGGTGTCGGGGCAGTCGTGCGGGCAGGCTCCCAGAACCTGGGTGACCTGCGCCGGGGTTTCAAGTGACGTCATGGTGTTGCCAAAAAAGCTGCTTTCCCGGATGGTAAACCGTGCCAGCCGCGTGACAGGCCGACCGGGACCCACGGGGAAACCACTCAATGGCAGACGCCTCTGAACAGGGCTAGACTGTGGTGCTCAGGAGAACCGCCATGAAAACCATTGATTCCATCGTCACCCAGGCGGCCAGCATCGCCGCCATCCGCCGCGACATCCACGCCCACCCGGAGCTGTGTTTTGAAGAGGTGCGCACGGCCGACATCGTGGCCAAACAACTCACCGCCTGGGGCATTCCCATTCACCGGGGTATGGGCACCACCGGGGTTGTCGGCATTGTGAAGGCGGGCACATCCAGCCGCGCCATCGGCCTGCGCGCCGACATGGACGCCTTGCCCATGCAGGAATTCAACACGTTTGCCCACACCAGCAAAAACGCCGGCAAGATGCACGCCTGCGGGCACGACGGCCACACCGCCATGTTGCTTGCTGCGGCGCAACATTTTGCCAAGAATCGGAATTTTGACGGCACCGTTTATTTGATCTTCCAGCCGGCCGAAGAAGGCGGCGGCGGTGCGCGCGAGATGATCAAGGACGGCCTGTTTGAAAAATTCCCGGTCGAAGCGGTATTTGGCATGCACAACTGGCCGGGCCCGCAAATGGGCAAATTCGCTGTGAGCCCAGGGCCGGTGATGGCCTCGAGCAATGAGTTCAAAATCACCATCAAAGGCAAAGGTGGGCACGCGGCCTTGCCATACATGGGCATTGACCCGGTGCCGATTGCATGCCAGATCGTGCAAGCTTTCCAGACCATCATCAGCCGTAATAAAAAGCCGATTGACGCGGGCGTGATTTCGGTCACCATGATCCACGCCGGTGAAGCCACCAATGTCATCCCCGACAGCTGCGAGTTGCAGGGCACCGTGCGCACCTTTACCGTGGAGGTGCTGGACCTGATCGAAAAACGCATGAAGGAAATCAGCGAGCACACTTGCGCGGCCTTTGGCACCACCTGCGATTTCGAGTTCGAACGCAACTACCCGCCCACCATCAATGCCGCCCCAGAAGCCGAGTTTTGCCGCAAGGTGATGGCTGGGATTGTTGGCGCGGACAACGTGGAGGTGCAGGAGCCCACCATGGGCGCCGAAGACTTTGCGTACATGTTGCAGGCCAAGCCTGGCGCGTATTGCTTCATTGCCAACGGCGAAGGGGGTCACCGCGCCATGGGCCACGGTGTTGGCCCCTGCATGTTGCACAACCCGAGTTACGACTTCAACGACGAGCTGATACCGCTGGGCGCCACCTATTGGGTGCAACTGGCGGAGGCCTGGTTCAAGGAGCCTGCTCCAAAGCGCGCTGCATGAGCGGCGTCCAAGCATGATCGGGGTTGCCGGGGCGTTCAGCGCCAGTTACCGGGAAGCGCGCGTCAAATTTCTGGAGGGCGCTGCGTCGGCGGGCCTGGCCATTCAATCCCATGTGCACCCAATGCCGGGGCGCGACGGTGAAGTCCTGGCGATGGACGTCGCCCGCGGCGGGCCGATGGATGCAAAAAATCTCCTGATCGTCAGCAGTGCCTGCCATGGCGTGGAAGGCTACTGTGGCAGCGGCGTGCAGGTGTTTGCCACGCACGACGCCGATTGGCTGGCGCACGCGAAGCGCCACGACGTGGCTGTGTTGTACATCCACGCCCTGAACCCTTACGGCTTTTCGCACATCCGCCGCGCCACCCATGAAAATGTTGACCTGAACCGCAATTTTCAGGATTTCACCAGGCCCTTACCGGTGAACGAGCCGTACCGGCAGATCGCCGAATTGTTGATTCCCAGCCACTGGCCGCCTGAGGATTCAAACAAGGCGGCCTTCGAAAGCTTCATCAAAACCCATGGCATGCCGGCGTTTCAGGCGGCATTTTCACGCGGGCAGCATGAGTTCCCGCTGGGCGTGTTTTTCGGCGGCACGGCACCCACCTGGAGCAACACCACTTTGCGAAGCGTACTGCGCGAGCATGCGTACCGGGCCGCCCGCATCGCGTGGATTGACCTGCACACCGGCCTCGGACCGAGCGGCCTGGGGGAGCGGATTTTTGCCTGCGCCGATGACGCGGCAGCGCTCCAGCGGGCGCGCGCCTGGTGGGGCGGAGGGACGGGTTCTGGCGCAACACCGGTGACGTCCATTTATGACGGCTCCTCAACGTCGGCGTTTTTGACCGGCCTGATGTGGATGGCGCTCCCCCAGGAATGCCCCAATGCCGAATACACCGGCATCGCCATGGAATACGGCACCTTGCCCATGACCGACGTGTCTTACGCCTTGCGTGGCGAACATTGGCTGAACGTTCACCCGGAAGCGCCTGCGGCGCTGGCGCAACAGATCAAGCAGCAAATGCTCGATGCTTTTTACACCAACACCGATGCCTGGAAAGGACAGGTCATCGCGCAGGCACGCCAGTCCATGTTTCAGGCGGTGGACGGCTTGGCGGCTGGCCAGGGCGCTTGAAGCCCATCAAGCGCCAAGCCGGCGTTCAGGGCCGGGCGCGGTGCGCGGCAATCTCCAGCAAGCCGTCAAAAATCAGGTTGTCGACCAGTTCGAAGCGGGCGTTCATCGCCGGCACCATCTTCCAGCCGGCGCCGCCGGTCATGTAACAAAGCGGCTCCGCCTTGCAGTGGTCGCGCACGTGTTGCACCATGCGTTCGATGGCACCAGCAATGGCGAAGGTGCCGCCGCTGGTGAGCGCGTCGCTGGTGTTGGTGGGGAAAGGCACCACTTCACCGGTCGGTACGTGCAAACCGGCCGTGCCGGATTCCAGCGCCTTGAGCATGATGCCGTGGCCCGGCAGGATGAAGCCGCCCATGAATTTTCCGGTGGCGTCAATGGCTTCCACCGTGACGGCGGTGCCGACCATGGTGACCACCAGCGGCCGGTTTGGTCCTGCGGGCGCCCCCTGCGGGCTGACCTGCGCTTTCATGCGGTGCCAGGCACCGATCATGGCCACCCAGCGGTCAGCGCCAAGTCGTGAGGGAAAGTCATAACCGTTGGTCACACCCGCTTCAAGCTCGCTGGCCACCACCCAATTGGGCGAAACGTTCCAGTTGTCCATCTGTTCGATCTGTTCCTGCACGCGCATGCGGATGCCGTCGCCTGCAACCACACAGCCCAACATGCGGGTGGGCGCGGCCAGGTCAGCCCAGGGCCCCTCGGCGAGTTTGTCGATGTTCTCCAGAAACTCGGCGCCCTGGTCCAACACCTGCGCGCCCGGCTCGGCGGCTGTGTATTGGGCCCACTTGAGGCGGGTGTTTCCGATATCCAGCGCGAGGAACGTCATGGTATGTTTGGTGTTGTCGCGCCACGGTGCGACGCGCCACATTATTAACGAGACCGGAGAGACGAGACCGGATTGTCGAGACACACCACCCCATGACTGCCGCCTTAACGCCTGCCAGCACGACCATCGAGGATTGGACCGCCCACCAGCTGTCACAGGCCATTCACGCCCGTCTGGTTTCCTGCCGCGAAGTGATGCAGGCGTACCTTCGACGCATAGACAAGGTCAACCCGGCCTTGAACGCCATCGTCAGCCTGCAGGACGAAGCCAGCCTTCTGGCCCAGGCCGATGCGCGCGATGCCCAGCTGGCGAAAAATGAATCGATGGGCTGGATGCACGGCATGCCGCAGGCGATCAAGGACATGGCCAACGCGGCGGGCATTCCCAACACCATGGGCTCGCCGCTGATGCGCGATTTTGTACCCAGGGAAGACGGCTTGATGGTGCAGCGCATGAAGGCCGCCGGCTGCATCGTCATCGGCAAAACCAATGTGCCCGAGTTCGGCATGGGTTCGCACTCCTTCAACGAGGTGTTTGGCGTGACGCGCAACCCGTTTGACCTTGGCAAAACCGCGGGCGGCAGCAGTGGCGGCGCGGCCGTGGCGCTGGCCACCCGGATGTTGCCGGTGGCCGACGGCTCCGACTTCATGGGCAGCCTGCGCAACCCGGCGGGGTGGACCAACGTCTTCGGATTCCGGCCTTCACAGGGGCGGGTGCCCATGTGGCCCGCAACCGATGCGTTCATCAGCCAGCTGGGTACCGAAGGGCCCATGGCGCGTACGGTGGATGACCTGGCGCGCCTGCTCGAGATCCAGTCTGGCTATGACACACGCTCGCCGCTGTCCATCGCACAGCCGCCCTTGACCGCTGCGGCCGGCCGCGACTTTCAGGCCAAAGGTGCGCGCATCGGCTGGCTTGGTGACCTGGATGATTACCTCGCGATGGAAGAAGGCGTCCTGGCCGTCTGCGAAGAGGCTTTGAAGCGTTTTGAAGGACTGGGCTGCCAGGTTGCGCCAACGGCGCTTGGGCTGCCAGCCGAGGAGGTTTGGCACCACTGGCTGGTGTGGCGCCGTGCCCTGCAGGGCAATCGCGTTGCGCCGTTCCTGAAGAATCCGCAAAACCGCGCGCTGATCAAGCCCGAAGCGTTATGGGAACACGACCAATCGGCCGCCCTCACGGGCAGTGCGCTGATGGCCGCCAGCGTCTACCGTACAGCGTATTACCAGCACCTGTGTAAATTGTTGGAAACGCATGATTTTCTGGCCATTCCGACGGCGCAGGTCTGGCCATTTGACGCCGCTCTTCGCTGGCCCCAAGCCATCCAGACCACCCATGGTATGCGTGCGATGGACACCTACCACCGCTGGATGGAAGTGACGATTTATGCCACCTTCGCCGGCTTGCCGTGTATCAGCGTTCCGGCCGGGTTCAATGCACACGGCCTGCCGATGGGGCTGCAGATCATCGGCAAACCGCAGGGCGACGCGGAGGTGCTGCAGCTGGCACGGGCCTACGAAGGTGTGGCACAGGCCGTGCTGGCGCGCCGACCCGGATTGAACTGAAGAAAGATTTATTGGAGTTATTAACACCCATATTAACAATAAATTAAACTACATCATTTGTACTGAAATATATTGATATTAAGTCACGAATTTATTGACTTTAATGCTATTAAAAATATATTAAAATGGTGTGTTATTTGGTACTTCTAAGGTATAAAAGTTAGAATACACTAATTTATCTGATTTTCCCGACTGCACAAGTCCCGTGTTTCAGTTCTGCCGCCAAGGCAATCCACGGTAGCGCCAGCCACCTTTTTGCCCACGGTGCGCCTCCCCGTCGGGGTCGCCTTCGAAGCCCTCAAGGATGTTGTAGGCCTGCAAGCCCAACTCTGTGGCGCGTTTGGCCGCTGCGATCGAGCGCACGCCGCTGCGGCACAACAGCACTGCTTTTTGGCCGGAGGGAACAGCGGCGACCACGGCGGCGTCAAACGCTGCGTTGAGCGCCATGCCTGGCCACTGCTTCCAGGCCAGGTTGACAGCGCCGGGCACGAAGCCGACCCATTCGCGTTCGGCGTCCGAGCGCACATCGACCAGCACGGCCGTGCCATCCTGCACCCAACGCCAGGCCAGCTCGGGCGCAATGTCGCCCGCGTAGCCCTGCACCGCACGCGGCTGATCGGGCGCCGCAGGTTTGCCGGCACTTGCGCCGTCGGCGTCGTGGCGCAGGCCCGAGTTTTGATTGGCAGGCACGGCTTCTTCGATGCGTTTGGGTTTGGGCAGGTTCAGGGCGTTCATCACGGCGACAAATTCAGCTTCTGATTTCCCGGCGATGCGGGCGTTGTGGGCTTTTTCATGGCCGATGGTGGACTGGGTCTGGCCGTTGTAGTCATGCCCCGGCCAGACCGTGGTGGCCTCAGGCAAAGTGAACAGACGCTCGGTGATGCTGCGGTACAACGCCTCGGCGCTGCCCGATTGAAAATCAGTGCGGCCACAGCCATTGATGAGCAGGGTGTCGCCCGTGAATACATGCAGCGCTTGGTCCGAGCGCCACAGAAAACACATGCTGCCCGCGGTGTGGCCAGGCGTGTGAACCGCGTCCACATGCTGGTTGCCAAACACCAGACGCTGGTTGTGTTGCAGTTGCACCGCGGCGGTGCCGATGCCGCAGCCCGACGGCGCAGCGGTTTTGGCGCCGGCGTGTTCGGCCAGTAGCCCGGCGCTGGTGATGTGGTCGGCATGGGCGTGGGTTTCGACCGTCCAGGCGAGCTGCAAGCCATATTGGCGCAGCAGCGCCAGATCGCGCTCGAGCTGGTCGTCCACCGGGTCGATGATCAGGGCGTCGCGCGTCGCTTCATCAAACAGCACGTAGGTGTAGGTGGAGGAGGCGGTGTCGAAAAGCTGGATGGGTTTCATCGATGGACTCCTGGTTGAGTGTGCGGTCAGGCAAATTTGGCCAGCAGGGTGGCAACTTTGGCGTGGGGCAGATCACCCTGCTCAATCATGCACCCAACCATGTGGAAGAAGGATTTGTCCAGCGCTTTGCGGGCGGCCGAGAGTTGCTGTGCGATTTCTTCACAGTTGGCCTCGAGCTCGACCAGGCGTTGTACGCCCCGCAATTGCCCCTCAACGCGGGCAAGCCGCGCGCAAAGCGCCTTCTTCTTGCCAACGTCTATCAATTTCGACATGGTTTCTCCAATGAAGAAAATACACTGAAATATACCCCATGGAGTATACTCCCAACGTTTCAAAATTCACATTGAAAGACTATTCATGCATCCATTTCTGCAATCGCTGATCGGCGGGGTATTGATCGGCCTGGCCAGCTGGCTGCTGCTGTTCTCCCTGGGCCGGGTTGCGGGCATCAGCGGCATTGCCGGTGGCCTGCTCGGCAGGGAGCGTGCCAGCGCCGTAGAGCGCAATTGGCGTTGGGCGTTTATTTTCGGCTTGATGGTGGCGGGCGTGTTGGCCATGTCCTGGAGTGGCCAGGCGGCACTGCCGGCGCTGGCGCCGCGTTCACCGTGGTTGCTGGCGGCCGCTGGCTTGCTCGTGGGTTTTGGCACGATATTGGGATCGGGTTGCACCAGCGGCCATGGTGTATGCGGCATGGGGCGGCGCTCGGCGCGCTCACTCGTGGCCACGCTGGTGTTCATGGGCTTTGGCATCGCCACCGTGGCGCTCGTCAAGCAATTTTCAGCTTGAAAACCGACACGGTTGAAAGGAATTCAAAAATGATTCAAAAAGCTGTCTGGGCGCTTCTGTCGGGCGCCCTCTTCGCAGTAGGGCTGGTTTTGGGTGGCATGACACAACCCGCCAAAGTGCTGGCTTTTCTCGATGTGGGCGCCTTGGCGCGGGGTGTTTCCAGTACGGCCGAAAAAGGCTTCTGGGATCCAAGTCTGGCCTTTGTCATGGGCGGCGCCTTGATGGTGACGCTGGTCGCTTTTTGGCTGGTGCCGCGCAGGGCTGCTCCGCTGGCAGATGACAAATTCCACCTGCCCACACGCAATGATATCGATGCCAGGTTGCTGGTCGGTGCGGCGCTGTTTGGCATTGGTTGGGGCTTGGCGGGTTATTGCCCGGGCCCGGCGCTGGCGTCGCTGCTGGGCGGCAGCACGGATGTCCTGATCTTCGTGGGTGCCATGGTGGCGGGCATGTGGGCGGCCAAGCGTCTGCCTGAGGAACTCACGCCGGCCGGTGCGGCGGAGCCTGTTGAATGAAGGGAAACCTGGCCGACTGACGGGTTTCAATCAATCATCGGCCAAGCGGCAAAGTCTCGATCCTTTAGACGATTTTCACGCTCAGGTTGGGCAAACCATCGACGTGCATTTCAATCACATCACCGCGCACCACGGGGCCGACGTTTTCGGGCGTACCGGAGTAAATGATGTCGCCGGGGAAGAGTTCGTTCGCTTCCGAGAGTTTGCTGATCTGCTCGGCAACCGACCAGATCATCTGGCTCAGGTTGGCGTTTTGCTTGGTTGCGCCGTTCACCTTCAACCAGATCGAGCCTTTGGCGTAGTGCCCGGTTTGCGCGAGTTTGTGCACGGAACCGATCACGGCTGAGCGGTCAAAACTCTTGCCAATTTCCCAGGGTTTCTTTTCGTCGCCCATGGCTCGCTGCAGGTCGCGCCGGGTCATGTCCAGCCCCAGCGAATACCCATAGACGTGGTCCAGTGCCGAAGCCACGGGAATGTTGCGGCCGCCCTTGTGCAGACAGGCGACCAGTTCGGCCTCGTAATGGTAATTTTTGGTCAGCGATGGGTAGGGGTGGTCGGCCACGGTGCCGGCTGCGACAAACTGGATGGCGTCTGTCGGCTTCTGGAAAAAGAAAGGGGGTTCGCGGTCCGGATTGGAGCCCATTTCGATGGCGTGTGCCCGGTAATTGCGGCCAATGCAATAAATGCGGCGCACCGGAAACATCTCGTCACTGCCCACAATTGGTATGTAGGTGTCATTTACGGCAAAAGGTGTTTTGACCTGTTGCTGCGCAACACCCGGCAGGGCGCATCCAGCGACGGCACCGACGGTGACCAGGCTGGAACTTTGGAAGAAATTGCGGCGATCCATGTGCGCTCCTGAAGGTGGAATAAAACCCGCGGGAGTGTAGGCCGAACAAAATCCCGAATCCAACGAACGCCCTGTGCCGAAAACTGAAAAGTGTTTTTCTTGACCGGAGTCAACAATACGTAATAACCACGGTGGAAACCCTCTCGTGCCCAATGGGAAAATAGGCAACGATTGAAGGCTTGGCTTTCATCAATCCTTCCAACCTTTGGAGACACTCTTGACCATCAACAAACCTACACAGCGCCGCAGCCTGATCAAAGGTGCTGCAGTTGCCGCTGGCGCGATGACCGCGCCCATGCTCGCCACCGCACAGACCGCAACGACGCTGCGTTTTCAGAGCACCTGGCCTGCCAAGGACATCTTCCACGAATACGCCAACGACTTCGCTAAAAAAGTGAACGACATGGCCAGCGGGAAACTAAAGATTGAAGTCTTGCCCTCTGGTTCCGTGGTTCCCGCGTTCCAGCTGCTCGAAGCCGTGAACAAGGGCACGCTGGACGGCGGCCATGGCGTAGTGGCCTACCACTACGGCAAAAACAACGCACTGGCGCTGTGGGGCTCCGGCCCGGCCTTCGGCATGGACCCCAACATGGTTCTGGCCTGGCACAACTTCGGTGGCGGCAAGGCGCTGCTGGACGAAATCTACAAAGCCATCAACATGGACGTGGTGTCCTACCTCTACGGCCCCATGCCCACCCAGCCGCTGGGATGGTTCAAGAAACCCATCGCCAAAGTGGCTGACATGAAGGGCCTGAAGTTCCGTACCGTCGGTTTGTCGGTGGACATTTTCACGGCCATGGGCACTTCGGTGAACCCGCTGCCCGGTGGCGAGATCGTTCCTGCACTGGACCGCGGCCTGATCGACGCTGCCGAGTTCAACAACGCCACCTCAGACCGCATTCTGGGCTTCCCCGATGTGGTGAAAAACTGCATGCTGCAAAGCTTCCACCAAAGCGGCGAGCAGTTCGAGATTTTGTTCAACAAAGGCAAGTACAACTCTCTGCCGGCAGAGCTCAAATCGATCATCGATTACTCGGTGCAGGCCGCCAGCGCTGAAATGAGCTGGAAAGCCATTGACCGCAACTCGCAAGACTACCTTGAGTTGAAAAAGCAGGGCATCAAGTTCTACAAAACGCCCGACGCCGTGCTCAAGGCCCAACTAGAAGCCTGGGACAAAATCATTGAAACCAAGGGCAAGGAAAATGCCCTGTTCAAGAAAGTCATCGATTCGCAAAAGGCCTACGCCCAGCGCGCCATTCCATGGCAGAACGACTACATGGTTGATTTCAAGATGGCCTACAACCATTCGTTTGGCAAAAAGAAGGCCTGACGACACGGGGCCTGAAGCGATTCAGGCCTGACTGACCGGGATCTTTACACCAGCCATCCGGGCCAACTGGATGGCTGGTTTTGTTTTCAGCCGAGGAGTTACGGCAGGCGACCTGGAAAAAGCATGACAGTTCAAAAAATCCTTCATACCGCAGACCACATCAGCACCTGGGTGGGCAAAGCCGCCGCGTGGCTGATCGTGGTGCTTATGCTCGTGGTGTGTACCGAGGTGTTCAAGCGGTACATCCTGAATGCGCCCACGGCCTGGATCTTCGACGTCAACAACATGTTGTATGGCACGCTTTTCATGTTGGGCGGCGCCTACACGCTGGCGCACGACGGTCATGTGCGGGGTGACTTTTTTTATGGCAGCATGAAACCCACCACACAGGCCAAGGTGGACCTGGCGTTGTATGTGCTTTTCTTTCTGCCAGGCATTGCCGCACTCACCTGGGCTGGCTGGACCTATTTCAACGATTCACTGGCGATGCGCGAGCAGACGTTCAATGCCACGCCGATACCGCTGTATCCGTTCAAATTTGTGATTCCCCTGGCCGGTGCCGTGGTGCTGATGCAGGGATTGTCGGAAATTCTCCGTTGCCTGGTCTGCATCAAGACCGGCGAATGGACGCCACGCCTCAAGGACGCCGAGGAATCTGACGTGATTGCCCAGCAGCTGTCAGGCAGCGAGTTTGTCGATGCCGAGGCCAAAGCGCTGGCCATCGAGCAATCCAAAACAGTGAAGGGTTGATGATGAGCAATGCAGCACTTGGCATGACCATGCTCGGCCTGATCGTGGTCGTCATCATGATGGGTTTCCCCACGGCCTTCACCCTTATGGGCTTAGGCATGGTGTTTGGGTACATCGCTTTTTATGATCCGGCGGCGGGGTTTCTCGACAACCGCGTTTTCGATTTGATGGTGCAGCGCGCGTTTGGCGCGATGACCAACGAAACTCTGCTGTCCATCCCGCTCTTTGTGCTGATGGGTTACGTGATGGAGCGCGGCGCATTGGTGGACAAGATGTTCCACAGTGTCCAGCTCGCGTTTCGCAGTGTGCCGGGCTCGCTTGCCGTCACCACGCTGATCATTTGCACCTTCTGGGGTATTGCCAGCGGCCTGGTGGGTGCCGTGGTGGTCCTGATGGGTGTGATCGCCATGCGGCCAATGCTCAATGCGGGGTATGACACGCGCTTGGCAGCGGGCGTGATTACGGCTGGTGGCACTTTGGGCATCCTGATTCCGCCGTCGGTGATGATCATTGTCTATGCGGCAGTGGCCGGGCAGTCAGTGGTCAAACTGTATGCAGCCGCCATGTTTCCGGGCTTCTTCCTGGCGTTGCTGTACCTGATCTACATCATTGGCTGGGTGTTGATCAACCCAAAAATAGCGCCGAAATTGCCGCCCGAGCAGATGCGGGCGCCGATCCCGCCGTGGTTGGCGCATGTGTCGTCAGTCTATTCCCGCCGCACTTTGCCGGCGTTGGTCAGCGCCGTGTTGGCTCCCGCCCGCGCAACCCGCAGTGGGTTGGCAGACGTGTCGATCACCTGGGGCCACCTGGTTCGCAGCCTGTCAATGGCATTGGTTCCGTTCGTCATTGCAGCTGCTACCTTGGGTGCCGCTTGGTGGTATGTCGTGATCCATTCGCAAAAAGACAACAATGCGGCCCAAGTGACGGAAGTTGCGAAACCGGCGTCGGAGGCAGTGACGGGGTCAACTGCGGCAAAAACGGCCGTGGAAACTGCGCCTGCCGCTGCTGGTTTGCAGGAGCCACCCGCTACTGAAGGTGTGAAGGAACCCCCTTCTGACGAGGGAGTCAAGGAGCCTCCATCCGAGGGTGGGTTGCAGGCGCCGCCCGGATCTTCGGATGTGCAAGAGCCACCCGGCGCAGAAAAAACCGCGTCCGATAAGCCAGGTTCCGAGCCTGCACTGCAGGAGATGGGCGACCCTTCCGCAAAAGGCCCGCAAACAGCACCTGTTCCTGAGCAGTTTTACACCTGGTTCTGGGTGGCTTGCGCCCTGAGCGTGCTTTTGCTGGTCTGGTACTACAGGCGCTTTGATGCCGAGCAGTTTGAGATTCTGCGCATGTTGGTGTCTTCAGTTATGCCACTGGCGTTGCTCACTTTTATTGTTCTCGGAGTGATTTTGTTTGGCATAACCACCGCGACCGAGTCGGCGGCCGTAGGGGCAGCGGGCGCATTTCTTATGGCCTGGCACGCGGGTACGCTGGATTTTGAAAAGATCAAGCAGGCTGTGTTCCTGACGGCCAAGACAACCTCGATGGTGTGCTGGTTGTTTGTTGGCTCGGCCTTGTTTTCCGCCGTTTTTGCCCTTTTGGGTGGCCAGCGGGTTGTTGAGCAGTGGGTGTTGTCGATGGATCTCTCGCCGATGCAGTTCATGCTGCTCTCGCAAGCCATTATTTTCATCCTGGGCTGGCCGCTGGAATGGACCGAGATCATCGTGATTTTTGTACCGATCTTCCTGCCCTTGCTGGCGCATTTCCAGATTGATCCGATTTTGTGGGGCGTGCTGGTGTTTGTAAATCTGCAAGCGGCGTTCCTGTCGCCGCCGGTTGCGATGTCCGCGTTTTACCTGAAGGGGGTGTCGCCAGCGCACGTGACGATCAACCAGATATTTGCCGGCATGATGCCGTACATGTTCATCGTCATCATCTGCATGGTTCTCATGTACATCTGGCCGGGCCTCACACTCTGGCTGCCCAAGTACCTGTACGGTTAAAATCCCTGAAAAGTCAACGGCCCGCCTCGGTGCGGGCTTTCTTTCAGGGCCTTGAATGATCTTAGTGACCGGTGGCGCCGGGTTTATTGGCTCCAATTTTGTGCTGGACTGGTGCAATGGCTCGGACGAGCCACTTGTGAATCTGGACAAACTCACCTACGCGGGCAACCAGGGCAATCTCGTTTCCTTGACGGGTCGCGTAGGGCACACGTTTGTTCGTGGCGACATTGGCGATACACCTTTGGTGGAAAACCTGTTGGCCACTTACCAGCCGCGCGCTGTCGTCAATTTCGCGGCAGAATCCCATGTGGACCGCTCCATTCACGGCCCTGAGGATTTCATTCAGACAAACATCATGGGAACCTTCCGGCTGCTGGAAGCCGTGCGCGGATATTGGGGAGGATTGAATGCGGGCGACAAATCTGCGTTTAAGTTCCTGCATGTGTCGACTGACGAAGTCTATGGATCGCTTGGCAAGGAAGAGGCGGCGTTCTCGGAAGCTCACCGGTATGAGCCCAACAGCCCATATTCGGCCAGCAAGGCCGCCAGCGACCATCTCGTTCGCGCGTATCACCACACCTATGGCCTGCCGGTGTTGACCACCAATTGCAGCAACAACTACGGCCCGTACCATTTTCCCGAGAAGCTCATTCCACTGATGATTGTGAATGCACTCGCCGGCAAGAGCCTGCCGGTCTATGGCGACGGCATGCAGATCCGGGACTGGTTGTACGTAAAAGACCATTGCAGTGCGATCCGGAGGGTGTTGGATGCCGGTCGCCTGGGAGAGGTCTACAACATTGGCGGATGGAACGAAAAGCCCAACATCGACATTGTCAACACGATATGCGGTCTGCTTGACCAATTGTGGCCAAAGACCGACGGAACAAGTTACCGCTCTCAAATCACCTACGTGACCGACCGTCCAGGCCATGACCGGCGCTATGCGATAGATGCCAGCAAAATTGAACGCGAGTTGGGCTGGAAACCCGCCGAAACCTTTGATACCGGCATCCGAAAGACGGTGCAGTGGTACCTTGACAACCCGGATTGGGTTGTCAACGTCCAGTCAGGCGCTTACCGTGAGTGGGTGCAAACCAATTATGTCAAGCGGGCCGCTTGACCTTTATGGCCAAAATTCTTCTCTTGGGCAAAGGCGGGCAAGTTGGCTGGGAGTTGCAGCGCAGCCTGGCGCCATTGGGCGAAGTGATTGCGCTCGATTTCGACAGTAAGGACTACTGCGGTGACTTCACCAACCTCGCCGGCTTGGCAGATACCGTTAGAGCCATAGCGCCCAAAATCATTGTGAATGCGGGTGCTCATACAGCCGTCGACAAGGCGGAAGGTGAGGTAGACCTGGTTCGAACCATCAATGCTTTGGCGCCAGGCGTGCTGGCCAACGCTGCCAAGGCAGTGGGCGCCTGGCTGGTGCACTTCTCAACCGACTACGTGTTTGACGGTAGCGGCCAGACGCCCTGGACCGAGCTTGACGCGCCATCACCCTTAAGTGTGTATGGGCAAACGAAGCTCGAAAGCGAGCGGCTGATTCAGGCCAGTGCATGCAAACACCTGGTCTTCCGGACCAGCTGGGTCTACGCCGCGCGGGGTGGAAACTTCGCGAAAACCATGCTCAAACTCGCGCAGGAGCGTGAGCTGTTGAAGGTCATCAATGATCAAATCGGCGCACCCACAGGCGCAGAGTTGCTGGCCGACGTGACCGCTCATGCACTTCGCATGGCCACATCAGGGTTTGGCGCTGGTGAAGGGCTCTCAGGTTTGTACCACCTTGCCGCCAGTGGACAAACCACCTGGTTTGACTACGCCAACCATGTGCTCAGCGAGGCCAAAAAAGTCCAGCCGTCGATCCAGTTCATTGCAAAGTCAGTTCAGTCTGTGCCCACATCCGCGTTCCAGACGGCAGCAAAGCGACCACTGAACTCACGCCTGGATACGCGCAAAATCCAGTCTGCGTTCGGATTAACCTTGCCGCATTGGACAATCGGCGTTAATCGCATGATCACCGAACACCTTGAAACGCAGCCCTGACATCCCCTCCATGACATCACGAAAAGGCATCATCCTCGCGGGCGGCTCCGGCACGCGCCTGCATCCGGCTACGCTGGCCATGAGCAAACAATTGCTTCCGGTGTACGACAAACCGATGATCTACTACCCCTTGAGCACGCTGATGCTGGGCGGTATGAAAGACATCTTGATCATCAGCACGCCGCAAGACACGCCGCGCTTTCAACAACTGCTGGGTGATGGCAGCCAGTGGGGCATCAGCCTGACCTATGCGGTGCAGGCGAGCCCCGACGGCCTGGCTCAGGCGTTCATCATTGGAGACAAATTTGTAGGCAACCGCCCGAGCGCACTGGTGCTGGGTGACAATATTTTTTACGGGCACGATTTCACACAATTGCTCGGTTCTGCGGACCAGAATGCCAGTGGCGCGACTGTTTTTGCCTATCACGTTCAAGACCCTGAGCGTTATGGTGTCGTTGCTTTCGACAAGGCCGGGCAAGCCAACAGCATTGAAGAAAAACCGGCACAACCCAAAAGCAATTTTGCCGTCACAGGCCTGTATTTCTATGACAACCAGGTGGTAGACATCGCAAAATCCATCAAGCCCAGTGCACGTGGCGAGCTGGAAATCACAGCGGTCAATCAAGCCTATCTGGAGCGCGGTCAGCTCAATGTGCAAATCATGCAACGCGGCTACGCCTGGCTGGACACAGGCACCCATGAAAGCCTGCTGGAAGCCAGCCAGTTCATCGCGACCCTGGAGCACCGGCAAGGACTGAAAATTGCCTGCCTGGAAGAGATTGCCTGGCGCAGTGGGTACATCAATGCCGAACAAGTTGAAAAACTGGCTGCGCCGTTGGCCAAGAACGGTTATGGCCAGTATTTGCAGCGGATGTTGAAGGCTGGAGTTGCGTGAAGGTAACCGCAACGTCCCTGCCTGAAGTGTTGATGATTGAACCCAAAGTGTTTGGAGACGCGCGCGGGTTCTTTCTTGAGAGTTTTAACCAGAAGGCTTTTAATTCCGCAACTGGTCTGTCCGCCAATTTTGTTCAGGACAACCACAGTAGATCTGCCAAGGGGGTGTTACGTGGCCTGCACTACCAGATACAACAGCCCCAAGGAAAATTGGTTCGCGTCGTGCGAGGGTCGGTGTTTGATGTTGCGGTTGACATTCGAAAGTCGTCAATCAATTTTGGATACTGGGTTGGCGTTGAGCTGTCCGAGGAAAACAACTGCCAACTCTGGGTGCCACCTGGTTTTTGCACACGGCTTTTTGGTGACCAGCGACTCTGCTGACTTTCTTTATAAGACAACCGACTATTACGCACCTGAAAGCGAGAGATGTATTCTTTGGAATGATCAGGATATCGATATTGAATGGCCGCTCCTTGGTCAACTTCCGCAACTCTCGGCAAAAGACTCGAACGCGACAACGCTGGCGACGGCTCAAGTTTTCAAAATGCCCACCTAAAAATTGCCCCATACAAACTGATCTGAACCCCTGCTGTGGATTAGACTCACGCCTTCAGTTTGGCTAAAAATGACAGAAAATTACGAAGAAGATTTCTTGCAAGATACAAGCGAGGGCGGGTTGCTTGACTGGCTGGTTACGGTTGCTGAAAACTTAAAACTGCTGGTTGTTGGCCCGTTGGCGGCAGGCTTGCTCGCTTTGGCTATTGGGTTTGCAATGCAGCAAAGTTACACAAGCGAGTCAATTCTGGCGCTACCAAG
>JANNMM010000205.1:0-4581 GCA_031397915.1 Rhodoferax sp. | reverse complement strand
ATGTGCGCCCGCGCAAGTCACTGGGCTGGAAGTGCCCGGCAGAGCTCTTCCTGCCCGAAGGTGCCTTCAACTTCCAGCAGTATTGGGCTGGCGTGATGACTGGCTAAACTTGCTTTGTTGCACTTGGGGCTGGAATCCACCGGGATTTTTGAGGTTTTTTATCCATTTGTTAACATGGGTGTTAACTTTTTCCATTGACTCAAAATTTCAAGGCCCGGGCGCCCTGAAGCAGGAGATCGACGCAAGCGAGCATCACATCCAGTGCGTCATCCTCAAGGAGTGGGCAACTACGCAGCCGGGCGCAGCCGCCAGGCCGGACGTGCACCCGCGCCAACGGCAGCCGCCACCACCCAAAACACCGCCGAGACGCCCACCACGGCACCCGCTGTGCCAAACAAAATCGGCATCACCACGCTGCTGGCATTGATCACCATCAGCCTCAGGCCCAGCGCCTCACCGTGCCGCGCTTCGGGCGTGATCTGGTGCAGCGTGCTCATCACCATCGGTTGCACAGAACCGAGCGCCAGGCCGAGCAGGATGGAACACAAGCCCATGGCCAGCGGCGTGGTCAAAAACGGGTAGAGCACAAACGCCACGCTGGTGACCAACATTGCGCCGCTAAGCACCGCCCACTCTCGGATGCGCGACGCCACCAACGGCAGCAGCACCCGCACCACCGTGGCGGCAACGGCGAAAACGCCCAAAATCGTGCCGATCACCGAAGCGCTGAAGCCACGTTCGTGGCCGATGATTGGCAGCACAAAGGTGTGCACGTCCCAGCACGACGACAACAGCCAGTTGACCACCATCATGCGGCGCATCAGTGGGTCCCGCAGCAGTTCAAACGCGCTCAAGGCGCCACCTTTGGCTGTCGCGTCTCTCACCACCGGCGGCAACTCCACCGTGCGGCGCACCCAAAACCAGGTCAGGAGCGGCAGCAGCGCCATCAAAAAGAACGCCCCGCGAAAACCGTTCAGGTCTGCCGCCTGGCCGCCCATCCAGACACCCACGTGGTCAATCAGCAAACCTGCCGTAAACGGACCGAGGAAGTTTGAAACGGCCGGGCCAATGGCCAGCCAGCTGAAGACCTTTTTCAACTCGATCGCGTCGCCTGCCGCACGTCCGACATGGCGCTGCATCGCGATAGAGGCAACGCCTGTGGCCCCGCCGGTCATCATGGCGCTCAGACACATCACCGGAAAAACCGGGAACAGCAGCGAGAGTGTGGCGCCGGTGAATGCCGCCACCACGGCCATGCCAAGCGGTCGTTTCAAACCGTGGCGGTCCACATACCGCCCGGCGGGCAAGGAGAGGAATACCTGCGTCAAGGCAAACAAAGCGAGCAACACGCCCACCGCCAATGGGCTGTAGCCCTGGTGCAAGGCCAGCAGGGGCGCCGCCATGCGCATGCCGGCCATACTGGCGTGCAGGCAGACGTGGCCGGCGATCAGCCGAGCCAGCGCACGGCGCGAAGTTCTCGGGAGGGGCAGTGATCCGGCCAACGGCTCAGCCTTCGTCAGGCTCCTTGTCGGACGCCTTGTCCATGGGCAAAAGTGCTCGAGCAGCGCCATCGGGCAGGGTTTCAACCTTGCGCAGCGCGCGGTCCATGGCGCGGCTGCGGGTCTCGGCGCTGTCGATCGTGTTGAGCACCGACTGCGCCTGGGTTTTGACCTTGGCCAGCACATCGCCAAATTTGCCGAATTCGTTTTTCACGGCGCCCAGCACCTGCCAGACTTCCGACGAGCGTTTCTCCAGCGCCAGGGTCCTGAAACCCATTTGCAGGCTCGAGAGCATGGCTAGCAACGTAGTCGGCCCTGCCAGCGTGATGCGGTGTTCCCGCTGCAGGGCTTCCATTAACCCAGCCCGGCGCAGCACTTCAGCGTAAAGCCCTTCGGTCGGCAAAAACAGGATGGCGAAGTCGGTGGTGAACGGTGGCTCGATGTATTTCTCGGCGATGGATCGGGCCTCCAGCCGGATGCGCGCTTCCAGGGCCTTGCCCGCCGAATCGGCAGCCACCACATCGGCGCGGCCCTGCGCATCGAGCAGGCGCTCGTAATCTTCGTTGGGGAACTTGGCGTCGATGGGCAGCCACAGGGGCTCGCCGCTATCAGACCGGCCAGGCAGCTTGATGGCGAAATCGACCACGTTTTTGTTGCCCGGCCGGGTGGCGATCTGCGCGGCGTATTGATCCGGCACAAAAACCTGCTCGAGCAGCGCCGCCAATTGGGCTTCGCCAAAAATGCCGCGTGTCTTGACATTGGTCAGCAGGTGTTTCAGGTCGCCCACACCCTGGGCAAGCGTCTGCATTTCGCCCAGGCCCTTGTGCACCTGCTCGAGACGGTCAGCGACCTGTTTGAAACTTTCACCCAGGCGCGCTTGCAGCGTAGTCTGAAGCTTTTCATCCACCGTGGCGCGCATCTCGTCGAGTTTGGCGGCATTGGTAGCCTGCAATTGCGCCAGTTGCGTTGCCAACGTTTCGCGCACCTCGTTCAAGCGCCGCGCGTTGGATTCACTCAGCGACGTGACCTGGTTCGTCAGCGTGTCCGACAGGGTCTTCTGCAAGAGTGCGAGTTGCTGCCCGAAGGCGTCGATCTGTGTGTTTTGCGTGCGGGTGGCTTCCGAGCTCTGGGCCACCAGCGTCTGCTGGAATGTGGCCAGCGACTGTATGATCTCCTGGCGCCCGCCGCGCGACGACTCGCTGATTTCGCGGCGCAGTTCACGCTCGAGGCGCTCGTTGGCGCTTTGTAAGCCTGACAGCGACGCCGCCATGGCCGTCAGCAGGTTTTGGCGGTTCGCTTCTTGCTGATCCTGCTGGGCAGAGGTGTTCGGCTTGCGCAACCAAAACCAGGCAAGCACCAGCAACGTGAGCAGATTGCCAAGAGCCAGCAGGCCCAGTTTCCAGTAGGCTGATTCAGGCAAATGCGTAGTCCCGCTCGTGCAAACGCGCGTGGGCAGCCACATACTCGCGCTTGAGGCGGGCCACAAAATCGGCCGTACTCACAACCTTGTCGACCACCCCAATGCCCTGGCCACAGCCCCAGATGTCTTTCCAGGCTTTGGTCTTGTCACCGCCAAAATTCATCTTGCTGGGATCGCTGGTGGGCAGGTTGGCTGGGTCCAGACCGGCGTTTTTGATGCTTTGCGCGATGTAGTTGCCATGCACGCCGGTAAACAGGTTGCTGTAGATGATGTCGTCGGAGTTGCCGTCCACAATCGCCTGTTTGTAGGCGTCGGTGGCGCGCGCTTCTTCGGTGGCAATGAAGGCCGAGCCGATGTAGCCGAAATCTGCGCCCATGGCCTGCGCGGCCAAGACGGCGTCGCCGGTTGAGATGGCACCTGAAAGCGCAATCGGGCCGTCAAACCACTCGCGAATTTCCTGCACCAGCGCAAACGGGCTCTTCACGCCCGCGTGGCCGCCTGCACCGGCTGCCACGGCGATCAGGCCATCAGCGCCCTTTTCAATCGCCTTCCTGGCGTGTTTGTTGTTGATCACGTCGTGCAGGACCACGCCACCATAGGAATGCGCTGCGGCGTTGATGTCTTCACGCGCGCCCAGAGACGTGATGATGATTGGCACCTTGTATTTCACACACATCGCCATGTCGTGCTCGAGCCGGTCATTGCTCTTGTGCACGATCTGGTTGATGGCGAAGGGCGCGGCCGGGTTGGCGGCGTGCGCTTCGTTGTAGGCGGCCAGCGTTTCAGTGATCTCGATCAGCCATTCTTCGAGCTGCTCGGCCGGGCGTGCGTTCAGCGCAGGCATGGAGCCCACCACCCCGGCAATGCACTGGGCGATCACCAGCTTGGGTGTGCTCACAATGAACATCGGGGACCCGATGATGGGCAAAGGCAAGCTGTTCAGGGCGCCGGGCAAACGTGACATGGATTCTCCAAAAAATGCGGGTTGAAAAGCAGGTTTAAAACGCGTCGAGCGCCATGGCGGTGACGCTGTCGGCACCCTCGACGATGCTGTCGCGCACGCCAGGGGCTTTGCTCAGAAGGTGGTCGGCATAAAAACGCGCGGTGATGATTTTGGCCTGCATGAAGGCCACGTCGACGCCAGCCTTGATCTGCGCCTGCGCCACCAGCAGCGAGCGCGCCAGTTGCCAGCCGGCCATCAGGTTGCCGGCGAGCATAAGATAAGGCACGCTTCCGGCAAATACGGCATTGGGGGACGACTTCGCGCCCCCTGCAATGAAGTTCACGACATCGACATAAGCCAGTCTCGCGCCGTCCAGGCGTTTCGCAACCGCCAACGCATCGCCAGTGCCGCTCGCCTTGAGTTCAGATACCGTGCTTTCAATTTGCCGGGCAATGGCCAAGGCGGTTTGCCCGCCGTCGCGCGAGGTTTTTCGGCCCACCAGGTCATTGGCCTGAATGGCCGTAGTGCCTTCGTAAATCGTCAATATCTTCGCGTCGCGGTAATACTGCGCCGCGCCGGTTTCTTCAATGAAGCCCATGCCGCCGTGTACCTGCACGCCCAGGCTGGTGACTTCCAGGCTCATCTCGGTGCTGAAACCCTTGACCAGCGGCACCATGAATTCATAAAACGCGGCGTTTTGTTTGCGCACGTCGGCGTCG
>JANNMM010000201.1:0-8700 GCA_031397915.1 Rhodoferax sp. | reverse complement strand
GGCATCGGCCAGGGCCTCGGCGAGCGGCGACCCTGGCGCGCTGGCGTCGGCAAGGAAGCGCCCGGCAGCGGCCTCGCCCACATAGCGGTCGCGCTGCGCCAGCGGAACAATCTGGTAGGCACGGGCTTTCCCGCCCCCCTGGTGAAGCAGCAGGCAAAGACCCAGGTCGTGCTCGACCACACTGTCGTGTTGGTCGGAGCCACCCACCCCCTCCAGCAACAAGCCCGCAATGCAGACGGTCGCCTCCTGCTGCTGCAATACGATCCCGGCGCAGCGCCGCACCACGGAGCCGCGCCCGTCTGCACCCACCACCAGCGAGGCCTCCAGCGTTACCGTCTTCGCGTGTTCGCCGTCACCCTGCCGGTAGCTGACGCTTGGGTTCACGCCCGGCACCACGACAACGTTGCGAACGCCCCGGACCACCGTGGCACCCGCCTTGGCCGCCGCATCCAGCAGCGCCTGGCAGGCCACCGGATGGTGCAGGTTGAGCGAACCGCCCACGCCAGGGACAAGGCGACCGACCGGAAGGTCGCGCGGGACCGCATCGTTCTGGGTGTAACGCTTCCACAGCGGGGCGGTGTGGGCACCGGCGGCGTGCAGCAGGTCGGCGACGCCGAGCGCCTGCGCTTCTGCCACGCCCCAGGGCATCATGCTTTCGCCGCGCACTCGGTCGCGGAAGACGTCGGTGGATTCCAGCACCAGGACTTGTTGACCCGCGCGGGCAAGCGCGGTGGCGAGCGCGGCACCGGCGATGCCGCCCCCAACGATCACGACAGGGGTGTGATTTGTGGTCGCTTCCATGGTGTTTCCTTTCGGGGTTAGTTACGATACAATGTTACGTAACACTGTATCGTAACGATGTTGCGTTACCATGTCAAGCACCATGGCAAGACCCACCAAACACGACGAAAACACCCGCGAAGCGCTGCTCGACGCCGCTGAAGCGTTGCTCGCCGCCAGAGGCCCCGATGCCGTGTCGGTGCGCTCCGTGGCCGACAAGGTGGGCGTGTCCACCCGCGCCGTGTACAGCGTGTTCGGATCAAAACCTGGGCTGATGGGTGCGCTGGCGGCGCGGGGGTTTCACCGGCTCGCCGACCTGGTAAACAGCGTGCCCGTCACCAGCGATCCGCTTGCCGACCTCGCCGCTGCCGGCCCGTGCGCCTTTCGTGTGTTCGCGCTGGAGCGGCCCCACCTGTTCCGGATCACCTACGACCAGATCAGCGAAGAGACCTATTCACAACCCGAGACTTACCCCGCGCTGTTTGCGTCTTTCAGCGCGCTCGAATCGCGGTTTAACCGGGCGCTGGAAACAGGCCGGTTGGCGAAACGGCCGATGGTGGAACTGGTGTTCATGTACCACTCGTTTTGCTGCGGGCTTGCCACGAACGAACTAAGCACTCTGCCACCGCCAGTGGGCGCCAACTTCTGGAAGGTCGCTCAAGGCGTCGATTTCAAGGCGCTCTGGGAAGATGCGCTCGCCGCATTCGTGCGGGGGCTGGGTGCCGGTCGCAACAGGGTCTCGTATCTTCCCCCAGTCGGTTCAACAAACAGCAAAATCGCAGCTGTTGAACAGGCCGGTCGGGAAGATGCCGGTGGGGCCTAGGGCCAGGGCTTGAAAGTTTGAACCCCGAGCCCATGGGTTAGATGGGTGCTCCCGACCGTTTTTTCGCTTCAACAAGACCGAACGGTAACTTGGGTTGACCACCTTGGTGGACAAACCCGCATACGAGGAAGGTCCGATGCGATGAACGGAATCACTGGCTGGTGGGTGGGAATTGATGTGGCCAAGTGCAAGCTGGTGTTGTCGTTGTCCTGCTGGCTGGAGGGGACAAGTCATCTCAGCAAAAGGACATCAAGACAGCGATCGCGCTGGCGAAGGGACTGTAGCTGTATTTTTATGAGCAAAGCAATGTCTAAAGCAATAGCGTCACAGACAAAGGTGGAGTTGGACTTGCCCCGTTTCCACAGACATTTCTGAGCCTCGCGGATCGGGCTCACTTCACCCGCGATTTTCCTAGTGCTGTCAGTTTGTCCCCAGCCAAGTACCGCGACGCATTTGGATCGTCATTGACAGATCATTCGGACATGATTTTTCCAACTATCAGCGCCTCTACTTCAGCACTATTGACAACTGTTTTGACAACTGTTCAATGGTGATAGCCTTCACCCCCCCCAGCCAAGGCGGTGCTGTCGACGTGGTGGCGCGCCGGCCGGTGGACTAACCAACTGCCTGCGAGCGGTTGCGCGTTCAAACCGGTGGGCCAAGACTTAGCCAGCGACAGCATCGGGCGGGCCATGTCAGCGCTGGGGCTGCGACTGGCCTTGGCCTCCAGCATCCACATCCCCGCTGCGCGAGTCTTGCTGGCAGGTGCGGGCATGATGAAATCTACTTCTAACCCCTGTTGATCCCGAAAGTAATACAGCTCACGCCTTCGGCCTGCATTGACTTGCGATTTGGCAACCTCAGCGGCCACCCAACCCTCAAATAACGCCCCCAAAAAAGGCGACCGCTCCAGCGCAGCCTCCGATTCAATATTGAGAAGATGGCACACCAAGCCTGAGTCTACCCAGTACAGTTTGGGCGATTTGATTAGGCGCTTGCCAAAGTTCTCGAAGTAAGGCGGCACCAGCATGATCAGGCCGGTTGCTTCCAGAATGTCAAGCCAATTGGTGATGCCAGGCACGCTCATGCCCAAGGGTGCAGCCAGATCGGTTTTGTTCAACACGCTGGCGTGACGCGTCGCCAAGAGTGCCATGAAACGGCGAAACTTGGACAAGTCTTGCACGGCGCTGATTGATCGGACGTCGCGCTCCAGGTAGGTTTGCAAGTACGACGCAAACCACAGACCTGCGTTGCGGGGCCTTTGTAGAACTTCAGGATAGCCGCCCTTGAGCAGGCCGACCTTTGGGGTTTCAGACAGCGCCAGCGGCAAAAGCTGCAACACGGCCGCACGGCCGGCCATGGACTCGCTCACGTTTTGCATCAAACCGGATTCCTGTGAGCCCGTCAGCAGCCATTGGCCCTTGCGCTGCGGGAAACGGTCGATGCGACTCCTAATGAAGTTGAACAGTTCGGGCACGTTCTGAATTTCGTCCAAGATGACAGGCGGTTTGACGCTGTCCAAAAACCCTTGTGGGTCCGCCCGAAAGCGGCCCACAATATCTGGATCTTCAAATAAGTAATAGCCTGCGCTTGGGAAAAGTTGGCGCAGCAAAGATGTTTTGCCACTGCGCCTGGGCCCGGTGAGTACCAAAGCGCCAAATGCCCGAGCCGCTTTGGTGACTTGTTTTTCCAGGTTTCGGCGAATGAATGACATTTGAGTATTATAAGCTTTTAGCTTAAAAAACTCAAATTATTTCAGCTTTAATGTTAGCGTTCATGTCAGCGTTCAGCGCATTGAGCAGTGTGGCTGGATTAAGCCAGTACGCGAGGCGTTCAAACCCGGCGTTCAATGTCACCTGCCGACACCGCGATCCCCTTGAACTCCCCCGTCGCAATCCGCTTTTGCCACTCTGCGGGGCCGGTGTTGTGCACACTGGTTCCTGCGGCATCCACTGCCACGGTAACGGGCATGTCGACCACGTCAAATTCGTAGATCGCTTCCATGCCCAAATCGGCAAAGCCCAGCACTTCACGGTACCAATTCAATTACCGCACCCTGCCGTCAGTTGGAAAAAACCCCGCGACCGTGGTATCACTTTTTTTTGGGCAAGCAAAAGGCGTAGACCCAGTGCGAGGCCCCGACAGCATCGCAACATTTCATCCGCCCATGAAAAAACCCGCAAAAGCCGAGGCTCTTGCGGGTTTGTCGATTTTCAGTTCAGCGTGAGCCTAGGCGCGGCGACGAAGGCAGCGCTGTAGGCACCGCTAGGAGATGCAACGACGTATCACGTTGAACTGGAGATCGACTCAGCGGTTGTACGCCGTCTCGCCGTGGGAGGTGATGTCCAGGCCTTCGCGCTCTTCCTCTTCCGGAACCCGCAAGCCGATCACCGCGTCAACGATTTTGTAGGCGATGAGCGAAACCACGCCCGACCAGACGATCGTCAACAACACGGCTTTGAGCTGGATCCAGACCTGGCTGGCCACAGAGGTGTCGACCACACCTGCCGTGACCCAGTCGCCCACAATGCCGGGGCCGCCGAAGGCCTGTGTGTTGAACACACCGGTGAGCAGGGCGCCCACAATACCGCCGACACCGTGCACGCCAAACACGTCGAGCGAGTCGTCCGCGCCGAGCATTTTCTTCAGGCCATTCACACCCCAGAGGCAAGCGAAGCCCGCCACGAAACCAATGATGATGGCACCCATCAGACCGACGTTGCCGCAAGCCGGGGTGATTGCCACCAGGCCTGCCACTGCGCCAGAAGCCGCACCGAGCATGGAGGCTTTACCGCGCATCAGGGTCTCGCCGATGCACCAGGCCAGCACCGCAGCCGCAGTGGCCGAGAAGGTGTTGACAAAGGCCAGCACAGCCGTGTTGTTGGCTTCCAGGGCGGAGCCGGCGTTGAAACCGAACCAGCCCACCCACAGCAGCGAGGCACCAACCATGGTCAAGGTCAGGCTGTGCGGGGCCATGGCTTCCTTGCCGTATCCGGTGCGTTTGCCGATCACATAAGCGCCCACCAGGCCGGCCATGGCCGCGTTGATGTGCACCACCGTGCCGCCGGCGAAGTCGAGCGCACCCCACTGCCAGATCAAACCGGCCTTGGCGTTCATCGCGACAACCACTTCCTTGGAGGCGTATGCATCCGGGCCCATCCAGTACCAGACCATGTGGGCGATGGGGGTATAGCTGAAGGTGAACCACAGTGCCATGAAGAGCAGCAGTGCCGAGAACTTGATGCGTTCGGCAAAGGCGCCGACGATCAGGCAGCAGGTGATGGCCGCAAACGTTGCCTGGAAGGCCATGAACAAGAGCTCGGGAATGTAGACACCCTTGCTGAACGTAGCCGCCATGGCGAACTCGCCTTTTACCGGGTCGAACATGCCTTTCATGAAGAGCCGGTCAAATCCGCCAATGAAGGAGTTGCCCTCGGTGAACGCCAGGCTGTAGCCGTAAATGCACCACAAGACGACGATCATCGAGAAGGTCACGAGCACCTGCATCAACACCGACAGCATGTTTTTGCTGCGCACCAGGCCGCCGTAAAACAGGGCCAGGCCCGGGATGGACATCATGATGACGAAGGCCGTGGCAACGATCATCCACGAGACGTCACCCTTGTTGGGCACCGGCGCGGCGCTGGCGGCCGCAGGAGCAGCCGGTGCAGCCGCCGGTGCCGCAGCAGCAGCTGCGGGTGAAGCAGCAGCTGCGGGTGCAGCGGCCTCGGAAGCCACAGGTGCGGGCGCGGCAGTCTGGGCGACGGCCAGGGCGCCAACACCCAGCAGTCCCAAACCCAGCACGAAGGAAGCGATAAGTTTTTTCATGGTTGTGTTCTCAATGGTTGGTCGGCGGCTGCTTTACAGCGCCTCCTTGCCGGTCTCGCCGGTGCGGATGCGCACCACCTGCTCGAGGTCGTAGACGAAAAATCTTGCCGTCGCCGATCTTGCCGGTGCGCGCAGCGCCTTCGATCGCCTCGATGGCGCGCTCGACCAGATCGTCGGATATGGCCGCTTCAATCTTGACCTTGGGCAGAAAATCGACCACGTATTCGGCGCCGCGGTACAGCTCGGTATGGCCTTTTTGGCGGCCAAACCCCTTGACTTCGGTAACGGTAATTCCTTGCACGCCCATGCCGGAGAGCGCTTCACGCACCTCGTCGAGCTTGAAGGGTTTGATGATGGCTGTGACCAGTTTCATAGGTGCTCCTGTTGGTTTCGGGCGTTGCTCAGAAGCTGTATTTCACGCCCAGGTAAGCGCCGTTTTTGCCAATGAAGCCGCTGGCGCCGTTGAAGGTGTTGGTGTAGAAGGTCTGGTTGGCGTCGGTGCCCACCAGCGCGCCGGTCACGGTCAGGCCATTGCCAAAGTCTTTGGTCAAACTCAGGGCGTAGTCACCGTAGTCGGCCACGCCGCCGGCTACGTTGGGGATGGTCTGGCGGCCAATGTGCGGCGTGAGGGTGAAGCCGTTGCCAAGGTCGAAGTTGGCGCTCAGGTCCCAATAGCGGCTGCCGCTGCTGTTGATGTTGCCCAGGAAGTCGCCCATGCTCTGGCTGTATTTCAGGGTAAACATGGCGAATGTCAACGCGCCATAAAACTCGTTGGTGTTGGCGTTGGAGAAGGCACCTGCACCGGGTGTGCCCGCGTCGCCGGAGTCGTTGCCGGGGTACTGGTAGCTGATCAGACCGACGTCAAAACCCAGGCCGTTGGCGATCGCACCCTTGAAACCGCCATAGATGTCGACTTCCAGGTCGCCTTTGGAGGCGCCGTTGAATTCCTTGACCCAGCTCACGTTGGAGCCCCACAGGCCCAAATAGAAGCCGCTCTTGTGGGCAAAATCCACACCGGCCTGCAATGCCGGTTTGAAATTGGTTTGCGTGATGCCGCGGAAGCGGTAGTCCGTGACCACGCCCACGTTGTAGGACAGGGTGTAGTTGGGTGCCGGCGCTGCGGTTTGTGCGACTGCGGCAACGCTCAAAAGGGAAGCGGCGGCAATCAGGGAGAGGGATTTGACAGACATGAATAACTCCAGCAGGGTTGATGATGAAGTGAGTCATGCACAGAGCGTGCCAATGTAAGCAGGTGCGTTTGACCGCTGTGGCTCACCAAAAAGTTGCCCGGCAACGGCTGCAAAATTACCTTTTTGGTGCGTGATGCGCCGCGAATCCGAAAATGCACTGAAATGAGGCAAACAGCAGCGGACTAGCCCCGCCTAGCCCCAAAGCTGGCCCGTGTGGACCGCTAAAAAGCGTATTTCAACCCGGCGGCCAAGCCCAGCCGACTGCTGAATTCGACGCCTGGTGCGAGGTAAAGGCTCTGCCCGGCTTGCGTCCCCAAGGCCGTCACCGAGACAGACAACCCATTGGCAAAGGTTTTGCCCAAGGTGAGTGAATAGTCGGTGAAGCCAAAGCGGTTGACCACACCGACGTCTTGCCGACCCACGCGCGGCGACAGGCTGTAGCCGTTGCCCAGGTCAAAGTTGGCGGAAAAATCCAGGTACTGGCCGGCAACGGGGGCAAAACCGCTGGCGGACGCGAGCAACCCTGCCACATGGGGCAGGTTGGCCGCGCTGGCCGGGTAATTGAGGGTGCGCGCGTATTTGGCGGTGAAAAGGCCCAATGTCACGGCGCCGTATATTTCCTGCGGGTTCACGGTGGCCAAGCCCGGGGTTTGCACCAGCCGGTTGCCGGCAATACCGAGTCGCTGCACCCCGACGTCGACCCAGAGTTTTTTGGAGAGCTCGTTGCGGTAGCCGGCGTAGATGTCAACCCCGGCGTCGGCCAGGGCGCTGTCAACGCCCGGTTCCCGGTTCAAGCGGATGCCCGAGCCCCAGGCACCGAGGTAAAGGCCGTTTTTGAGGTTGACGTCCAGGCCGGTTGGCACACCCGAGCCCAGGCGCGTCCAGTTGACGCTGCGGTCGCGCGTGTCGACAGAGATGTCACGCGTCGACTGTCCCAGCGCATAACTGGCCAGCCCTTGCGCGCCGACCCCCGCACCTGCGAACAGCAGCCCGGCAACGGCCGCCCTTGAAATGCCCTTCACCGCTTTAAAACTGGTGTTCATCGCCTTGCTCCCAGGCGGCAACGATGTGCCGCCCTGAATTGATTATGCCCAGAATGGAGCAATAGTAAAAGGTGATTTCTTCACGCTTGCATCAGGTTTCCAGTCAACCTTTTTGCCCCTGCTTACGTTTAGAATACTGTATAAACAATCAGTAACCATGGCTTGATGGCAAGCCTTCTGTGTCACAACGTCCCATGAGCCTTGCACTCGTTCAAAGCCGCGCCCTCTTGGGCTTAAACGCCGCTGCCGTCACGGTGGAGGTGCATCTGGCCAATGGCCTGCCCAGTTTCACGCTGGTGGGCCTGGCCGACGTGGAAGTGAAAGAAGCGCGCGAGCGGGTGCGCTCGGCCATCCAGAATTCCGGCCTGGAATTTCCCCAAAACAAACGCATCACGGTGAATTTGGCGCCAGCCGATTTGCCCAAAGACTCGGGCCGGTTCGACTTGCCGATCGCCATGGGCATCCTGGCCGCCAGTGGTCAGGTTGACGCGGCGCGCCTGGCCGGGCATGAGTTTGCCGGTGAGTTGTCGCTCTCGGGCGAGCTGCGCCCGGTGCGCGGTGCCCTGGCGATGAGCCTGGCCCTGCATTGCCATGGGGCACAGGGCGACAAGTCGGGCAAACCCGCCACCACCAAACTGGTGTTGCCGCCCCAAAGCGCCGAAGAAGCCGCCCTGGTGCCTGATGCGCAGGTCTACCGCGCGCGTCACCTGCTGGACGTGGTGGCGCAGTTTTTGCCCGCACCGGCTGAGCCCTCAGGTGGTACGCCCGCGCCAGAGCCCTCCTCCGGCTGGGCGCGTATTGAACCCGTTCCCCTGCAGGCCAGCACCCGGTACGCCGACATGGCCGACGTGAAAGGTCAGGCCGCTGCCAAACGCGCGCTGGAGATCGCTGCCGCCGGTGGGCACAGCATTTTGCTCAGTGGCCCACCGGGCTCGGGCAAGTCGATGTTGGCGCACCGTTTTGTCTCCTTGTTGCCGCCCATGACCACGCAAGAAGCGCTGGAGAGCGCCGCCGTCGCGTCTGTTTCCGGGCGCTT
>JANNMM010000174.1:0-5590 GCA_031397915.1 Rhodoferax sp. | reverse complement strand
CGCATCGGCGTAGGCGCGGGTGATGGGGTATTCCCACATGAAGCCGTAGCCGCCGAAGAGCTGCACACATTCGTCCATCACCTTGCATTGCAGGTCGCTGCACCAGTATTTGGCCATGCTGGCGGTGGCGGTGTCGAGTTTGTCCTGCATCAATAGATCGGTGCATTTGTCGACAAACACGCGGCCAATTTGCACCTGGGTTTGCAGCTCGGCCAGGGTGAAGCGCGTGTTCTGGTAACTCGCCACGCTGTTGCCAAAGACCTTGCGGTCTTTCACGTAGGCCACGGTCCAGTCGATGGCGGCTTGCGCCGCAGCCATGGCGCCAATGGCGATTTGCAGGCGCTCCCAGGGCAGTTGTTCCATCAAGCAGATGAAGCCCTTGTTTTCCTGCGGCTGGCCACCCAGCACCGCGTCGGCGCTCAAATGCACGTTGTCAAAGAAAAGTTCTGAGGTGTCCTGCGCCTTGAGGCCGAGCTTTTTGAGACGTTTGCCGACGCTGAAGCCCTTCATGCCGCGCTCCACCATCACCAGGCTGGTGCCTTTGGCGCCGGCGGCCGGGTTGGTTTTGGCGACGGTGATCACCACGTCGGCATGCCAGCCGTTGGTGATGAAGGTCTTGCTGCCGTTGAGGACGTAGCTGCCGTCTGGCTGTTTGGTGGCTGTCGATTTCACACCCTGCAAATCCGAGCCTGCAGCAGGCTCCGTCATGGCAATCGCGCCAATCATCTCGCCGCTGGCCATTTTGGGCAGGTAATGCTTCCTCTGCGCCTCAGTACCGTAACGCAGGATGTAGGGCGCAACGATTTCATTGTGCAAACCGTAACCGATGCCGCTGAACCCCGCGCCGCTCAGTTCTTCCATCTGAATCACGCTGTAGAGCTTGTCGGCCCCTGCCCCGCCGTATTCCTCGGGCATGGTCATGCACAAGAACCCGTTTTCGCCGGCCTTGTTCCACACCGCGCGGTCCACGAAACCCTGGTCTTCCCAGGCCTCATGAAAGGGCGCAATCTCTTTGGCGACAAAGCGGCGGAAGCTGTCGCGGAAGGCTTCGTGTTCGGGGGTGAAGAGGGTTCTTTCGATCATCGGTGGGCTTTCTGGGCAACTGTCGCGTGCTGGACTGCACACGGGGTTTGGGGCAACTATTTCTGACCCGAAAAGAATACACTGTTTGTCGACTTTGACCTGTCACCAAGCCAACCCCATTCGCCATTTTTTCTGGAGTACTGCCATGACCGAAGCCTATGTGTACGACGCCATCCGCACCCCGCGCGGCAAGGGCAAAAAAGACGGCAGCCTGCACGAAGTCAAACCCGTCAACCTGTTGGCCGGTGTGTTGACCGAGTTGCAGCGCCGCAATGACTTCGACACCGCCCAGGTGGACGACGTGGTGATGGGCGTGGTTTCACCCGTTGGCGAGCAGGGCTCGGTGATCGCCAAGGTGGCCGCGCTCAAGGCCGGCTGGGACTTCACCTGCGCCGGCGTGCAAATCAACCGTTTTTGCGCCTCGGGCCTGGAGGCGGTGAACATGGCCGCGCAAAAGGTGCGCTCGGGCTGGGAAGACCTGGTGGTGGCCGGCGGCGTGGAGAGCATGAGCCGCGTGCCGATTGGCTCCGACGGCGGCGCCTGGGCGCAAGACCCCGAGACCAGCCTGGACACCGATTTTGTGCCGCAAGGCATCAGTGCCGACCTGATCGCCACGCTGTACGGGTTCAACCGCGAAGATGTTGACGCCTTCGCACTCGAATCGCAAAAACGCGCGGCCAAGGCGCGCGAAGGTGGTTATTTTGCGGGCTCGATCGTGCCAGTCAAGGATTTTCTGGACCAGACGATTCTGGACCAGGACGAATTCATCAAGCCGCACACCACACTAGAAGGCCTGGGTTCGCTGAAACCAGCCTTTGAACAAATGGGCGGTATGGGGTTTGACCAGGTGGCGATGCAGCGTTACCCACAGGTGGCGAAGATTAAACACGTGCACCACGCGGGCAATTCCTCGGGCATCGTGGACGGCGCGGCGGCGATCTTGATTGGCTCAGAAGCCGCCGGTAAAACCCATGGTTTCACGCCGCGCGCGCGCATTGTGGCGGTGGCGCTCAGCGGCGCAGACCCGACCATCATGCTCACGGGCCCGATGCCCGCAGTACGCAAGGCGCTGGCCAAGGCCGGCATGACGGTCGACCAGATCGACCTCTTTGAGATCAACGAAGCCTTTGCCGCCGTGGCCCTGCGCTTCATGCAAGACCTGAAGATTCCGCATGACAAGGTGAATGTGAACGGTGGCGCCATCGCCATGGGGCACCCTTTGGGCGCCACGGGCGCGATGATTTTGAACACCGTGATTGACGAGCTGCACCGGCGCAAGCTGCGTTTTGGCCTGGCCACCCTGTGTGTGGGCGGCGGCATGGGCATTGCTACGATTGTGGAACGTATTTGAATATTTATTGGTTTTATTTTTGTTGATATTTTCAGCCCTTAAAGTCACGTAATTGATGGGTTTATTGCTATTATTTTTATAACGTATTTAACACAATGAAGAACATCAGATACGAACTGAACGAAGAATCATTCGGGAAGGTGGCCACGGTCACCTTTGACGAGCCGGAAAGCGCCGTCAACACCATGAGCCGCCAGTGGAACGACGACATGACGGACCTCGTGGCACAACTCACCGCAGACAAAGCCGCGCACGGCGCAGCTCTCAAAGGCATCATCCTTGCCTCCAGCAAGAAGACGTTTTTTGCCGGTGCCGACCTCAAGGGCACGATGCGCGACACACATCCGGACGCGAAAGAAGTTTTCACCCGTGTAGAGGGTACAAAAAAGAAATTTCGCGCCATCGAATCGCTGGGTGTGCCCATCGTCACCTGCCTGAACGGCACGGCGCTGGGCGGCGGTTTTGAAGTGGCATTGCTGGGGCATTTCCGTGTCGCCGTTGATGACAACAAGATTTTGCTGGGCCTGCCCGAGGTAACGCTGGGCCTCTTGCCCGGTGCGGGCGGCGTGACCAAGATGACGCGCCACCTGGGCCTGGTCGCGGCCATGCCGCACCTGGTTGAAGGCAAAATCTTCTCGCCGCGAGAGGCGCATACGATAGGACTGGTGCACGAACTGGTGATGGCCGGGCCAGAATCCGGCGCCGCCATGCGTGCCGCGGCGCTGGCCTGGCTGGCCACCTCGCCCGTCGCTCAACACCCCTGGGAAGCCAAAGACTACAAGGTGCCGGGCGGCACCCCAGGCAGCCCCAAGGTTGCCTCCCTGCTGGTCGTTGCACCGGCCATGCTCAAGGCCAAAACCCGTGGCCTGTACCCGGCCCCGGAAGCCATCATGTCGTGCATGGTTGAAGGTTTGATGGTTGACCTGGACACCGCGCTGCGCATTGAATCGCGCTATCTGGCCAAACTTTTTGTGGGCAGAAACGCGCGCGCCATGATCACCACGTTCTTCAACATGAATGCGATCAAGAGCGGGCAAAGTCGCCCCAAAGACGTGCCGAAATACAAGCCGTCCAAAGTCGGTATTCTGGGCGCCGGCATGATGGGTGCCGGCATCGCCTGGTCGCAGGCGAGCCGGGGCATTTCTACGGTACTTAAAGACGTGAGCAGCGAGAAAGCCGGGTTTGGCAAAGCCTATTCGCAGAAGCTCTCTGACGAACGCGTGGCCAAGAACCGCATGAGCCCGTACGACCAGAAGGAATTGCTCGACCGCATCAAGGCCACCGACTCTGCCGCCGATTTGAAAGGCTGCGACCTGATCATCGAAGCCGTGTATGAGAACCGCGACCTCAAAGCCCAGGTGACCCAGGAAGCCGAGCCAATGCTCGTCGCAGGCGGTTTCTTCGCTTCCAACACCTCGACTCTGCCCATCGGCGGCCTGGCCAAAGCCTCCGCCAAACCCGAGAAGTTCATCGGTATCCACTTCTTCAGCCCGGTCGACAAAATGAAGCTGGTGGAGATCATCCGAGGCAAACAGACCGACGACGAAACCGTGGCGCGCGCTTTTGACTACGTGCAGGCCATTGGCAAGATTCCGATTGTGGTGAACGATTCACGCGGCTTCTTCACCAGCCGCGTGTTTGGCACCTTCGTGATGGAAGGCGCAGCCATGCTGAGTGAAGGAATTCCCGCAGCCGCCATCGAAAACGCCGGCGTGCAATGCGGCATGCCCGTGGGACCGCTCGCGGTGATCGATGAAACCTCATTGTCTTTGAGCGTTCATGTGATGGATCAAACCCGCAAGGATTTTGAGGCCGAGGGCAAAACTTACACAGCCACGCCGGGCCAGGTATTAATCGAAAAAATGGTGAAAGAACTCAAACGCCCGGGCCGCGCCGGTGGCGGCGGCTTTTACGATTACCCGTCAAAGGACGATGCCAAAAAGGGCGCCAAAAAGTCCTTGTGGCCTGAGCTCGCCGCAAGCTTTGAAAAACCGGGCGTCGCCTGGAACATCACCGACCTGAAAGACCGCATCCTCTACCGCCAGTCGGTGGAAACCGCGCGTTGCCTCTCTGAAGGCGTGTTGACGTCGGTGCACGACGCCAACATCGGCAGCATTTTCGGCATTGGCTTTCCGGCCTGGGCGGGCGGCGCGATGCAGTTCATTTACGGCATGGGCAATGACGCGTTTGAGAAACGCGCCGCTGAATTGGCGGCAAAGTACGGTGACGGATTTGCGTTGAGCACCGAAGTCAAGGCCGCCATCAGGAAATATGAGCCAGTGTATTAGCCAGTTCTGATTTCTGGACTTTGCCCAGCGCTGTTTTGGGCAGGGACGCTGCAAAAACGATGCGCCTGGGTTGTTTGAAGCGGGCAAGTTTGCCCGCGAACAGGGCCATGACATCCTCAACTGCCAGATTTGCACCGGCTTGTTTCACCACAACGGCTACCGCCACTTCTCCCCACTGGGCATCGGGCTGGCCCACCACGGCCGCTTCGGCGATCAGGGGGCAATTGGCCAGGATGTTTTCAATCTCGGCCGGGTAGATTTTCTCCCCGCCTGAGATGATCATGTCCTTGTTGCGCCCTACTACCCAGTAAAAGCCGGCTGGGTCGCGCCGCGCCAGGTCGCCGGTGTGGAACCAGCCGTTTTGAAATGCCGGATTGTCTGCGTCGCGCCAGTAGCCCAGCATGAGGTTGGGCGCGCGCAACCAGATTTCACCGACCTCGCCCTCCTTCACATCCAGGCCGGCTTCGTCCACGAGGCGTATGTCAACCTGCAGCCCCGCCCTACCCGCACTTCCGGCGTGTTGCATTGCCTCCGAGCGCAGCAGGTAGATCGACACCGGCCCGGTTTCGGTCGCGCCGTACACCTGGCACACCGGCACGCCGCGGGCATGGAAGGCTTCGATTTGAGACAGGGGAATCGTTGACGAGCCGGCGTTAAGCAGCCGCAAAGAGGACAAATCCGTTGACGCAAACGCCGGGTGGTGAATCACCGCCCGCAGCGTCGCGGGAACCAGCAACGACAAGGTCGGTTTAAGCGCCTGCACGTCACACAGCCAGGCCGCGGCCTCGAAGCGCGCGTGGACCGTCACCCGCGCGCCCACGTACAGCGCAGGCAAAGTCTGGATGCAAAGCCCGCCGACGTGAAACAT
>JANNMM010000164.1:0-10695 GCA_031397915.1 Rhodoferax sp. | reverse complement strand
TTCGCGCGCAACTGGCAAGACCGCGCGCAGCTCACGCAGTTGTGCCGCGCCATCAAAAAGCTGCGCGCAGATTTGCTGATTTGTGTGGACCATGAAGGCGGCCGCGTGCAGCGTTTCAAGAGCGATGGTTTCACGCATTTGCCGCCCATGCGCACGCTCGGGCAAATGTGGCTGCGCGATGGCAAAGCCGGCGAGGGCACCGGCGCCATGAACGCCACCAACGCCGCCACAGCCTGTGGTTACGTGTTGGGTGCGGAGTTGCGTGCCTGCGGTGTCGACCTGAGTTTCACCCCGGTGCTTGATCTCGATTTTGGTGCCAGCAGCGTCATCGGCGACCGCTCCCTCGGGCGCGATCCGCGCGTCGTGAGCCTCCTGGCCAAAAGTCTGATGCATGGCCTGCACATCAGCGGCATGAACAATTGCGGCAAACATTTTCCCGGTCACGGTTTCGTCAAGGCCGACTCCCACACCGACATTCCGGTAGACAAGCGCAGCCTCAAAACCATCCTCTCCGACGATGCCGCGCCTTACGGCTGGCTCAGCACAGCGATCAGCAGCGTGATGCCGGCGCACGTGGTCTACCCGAAGGTTGATTCGCGGCCGGCCGGGTTTTCACCGAAGTGGCTCAATGAAATTCTGCGCGGCCAGCTCGGGTTTGCCGGCGCGATTTTCAGCGACGACCTCTCGATGGCCGGCGCGCGCCTGATCGACGGCAAAGAAGTCTCCTACGCGCAGGCTGCCGTTGCCGCGCTCAACGCCGGCTGCGACATGGTGCTCCTGTGCAACCAGTCCGTCGACGGTGGTGAAGCGGTCGACGCGCTCATTGACGGTTTGAGCGAAGCGCTGCTCAAAGGCGCCTGGCAACCCCGGGGTGCCAGCGAAGAACGCCGTCTTGCGCTGTTGCCACAACTGCCCGCACCCGAATGGGACGAGTTGATGACCAGCCCCGCCTACATGCAGGCGCTGGCTCTGGTTCCTTAATCCACTGGAATTTTCGGGCGCCACAGTCCCGCACCTTGCGCGTCCAGGTGTGTGAGATACAGGCGCACATCAAATTCCAGCTGGTGGTAGTCGGGCGCCATGTGTTCGCAGAGTTTGTAGAAGGCCTTGTCGTGCGCGCGCTCCCGGGTGTGCGCCAGCTCGTGCACCGCGATCATCCTCAGGAAAGCTTCGGGCGCCTCTCTGAACAGGGTGGCAATGCGGATTTCGCGTTTCGATTTCAGCTTGCTGCCCTGCACCCGTGACACCGTGGTGTGGGTGCCCAGTGCGTGGGCAATCACGTGCAGCTTGGCGTCAAACGCGACACGGCTCAGCGGGCCAGAGCTGCGCATGTACTCGCTTTTAAGGTCCATCACATAGCTGTACAAGGCCCGGTCGGTGCGCACACCGTGGGGCTTGTCATATTTTTCAAGCAACATCGGGCCCAGCTTGTCGCGGGCAATGAGCACTTGCACCTGGGCCTTCACGGTGTCGGGGTAGGCCTGCAAATATTTCATGGTGGCCGGAATTTTAGGTGCCCCCGATCTTTTGCTACGCTTCGCGCATGAACCAACAAGCCTTCAATTCCCCCGGCGCTGTCTCGAAGCCCAAACCCGACGTGCCAGCGGCGCATGAGGCCAGCCGGCGCCGCGTCAACCTCGCCTTGCAGGGCGGCGGCTCGCATGGCGCTTTCACCTGGGGTGTGCTCGATGCGCTGCTGGCCGACGGCCGGTTGGCGATTGACGGTATCAGCGGCACCAGCGCCGGTGCCATGAACGCGGTGGCGTTGGCGCACGGATTTGCATCGGTCCAGAGCCAAGCCAAAGCCGACCCGCGTGAAGCGGCGCGAGAGGCGCTGGCAAACTTCTGGGACGGCATCGTCGCGATGGGCGAAGTGACGTCGACCATTACAAAAGCCCAGCGCGCGCCGTTTGACATCCTGTTTGGCGGCTTTGGCGCCATGAATGCCTTCAACGGCTTGTCCAGTGGATTCAGTGACGCCGTTACGAGCTTCTGGAGCAGCACCGTGTCACCTTACCAGAGCAACCCGCTGGACATCAACCCGCTGCGCGACTTCCTGGAAAAGCAGATTGATTTCCGGCGCCTTGCCGCTCTGGATGCACTCAAGGTGTTCGTAGTGGCCACTGCGGTGAGCACCGGCAAGGCCGAGGTATTTGCCGGCAAACGCCTCACAGCCAAAGCGGTGATGGCATCGGCCTGCCTGCCCACCGTGTTTCGCGCGGTGGAAATCGACGGTGAACATTATTGGGATGGCGGTTACGCCGGCAACCCGGCGATCCACCCTCTCATTTACAACTGCGACAGCCGCGACATCGTGCTGGTGCAAATCAACCCGATCAAACGCGACAAGCTCCCCACCACGGCGGCTGAAATCATGGACCGCGTGAGCGAGATCACCTTCAACTCAGCCCTGATCGCCGAGATGCGCGCGATTGATTTCGTCAAGCGCCTGCTGGCTGAGGGCAAACTTGACCCGAACCGCTACAAAAATGTGCTGATGCACCGCATCGACGGCGGCGAAGCGCTTGAAGCCTTCCACGGATCGACCAAGTCGGAAACCGATGGCAAGCTGATCTACACCCTGCGCGACCTCGGTGTGCGCTGCGCCAAGGCCTGGCTTGCCAAACACTTCAACGCGCTGGGGGTTGAGTCGTCGCTGAACATTGCGCGCGACTACCTGGACGACTTGCGCGTGCCCGCGAAATAAGCCGCAGGTCTACGCAGCACATCAGGGTGAGCGGTGCAGCCGCGGTGCCGACAATGCGACGATCTGGTCATCGGTGGCGTCGTCAATCTGCTTGTGTTTTAAGAGCAGATTGACCGCAGCCAGAGCCAACCGGAGGTCCTTCACGTCTTTCACTGTGGGTGCCACGCGGATCTGCGCCAGGGCGGCATCCACGTTGCCGCCTTTGACCAGAGCGGCCACTTTGACAGCCCAGGCGCTTTGGCGTGACATGCGGCAGACGCTGCTGAGGCCCCTGGCCGGGAATCAGGCCAGCGCCGGAATGCGCAGTTTCTGGCCCGGGTAAATTTTGTCCGGGTGGCTCAACATTGGCTTGTTGGCTTCAAAAATCGCCGGGTACTTGCCGGCGTTGCCGTAATAGGTTTTGGCGATGGCCGAAAGGGTGTCACCGCGCACCACGTCGTGGAACTGCGATTCGTCGGCCGGTGTGGCGGCCACCAGCATGTTTTCAACGTTCGTGACGCCGGCCACATTGCCGCAGCACAAGGTAACTTTTTCGACCGCCGCCTGGTCGGGCGCGTCGCCCTGCACGGTGACGGTGCCGGTCTTGCCGTCAAACATCACGAAGAGACCGGAGAGGCCCAGTTTTTGCGTTTCAATGTAGGCGGCGATGCCCTTGGCGGCGGCAGAATTCAGTTCGTCCAGCGTGGGCTGCGCAGCAGGGTCGGCGGCGGCAGCTACTGCGGCTTTTTCCACATCTTTGTGGCCAAACAGCTTTTCGCCGGCTTCCTTGATGAAACTGAACATGCCCATGGTGCGTCTCCTGAAAATGGTATCGGGGAGGCACAATGTACATCCAATTCAACGGGAGGCTGACCATGGCAGGAGAAAACATGCAAGCAAATATTGATCTGGCCACCGTGCAGAAAATGCTCGACCCGATTTTCCCGGGCCTCATGGGCGTGACGCTCACCGACGTGGCGCAAGACCGCGTCGTTGCTGAAATGGCGGTGCGCCCCGACCTGTGCACCGGCGGCGGCATTTTGCACGGTGGCGCCTACATGGCTTTTGCCGACACTCTGGGCGCCGTGGGCACGGTGGTGAACCTGGCGCCGGGCAAACGCACCACCACCACCGATTCAAGCACCAAATTCATCGCCGGCGCCAAGGTCGGCAGTGTCATCACGGGTGAGAGCATTGCACTTCACCGGGGCCGCACAACCATGGTCTGGCAGACGATGATCACGAATGCAGAGGGCAAACTCTGCGCGGTGGTGACGCAGACACAACTGGTGATCGACGCGAAAAGTTGAGGGGAGCGGCGCAAGGAGCAAAGAAGGGCTTGCTCAACGCGGCCTGTGCACGATGCCTGTCGGCTCAATAGTTAAATGTCAGGGTCCCCAATCCGCTGACAACACTTGATGCGCTGATCCGCGTGGCCCCACCGGCAGGCGTCACTCGAAAAACCTCATCCTGCGTCGCCAGCACGGCGTTGCTGGAGTTTCTGACCGTTTGGGTGAGAGTGAACAAAGCGGTGTCTGCCGTGTCAGCTGACAAAGTCCAGGTGAAGACCGTGGTTGACAGGAGGAGGCCTCTGGCGATCGACGCGTAAGTGTTGAAGGTACCGATTGTTCCCGAATTGCCCACCCGGCCCGTTACGGGTGTGGTCACCGGCGCTGCGGCGACCGAGTAGGCGCCAACCGACGTGAACCCCACCAGATCAAATCCCGGGCTCAGAAAAGTCGTGCCAATGGTGGTCGGCAACGCAGAAGAGGCGGGGATTCCGCCTGCTGTTACGGTGATCGTGCCGGCAACGGTTTTTGACTTTTGCTGCGCAGGCACGCCCTCAAAGGTCGTGCTGCTCACTGGGCTTTGGGTCACTGAGCCGCTTCCTGACAGGCTGCCCGAAATACCGTTGACCGTGATGACTCCGCTGACGCTGAAGTTGTAGGGCGCCGTGTTGTTGAAGTCATTGGTGTAAGCCTGCTTCAACTGAAACGTGCTCGTTGACGCGACGGGTCCGCCGCCCCCACCGCCGCCACAGGCCACCAGCAGGACAGACGAGAGCAGAACGGATAGATGTTTCATGAATTCCCCTGAGGTTGAACGGCTGAAAACCGTTGTGTTCGCGAGTGTAGACAAGAGTTTCACAGTGGATTCGCTGGCATTTCATGATGCTACTAAATACATAGCAAACAATGCAATATTTACGTGACTTTAAGGCTTAAAACGCATAAATAGTGCGAAAATTACCTCAAATGAAAAAATAATTAACACCCATGTTAATTATTGTCCAGACCGTTGTCTGCGTTGGCGCCGGTCGCGTTTTACGCTGCCACCGGTGGCCCTTCCAGCCACTTCGGGTTGTTGATACGCAAATCAAGCCGCAACTGCGTTTCAAGCTGCGCCAGCAGCGCCGGCTCGTCCAGCGCCACCGCCTTGCCGCGGATCGCCAGGGCGAGGCGACTGGCTGGGTCCTCGTCACTTTGCGGGTTGCCGGATGCGTCGGCCAGCTGGTTGCGCGCCACAGCCTTCAGCGCGTTGACCAGGAGCCGCGTCTTGAACCGGTGTTCACCCTGGAGCTCGGGCAGGAGCTGGGCTTCCAGGTAGTCGATGGCGGCGGCCAGCAGGGCGGCATCGGGCGGCGTTTGGGTCATGCGGCGTCTCCCCGGGTTTTGGCCAGTTGGACCATGTCCCACAAAGGCTCGACCATGCGCCGGCCGATCAGCCGGTGCTCAAGACTCACGCCTTGTGGGTCTGAACCCGGCGTGCCCTGGCCCATACCCAGGCACATCACGGCCCAACGAACCTGGCAAGCCATCTCCCAGAAAAAAACGCGGGCCGGGTCGACGGCCACGCCACCGAAGCCCTCGTAGGCCGCGTACAGGTCTTCGCGCCGGCCGATACCGGCCACCTCTCCCGCGCCGCCAAAGCGCCAGGTGCGCAGGCACAACCAGGCCAGGTCTTGCATCGGGTCGCCCAGGTGGGCCAGTTCCCAGTCGATCACGGCGGCCAGGCCCTCTTCGTTGACGATGAAATTGCCGAGCCGGAAATCACCGTGCACCGGCACCAGAACCGGATTGACATGCGCGGCGAGCCGCTCTTCGACCCAGCGCAGGCCCCATTCAAGCGCGGGGTAAAAGATGCCGCTGGCTTGCACCTGTGCGCGGTTGTCCAGCCACTGGCTGTGGGCGTCTTTACCCGGCAAAAAACTGGCCTGGTTTGAGGGGATGCGGTGGATGTTTGCCAGCGCCTGCGCGCATTGCGCGGTGAGACGTTCGCGCGCAATGCTGTATCGCGCGTCGCGCAGAATTTTTGGCGCCAGTGTTTCGCCTGCGACGAAACGCGTGATCTGCCCGTGCCCGAGGCCCTGGGACGCGTCCAGCCGCAACACCAGTTGGGGTGCAGGCACGCCGTGATCGCGCGCCAACTGGGTGATCTGCGCGTCCTGCTGCGGGCTGAGCGTGCGTTGCGTCGTGCCGCCGCTGGATTGCAACTTTGTCGCGGGCAGCGTTTGCAGCACCAGCCGCTCGGGCGTGCCCTGCACGGTCACTTCCAGCAGCCAGGTTTGTTTGGTGGCGCCGGCGGTGAGGCGTCGCAGTTGCACCACGGCCACCGGCTGGGCGAGGGCGTTTTGCAGCGCTGCCTCGAGCAGCCTTGGGCTGGGCGCGTCGGATGCGTTCACCACGGCAGCGCGTCAGTCGGCTTTGCCAATCATGCCAAACAGGTGGCCCGCCACCTTGCGCATCTGGATTTCTTCTGCGCCTTCGGTAATGCGGTAGCGCCGGTGGTGGCGGTAGATGTGTTCAAACGGTTTGTGGCGCGAATACCCGATGCCGCCGTGCACCTGCATGGCGCGATCTGCCGCCTCGCACACCAGCCGGTTGGCGCGGTAGTTGCACATCGAGACCTGATCGCTCAATTGCCGCGCTACTTCGGGCTTGCTCATCTGGTCCATGCGCCAGGCGGTCTGGTAAATCAGGGCGCGCAACATGGCCGCTTCGGTGTGCAATTCGACCAGCGGAAACTGGATGCCTTGGTGGGTGGCCAGTGGTTTGCCAAACGGTTTGCGGGTGCGCGCGTAAGCGACACTTTCGTTGATGCAATACTGCGCCGCTCCCAACGACGAGGCTGCCTGGCGAATGCGGTTTTCATGCACGAAGTGTTGCGCCAGCGCCAGGCCGTTGTCTGGCTCGCCCAAAATCGCGTCGCTCGCCACCCACACGCCGGTGAGCGAAATGCGCGGGTGGTCGGTGGGCATGTTGAAGGTCCACAGGTACTCTTCAATCTTGAAGCCAGGCGCGTCCGTAGGCACGATGAAACAGGTGATGCCGCGTGCATCACCATCTTTGCCCGAAGTGCGGGCGAAGACCAGGTCGTGTGTGGCGGTGTGCAGGCCGGTGTTCCACATTTTTTCGCCATCCAGGCGCCAACCAGGCAGGCCGCTTGACACGTTTTTGGCGCTTGCCACGCCGCGCGTTTCCATCCAGGTGGCGTCAGAGCCATGGTTGGGCTCAGTCAGGCCAAAACCGAAACGCAGGCTGCCGTCCAGCAGTCCCGGAATGAATTGTTGTTTCTGCGACGGTGTACCAAAGTCGCGCAGCATCAGCGCCACAGGTGCATTGCCGACGATGGAACTCTCGTTTTGCAAATCATTGTGAAGACCCAGGCCTTTGGCGGCGAGGTGTTCGCGGATGATGGTCATCGCCAGGTTGCTGCCGTTTTTGCCGCCGAATTCCGCCGGCAGGGCATAGCGGTAGTGGCCGGCCGCGTCGGCGCGGCGGCGCATCTCGGACAGCAACGCTTCCCACTCGTGGCGCGGCAGACCACCACGCTCAAAATCGGTCCGGGCAAATTCGCGGCGGTGGTCAAAAAAGCGGATGTTGTCGTCTTGTCGTTCGAGGGGCTTGATCTCGCGTTCAATGAACGCGTCAAGCTCCGCCAAATACGACACGATGTCAGCCGGGATGGTGAAGTTCATGCCTGAACTCTAAACCACTGCGAATGCGCGGTCTCGCGCTACACAATACTTTTGACGGCCGCATGGTGAGCGGCGATGAAACCAAAAGTCATGGCCGGCCCAAGCGTGATGCCGCCGCTGGGGTAGTGGCCACCCATCATGCTGTTCATGTCGTTGCCGGCGGCGTACAAGCCCGGTATCGGTTGCCCTAGCGCGTTGAGTACCTGGGCATGGGTGTTGACCGTCAAACCTGCAAACGTACCCAGGCTGCCGGGCACCACCTTGACGGCGTAATACGGCCCGCGTGCCAGAGGCGCCATGCAGGGGTTGGGCCACCTGCTGCCCGCGTCGCCCTGAATGCGGTTGTAGGGGGTTTCGCCTTTGGCGAAGTCGCTGTCTTGACCGATCTGGGCCATTGCGTTGTAGCGCTGAACCGTCACGTGCAGCCGATTGGCTTCAATGCCGCAAAACCGGGCCAGGTCAGCCAGGCTGTCGCCGCGCTGCAAATAGCCGTTGCGCAACATCGCACCCAGCGGTATCGGTGCGGGTTTTACCGCGCCCAGCCCGTAGTGGCGGATGAACGTGTGGTCACACACCAGCCAGGCCTGCGCCGCCTGCCCGGCGGTCGTGGCCTGGAGGAGGGCGCTGACAAAGTCGTAATACGAATCGGCCTCGTTGCAAAAGCGCTGGCCGCTGGCCGTGACAGCGATCAGGCCGGGCTTGGCGCGTTCGATCAAGTGCGGGAAGTGCGCGACGCTGCCATCCTGACGTGGCACCAGCGACACCGGCGCCAGTGCCGCGGCCTGCACCAAGCCTTTTGCCACGACAGCGCCAGCCGATTCACCCAAACGCAGGCCTTCGCCGGTGTTGCCGCGCGAGGCGGCCGACCAATGCTCCTGCCCCGTCGGCGCATGGGGCAACAATTCCATCTTTCGGGCCACGTCGTGCGGAAAACCACCGCAAGCCAGCACCACGCCGCAGCGCGCACGGACGTCGACGTTGCCGTTTTCGCTGGCCAGAACGGCGCCCAATACCTTTCCTTCTTCAATGAGCAGTCGTTTGGCGGGGCTGCTGGTGCGAATCTCCACGCCTTTGGCGAAAGCTGACGCAGCCAAGCCCGCCACCAGCGCATTGCCGTTGACGAGCCGCATGCCGCGGCGGTGGAAAAGCAAGTCTGCCCAATGGCGAAGAATGCGTTGTGTCACGTACCACAACGATTCGGGTTTACGCATCGCGTTCAAAAAATGCCGCAAATCGGCGCCCGATGCGATGCCCATTCCCCACAGCGTGGTCTCGGCCAACGGGGGCTTCAAACCGGCCAGGTGGTCGCCCAGAATTCGCGCGTCAAACGGTGCCGCACAGATCGAGCGCCCACCCAGGGATGCAGAAGGCGTGCGGCCGTGAAAATCCGGGATGCCATTGCCGTCGATGAACTGCAAGAGCGTCTGGCTTCTGAAAAAATCAACCATCGCCGGGCCGTGGATCAGAAAAGCCAGCGCGCGGGCTTCGTCAAACTTGTCACCCAGCTCGTGTTTCAAATACGACAGTGGTGCGCCGATGTCTTCCTGTATGCCTGCCTCGGTGGCCAGCGGGTTGCGCGGAATCCACATCCAGCCACCCGACCAGGCCGTGGTGCCACCGTATTGCGGCTCCTTTTCGGCAACGATGACTTTCAGGCCCAGATGGGCGGCGGTCACGGCGGTCGACAAACCGCCCGCGCCGGAGCCGATGACCAGCAAATCACAGTCCCAATGCACAAAAACTAAGCCTCGCGCCGCAACGCCGGGAACAAAATCACGTCGCGGATGCTGGCACTGTCGGTCAGCAGCATCATCAAGCGGTCAATGCCTACGCCGCAGCCGCCCGTGGGCGGCATGCCGTATTCCAGGGCGCGCACGAAGTCGTGGTCGTAAAACATGGCTTCGTCGTCGCCGCTGTCTTTGGCAGCCACCTGGGCATTGAAACGTTCGGCTTGGGTTTCCGCATCGTTCAGTTCGCTGAAGCCGTTGCCGAATTCGCGCCCGGTGATATACAGCTCGAAACGTTCGGTGACTTCCGGGCGCTCGTCATTGGCGCGGGCAAGCGGCGAGATTTCGGTCGGGTGCTCCATGATGAAAGTCGGCTGCCAGAGTTTTTCTTCCACCGTTTCTTCGAAGTACAACACCTGCAAACTGGCCAGCGATCGCCTGGACAACTTGTGTTTTTCTTCGGTCATGCCAAGTTTGCGCAGGGCGTTGGTGAGCCAGAGTGTGCTGTCCACACAAAGGCCCGAGCCGTCGTCCATCGCGGCGGCGGCTTCGGTGTGTTTGATGATGGCGTCCCGGATGGTGAGGCGCTCGAACTTCGCCGCGAGGTCGACCGGTTTGCCCGCGTAACTCAATTCCAGCGTGCCGCAGGCTTTCTGCGCCGCGTCGCGGATCAGGGCCTCGGTGAAGTCCATCAAATCGAGGTAGTTCCAGTACGCCGCGTAGAACTCCATCATGGTGAACTCGGGGTTGTGGCGCACGCTGATGCCTTCGTTCCTGTAGCTGCGGTTGATCTCGAACACCCGCTCGAAACCGCCAACGATCAGGCGCTTCAAATACAGCTCGGGCGCGATGCGCAAAAACATTTCCTGGTCCAGCGCGTTGTGGTGCGTCTTGAAAGGCTTGGCATTGGCACCGCCGGGGATCGGGTGCAGCATCGGCGTTTCGACTTCGAGGAAGTCGTGCGCCACCATGAACTCGCGCATGCCGCTCACGGCCTTGCTGCGCGCAACGAAGCGCTTGCGGGTGGCCTCGTCGGTCATCAGGTCGACGTAACGCTGGCGGTATTTGACCTCCTGGTCGGCCATGCCATGAAACTTGTCGGGCATGGGGCGCAGGCTCTTGGTGAGCAAACGAACCGAGCTGGCATGGATCGACAATTCACCGGTTTTGGTTTTGAAGACACGGCCCTCGGCAGCCACGATGTCGCCCAGGTCCCAGTGTTTGAACTGCTCATACAGCTCGGCGCCGATCTCTTCGCCTTTCACATACACCTGGATGCGCCCGCCCGAGGGGCCGAATGAGGC
>JANNMM010000132.1:0-2059 GCA_031397915.1 Rhodoferax sp. | reverse complement strand
CCTCCATCTCGACGCCAGTGGGCCCCACAGTTTCCACAGTAGCCGAACAAGTTACGCAGCTTATTTGCTCGGTGTCCGCCCGCCGGATTTCAAAGTCAATCGCCACCCTGGTCAAAGCCAACGGATGGCACAGGGGGATCAATTCACTTGTCTTTTTGGCCGCCTGAATGCCAGCAATGCGCGCAATCCCCAGAACATCACCTTTTTTGGCGCTGCCTGCCTCGATAACGGCCATCGTTTCCGGCAACATCTCAATGCGCCCGCGTGCCACCGCCACGCGACGTGTATTTGGCTTACCCGCGACGTCGACCATATGGGCTTGTCCGTGTGCATCAAAGTGGGTTAGCTGAAGAGATTTGCTCATGGGGGTATAAATAATGTGAGGGGCATCGGCTAGGATCGGAAACGATCTTTACACGCGCTTGACCAATTCGAATTTGAACATCGAACAGACCAACGGATCATACAAACATGAATTTGACCTCATCGGCCTTCTGGGCTGACCGCCTGCGCGCCAGCGCCATCCACTTGGGACTTAGTCTCTGCATCGCAGTACTCGCGGGACTTTTGGTCTTTGGCATCTGGTACCCCTATCCCTACCGTGAAATCTCAGGTGGTCGCGAGCTGTTCTTGATTTTGATCACGGTAGACGTGGTTTTGGGGCCGCTGATTACCTTGGCCATTTTCAACCGCGCCAAGCCTTGGACTGAACTGCGCCGCGACTTGTCGATTGTCGTGATCCTGCAGCTTGCCGCATTGGGTTATGGAATGTGGACAGTATTTGCGGCCCGTCCTGTTCACCTGGTTTTTGAGATCTATCGTTTCAACGTCGCGCATGCCATTGATGTGCAGCCCAACCTGCTGTCGCACACGCCCGCCGGGATTGAAGCGTTCCCGATCACGGGGCCAACGCTGTTGTCCTTGCGACCTTTCAGGAACGATGCTGAGAAGACAAACGCGACCATGGCCGCGCTCCAAGGCGTTCCGCTGGCTGCCCGCCCCGACCTCTGGCAATCCTACGAAAAAGGCGTTCCCGATGTGCTCAAAGAAGCCAAACCGGTGGCCTTGCTCAAATCACGGTTTCCCAATCGCGCGGCAGAAATCGATCAAGTTTTGGCCCGGTTTGGCCCAGCGGGCCAAGCCATGGTGACGCTGCCGATGGTCGGTCGAAAGTCTTTCTGGACCGTCTTCCTTGACCCGGTTTCTGCCGAGGTGCGGGCCTTCATGCCACTGGATTCGTTTTGAGCCAAAGCTGCAAGCTGTTTAGCCGCTTAGGTCTCGCAAAATATGCGAGAAATGCTGCTATTTGTATAGCAATCGCCTGGGTGTCAACGACAGTCTCGCTCGCCCAATCTGCCAGACCCCAACTCCCCGATCTCGGCGACATCAGCGAACTCACCAGCAGCGCCGAGCGCCGCATGGGCGATCGCATCGCGCGCGAGATCTACCGCGATCCCGACTACATCGACGACCCGGTACTGCTGGAGTATGTGCTGGGGGTCTGGCAACCCTTGCTGGCGGCGGCGCGCCTGCGCGGTGACTTGCCGGCCGAGCTGGACGAGCGGTTTGCGTTTGAGGTCATGCTGGGCAAGGACCGCTCGGTCAACGCGTTTGCCTTGCCCGGGGGTTACCTGGGCCTGCACCTTGGGCTGCTGGCCGTGGTCAACAACCGCGACGAACTCGCCTCGGTGCTCGCCCACGAGCTCAGCCATGTGACACAACGCCACATTTCGCGGCTGATCTCGAAACAAAGTGCGCAGACCCCATGGGCCATTGGCGCGATGATCCTGGGGGTGCTGGCGGCGTCCAAGAGCCCCGAAGCCGCCAATGCGTTGATTGTGGGTGGTCAGGCGGTGGCGCAGCAGGCCCAGCTCAATTTTTCTCGCGACATGGAGCGCGAGGCAGACCGCATCGGCTTTGGTGTGATGGCGCAGGCCGGTTTTGAGCCACGCGGTTTTGTGACGATGTTTGACAAGCTGCAGCAATCAAACCGCCTGAGCGACAGTGGCGCTTTCCCCTATTTGCGCAGCCACCCGCTGACCACCGAGCGCATGGCCGA
>JANNMM010000126.1:0-5127 GCA_031397915.1 Rhodoferax sp. | reverse complement strand
ATCATGGTGCCGTCCATGTCGAAAATAAGGGCTTCGGTGTTTTGCAGGCCTCGCATCTCAAACGCCCTGTTTCAGTGAAGCTTCGATGAACTGGTCCAGGTCGCCGTCCAGCACCTTCTGTGTGGCCGAGGTTTCGTAGTTGGTCCGCAAATCCTTGATGCGGCTGTTGTCCAGCACGTAGCTGCGGATCTGGTGGCCCCAGCCGACGTCGGTCTTGGTGTCTTCGAGCTTTTGCTGGGCTTCCTGCTGTTTGCGCAATTCAAAGTCGTACAGGCGCGAGCGCAGGCGCTTCCAGGCCACGTCACGGTTGCTGTGCTGGCTGCGGCCGTCCTGGCACTGCACCACGATGCCGGTGGGCAGGTGGGTGAGGCGCACGGCGGAGTCGGTCTTGTTGATGTGTTGACCGCCGGCGCCGCTGGCACGGAAGGTGTCGGTGCGCACGTCGGCCGGGTTGATGTCGATCTCGATCGAATCATCGACCTCGGGGTAAACAAACACACTGGCGAAACTGGTGTGGCGGCCACCGGACGAGTCAAACGGGCTCTTTCGCACCAGCCGGTGCACGCCGGTTTCGGTGCGCAGGAGGCCAAAGGCGTATTCACCCTCGACCTTGATCGTCGCGCCCTTGATGCCAGCCGTGTCGCCCGCCGTTTCGTCTTCCAGCGTGGCTTTGAAACCCTTGCGCTCAGCGTAACGCAGGTACTGGCGCAACAACATGCTGGCCCAGTCGCAGGCTTCGGTGCCGCCGGCGCCGGCCTGAATGTCCAGAAAAGCGTTGAGCGGATCAGCCGGGTTGTTGAACATGCGGCGGAACTCCAGATGCTCAACGGTGGCGGCGAGTTTGGCGGCTTCGGCTTCGATGGTCTGAAGACCGGCCTCGTCGCCTTCCTCTTTGGACATGTCGTACAACTCGGAGTTGTCTGAGAGCTCGGAAGTGAGGTTGTCCAGCGTGCCGACCACGTCATCAAGCGATTTTTTCTCTTTGCCCAGCTCCTGGGCGCGTTTGCTGTCGTTCCAGACCTTGGGGTCTTCCAGCGAGGCGTTGACGGTTCTCAGCCGCTCTGCTTTGGCAGGGTAGTCAAAGATACCCCCGTAACTCTTGCGTACGGGCGCTCAAGTCTGCCAGCTGGGTGCCAATTTGGTTGATGCGTTCTGCGTCCATGGGGTAGCCTTGAAGGTGGGGTGTGCCGCTGTGGGCACGAAACCGGCTATTTTCGCATGCCCGGCAACCGTCACCTTCACCCGGCAATCCCGCCAAAATCAGGCCACAAAGTCCTCAATCAGCCGGGCCAGTTGCTGTGGCTGGTCATGGTGCAGCATGTGGCCGCAATCGGTCATCTTGATGCGTTTGAGGTTGGGCACGCTGTTAAGGCGCTCATGGAATTCTTCCAGCGTGAAGCGCGTTTTGTACCAGCCCTCCATCGAGTTGTCGCTGGCTTCGACAAACAGGGTGGGTGCCGTGTTCGCTGCGTACAGGGCCAACACTTCTTCCACCCGGATCAACAAGGCGCCCGTGATCTTGTGCGCCGCGTCTCCGAGAATTTCCCACTTCCCCTCTGTGTTCTCCGCAGCCCAGTGGTGCGCCAGCCAGATCGCGCGGTCGCGCCCGACCTGGTCGCGTGCCAGACGCGGGTTGGTTTTCATCAGGCGCTGCGCTACCCCGTCGGCGCTGTCATACGCCTTCAACGCCATCTCGCCTCGCTCATAAGCCTTGAGCTCGTCCATCCAGCTTGAGAGCCGTTTGGGTGCACTGGTCGGGCGCATGGCCGGCGTGCCAAACCCTTCGAGGTTGATGAGGCGGCGGATACGCTGCGGCCGCGCCCCGGCGTAATGCATCACCACGTTGCCGCCCAGACTGTGGCCAACCAGATCGACCTGCTGGTCTTTGGCCGCGTAGTGGTCCAGCAAAAAATCGAGGTCGGCCAGGTAGTCGGCAAACCAGTAGTTGTCCACCGGGTCGCCCGTGGTGAGGCCGTAACCGCGCCAGTCGGGGGCGATGATGTGGCGGCCCCTGACAAACTCCTCCGAAAACGCGTCCACGAGGAACTGGTACGACGCGGCGACGTCCATCCAGCCGTGTACCAGGACCATGGGAGCGAGGGCAGGGTTCGGCTCGCCCCAGACGCGGGTGTGGTAGGTGAGGTTGCGAATCGGGACAAATTCGCTTTTGGGAATGCGCAGGGCTTGGTACATTTGCCCGATGATAGATAAGCGCGCGTTGGCCGTCAGTCAAGACAGGGACAACTACAACCACCTGCACAGCCAGTTCCGCTGGCACGTGCCCGACGTATTCAATATGGCCCAGGTGTGTTGCGCGCGGTGGGCGGAGCGGCCAGACACGGCTAAAAACATAGCAATTCAGGCTTATTTTCCGGAACCTGGCGCTGAAATCACCTTGAGTTCCTCGTATGGTGAATTGCAAGCGCAAGCCAACCGGCTTTCCACCGTTTTGCTTGCCGCCGGCGTGAAGCGCGGCGACCGGGTGGCCATCGTCATGCCGCAGCGCTTTGAAACGGCGGTCGCTTATATCGCCGTGTTTCAAATGGGGGCGGTTGCGATGCCGCTTTCAATGCTCTTCGGCCCTGAAGCCCTGGAATACCGCCTGGGTGATGGCCAGGCGGTGGCTGTGATTTGCGACAGCGACGCCTACCCCGGGGTGAAGGCCGTGCGTGCCAACTGTCCTTTGCTGCGCCAGTGCCTGGTGGTGGGGCAAGCCGCACTGGACGCCGGCGCGGCCGCCTACGGCGCAAGCCTCGCGGGTGCGGCGGATCAGTTCAAAGGGGTCGAAACCCGGGCCGATGACGCCGCCCTGTTGATCTACACCAGCGGCACCACCGGTCCGCCCAAAGGGGCCTTGATTCCGCACCGCGCCTTGATCGGCAACCTCACCGGTTTTGTGGCCAGCCAAAACTGGCTGGGGTTTGACGGCAAAACCAATACGTCCACCCAAGCGGTGTTCTGGTCGCCGGCCGACTGGGCCTGGACCGGCGGTTTGATGGACGCGCTCCTGCCCACGCTCTACTTTGGACGCCCCATCGTTGCCTACAACGGCCGTTTCAGCCCCGAAACAGCTTTGCGCCTGATGCAAGACTGCGGTGTCACGCACAGTTTCATCTTCCCAACCGCCCTGAAAGCGATGATGAAAGCCTTCCCTGGCACTGCAAAAACGACGGTGAGAAAGCAGTTCAACCTGAAGCTGCAAGCCATCATGAGCGCGGGTGAGGCCGTGGGTGATGCGGTCTTCGACTACTGCGAAAGGCAACTCGGCGTGCGCCCGAATGAAATGTTCGGCCAGACAGAAATCAACTACATCGTCGGCAACTGCGGGAGATACTGGCCCGCCAAACCCGGCAGCATGGGCCGGCCTTATCCGGGACACAACGTCAAGGTGATCGACGACGCGGGCGCGGAATGCGCTGTCAACGAACCGGGCGACGTGGCGGTGCACCGATTTGACATCCACGGTGATCCTGACCCGGTGTTCTTTCTGGGCTACTGGAACAACGAGGCGGCAACCCGCGCCAAATACAGCGGTGACTGGTGCCGCACCGGCGACATTGCCACGCGCGACGCTGATGGTTACCTCTGGTACCAGGGCCGCTCGGACGACATGTTCAAGGCCGCCGGTTACCGCATTGGCCCGGGTGAGGTGGAGAACTGCCTGGTCAAACACCCGGCGGTGGCCAACGCGGCGGTGGTACCCAAACCAGACGCCGATCGAGGTGCGCTGGTCAAGGCCTACGTTGTACTGGCGCCCGATTTCCTGGTGCTCAGAGCGCGATCTGCCGGCCGTGAATTTCAATTCGACGCGGACCTGATGGCCGAACTGCAGCAACACGTCAAAGGCAAACTGGCGCCCTACGAGTACCCGAAAGAAATCGAATTTGTCGACGCGTTGCCCATGACGACCACCGGCAAAGTGCAACGCCGCGTCTTGCGCCTGCAAGAGGAAGCCAGGGCCAAAGCCCTTGCCAAACCTCTCGCCAAGCCCTGAACCTTTTGCCACACCTCTTTATCAACCCAACCCCATTCATTCACCCATGAAATCTGTTCTCCTTGGCCAAAGCGACATGCACGTCAGCCCCATTTGTCTGGGCACCATGACCTTTGGTGAGCAGGTTGACGAAGGCACGTCCCACGCCATCCTCGATCGCGCACTTGACCGCGGCATCAACTTCATCGACACGGCAGAGATGTACGCCGTGCCCACCCGTGCCGAGACGTATGGCGCCACAGAAACCATCATCGGCAACTGGTTCGCCAAACACGCGGGCGCGCGGCAAAAAGTGGTGCTCGCCAGCAAGGTGGCCGGCCCGTCGCGCGGCACCCCTTGGCTGCGCGGTGGGCGCTCGGACGTGACCACCCAGGACATCATCGACTCTTGCAACGCCTCGCTCAAACGCCTGAAAACCGACGTGATCGACCTCTACCAGATCCACTGGCCAGTGCGCCACGTGCCCGCTTTTGGCTCGATCTATTTCGAACCGGCCAAAGACATCGAGGTGACGTCCATCCACGAGCAACTGCAAACATTGGGTGACCTGGTCAGGGCCGGCAAAATCAAAACCATTGGGCTCTCCAACGAAACGCCTTATGGCGCGCACGAGTTCGTGCGCCTGGCCGCGCAACACAATCTGCCGCGCGTGGCCACGGTGCAAAACCCGTTTTGCCTGATCAACCGCACGGTGGAGAACGGCCTGGACGAAAGCCTGCGCCGCCTGGGGGTTTCGCTCCTGGCCTATTCACCGCTGGGTTTTGGCCAGCTCACCGGCAAATACGACACCTCGGGTTTCACCGGCGGGCAGTCACCCAAACAAGCGCGCCTCGCCAAATTTGAAACCATGCAAAAGCAACGTTGGGGCCGGGCCGACGCGCTTGCCGCCTCGCGCCAATACAACACATTGGCGCGCCAGCATGGCCTTACGCCCACGCAAATGGCCCTGGCGTTTTGCTATACCAACTGGCGCGTGGCGAGCACCATCATTGGTGTGACCTCGGTTGCCCAACTTGATGAATGCCTGGACGCCTGGGGCACTTCCCTGTCGACAGAAGTACTGGCGGAGATCGACAAAATCCGATGGGTGCATCGGGACCCGGCGCAGTAGGTTTGTCTTCCTGGGCGTCGAT